>DASSGR010000185.1:0-15521 GCA_035693425.1 Solirubrobacteraceae bacterium
TTGCTCGATCAGCTAAAGGAAATCAACGAAGCTGTCGTTACAGAGGTTGTGCCAGACGTCCTCTCGCTCGGAGAGATTCAGCGCGTACTGCAGGCCCTCCTCTCAGAGGGCGTGTCGATCCGCGATCTTGGCGCCATCGTCGAGGCCGTCGGCGACAAGGCCCGGGTCACCCGTGACCCCAGCCTGCTCGCCGAATACGCCCGCCAGGCGCTGGGCCGCGCGATCACCGCGCCGCACCTGGACCCGACACACACGTTGCGCGTAATCACGCTCGATCCGGCGATCGAGCAGGAGCTAGCCACTTCGATCACCCAGACGAGCGATGGGGAGTACCTGGCAATGGAGCCGGCCCGGGCACAGGCTGTGCTCGGCGCCGTGCGCAGCCAATCCGAGCACGCCGCAGGCCGCGGCGGCGCCCGGCCCGTGCTGCTTTGCTCGGCCCGCGTCCGCAGGCACGTGCGGCGACTGGTCGAGGCGGCTGTACCGCACCTGCCCGTCTGTTCTTACAACGAAGTTGCCTCCGGCATTAGCGTCGAAACCATAGGAGTCGTCACCGCATGAACCCGCAGAGCCAGACCCCCTCACAGACCAACGGCCACAGCAACGAGCTCAGGGGCGTCCGGACCTATCGGGGACGCAAGCTCGAGGATCTGATCCCGCAGATCCGTGAGGAGCTAGGCCCCGACGCGATCATCCTGCGCCAGCGCGAGGGTCTGACCGGCGGCGTCGGCGGATTCTTCGCCCAGAAGTGCGTTGAGGTCGACGCCCAGGCCCCCCAGCCTCGGGTCGACATCTACGACGAACACGACGTCGACCAGAGCCTGCTCGATGAGATCGAGGACCCCTACGCCGACCCCGCTCCGCAGGTCACCCTGGAGCTTCCCGCGCTGGAGTCCGGCGAGGGCGCCTACGAGCCGATCGAGCCCGCTGAGCCGGTGCGGCCCGACACCCCGAACCTGATCGAGACCTTCTACGTGCCTACGGGCGGGATCGACAACACGATCGACGAGCTGCCTTACGAGTTCGATGAGGCTGCCGCCCCGGAGCAGCTCAACGGCTACGAGCGCCACGCCGCCGAGCTTCCCGTGATCCCGGAGCAGCCGGCCGAGCCGTCGGGGCCGTCGTTCGTGGAGCGCCTGCAGGAGGCGGCCGGCCTGATTGTCGACGCCCCGGCTCCCGTGGCCCCGCAGCCCGCTCCGGTCGCGGTTGAGCCTGCGCCCGTCATTGAGCCGCAGCCCGAGCCCGTCGTGGCCCCCGAGCCCGTGATCGAGCCGGAGCCCGTGCCCGAGCCGGTCGTGATCGAGCCCGAGCCCGTCGTCGTACCGCAGCCCGAGCCCGTCGCGATCCCGCAGCCCGCCACCGCGGCCGCGAGGGCCGTCGCGCCGCAGCCGATCATCCGCCCCAAGCCGATCATCACGCAGCAGGCGCCGGCTCCGGTCGCCGAGCCGGCCCCGGCGCCGGTTCAGGTCCCGGCCCAGCGCGCGTTCGCCGCTCAGCAGACCGGGCAGATCGACGGTGATGACGCCGCCACCCTGGCCGACGAGCTGGTCTGGCAGGGCATCAGCGAGAGCTGGGCCCGCCAGCTGATCGACGAGGCCGCAGCGCACCGTTCGCCGCTGGCCTCCGGCAACCTCCGCGACGCCGTCCGGGCGACGCTCGCCTCGACGCTTCCGTCGCCGTCGTCGCTGCCGGCAGGTGGCGCCGCGATCGCGTTTGTCGGCGCCGGCGGCTCGGGCAAGACCCGCTGCACCGCTTCGCTCGCCGCGGCCTACGCTCGCGCCAGCACGCTGGCTGCAAGCGTTGTTGCACTCGGCGGCGAGGACTGGGGCGCCGAGGTCAAGGACCTGCTGAAGGGCCAGAGCACGTGGGTCACGGTCGCCCCGACCGCGAACGACGGCCACGCCGCCGTCCAGAGCGGCCGCCAGCACGGCATGGTCGTGGTCGACACGCCCGCCACCAGCCCGCGTGACGAGGCCGCCATCCAGGCCCTCGCCGCCGAGCTGAGCTCGCTGGACCTCGACGCCCTGTACATCACGATTCCGGCCACGTTCAGCGTGCACGCCGCCAAGCGGCTCGTCGAGAGCTTTGCGGCGCTGGGCGTCGACGGCATCGCGGTCACCCACGCCGACGAGGCCGAGCAGCTCGGTGTCGCGGCCGAGCTCGCCCACATCAGCGGCGTGCCGATCGCCTACGTCCACGACGGCCTCGAGCTCGACAGCGCGCTGTCGGCCTCGGACCCGACCTCCCTGGCGGCTCGCCTCCTGCCATGAGCGACGCCGGGCTGCCGGACAACGTCGTCCGCCTGATCTCCGGCGGCAAGGAGGGCAAGCTCACCACTCCTGATGGCGAGCAGGTACCCGTGCGCGTGTTCGAGCGCGGCGACCAGCTCGTGCTCGTGCTGATGCTCGAGGCCGGCGAGGAGCTGCAGCCAGGCTCCAGCGAGCCGCTGTCGCTCGAATACGTCTCGACGCACGGCCTGATCCGCTTCAGCGGCGAGGCGACGCTCGAGGGCCGCGACCTGGTGCGCTTCACGGTTGCGGCCGAGCGCGAGGTCGTGCAGCGCCGGGAGTTCGTCCGCGTCGACGCGGTGCAGCCGGTCGTGCTTGCGATCGGTCTCCACGGCGAGCCGATCAACACTCACGCCATCGACGTCAGCGGCGGCGGCATGCTGGTCACGGGCCCGGACCTGCCGCTGGACTCGTCGGTGCGCTTCAGCCTTCATCTCGGCGCGAACCTGGCGCCCGTCGAGGGCCGCGCGCACGTTGTGCGAAACGACGAGCAGGGCCGCCGAGCGCTCGTGTTCGACGAGATCTCGAGCGCCGACCGTCAGCGCCTGATCCATTTCGTGTTCGAGTGCCAGCGCGCCGCGCTGGCGAAGACCAAGACGTCCGGCAACGCGGCGGTGCAGCAGCTGCCATCGCGGCGGGCAAACCCCAGCTAGCGGTAGTCCTCACTCCCCCAGGAGCCTCTGATGAGCAAGAAGGACGACAAGGCAGGCAAGGACAAGAAGGGCAAGAAGGGCAAGGGCGCCGCCGGCGGCGGGCCCAGCGTCGCCAACCACCCACGGGCGCGTGCTCACGTCCGGATGGCCAAGGGCTGGGGCGGGATCGTCGGCTTCGCGATCGCCGCCTACATGGCGCACAAGGCTCAGGTCCCGTTCGCGATCGGCGGATTGAGAGCGTTGGCGGCGGGCGTCGCGGGCTACGTCGTCGCCTGGGGCTGCGCGGTGACCGTCTGGCGCCACCTGATGGTGGCCGAGCTGCGCGCCGCGGCCGAGGCGGGGCGTGTGATCCCGTCGGCGCCGGCTGCCGAGCAGTCGGGGAGCTAGCCCGCAGGCACTTGACGGACCGCAGGTAGGACCAGATGGACCCGATTCACCCGATCATCCCCCAGCCGCCGAACATCCCGCCGGTGGCGCCGTCACCGATGGCCGGCAAGATCGACCGCAAGCGCCAGCGCGATGAGGGCGCCGGCGGCTACCCCGGCGGCAAGCGCCGCGCCCGTCCGGACGCGACCGTGAGCATTCACGGAGAGACACCGACCGACGATGCGTCTTGGGAGGACTACGACGCTGGCGGCTTCGACGAGGACGCCGACGGCGGCCTGCACGTCGACGTCTCGGCGTAGACAACGTCCCAGTCGAACGCTCACCGAGACGCGTCGAGCGGGGCGTTGGCCCGCATAGAAAGGCCCTGCAAATCTGCACTTTCAAAGAAAGCGTCCAGACACTTCTGGACACCCTCTCAAGAGGACCCGCCCCAGGGCGATAACCGGAGAGACCGGCAGCAAGGAGCAGCCGGGGGACAAACCCCAAACAACTAACACCATGGAGGTGTAACAAATGTCCCTTTCGATTCTCACCAACATCTCGGCGATGGACACCAACCGCAACCTGGTTAACTCCAGCAACGCGGTTGCCACGGCGATGCAGCGTCTGTCTTCGGGCCTGCGGATCAACACTGCGGCGGACGACGCCGCTGGTTACGCGATCAGCCAGGGCCTGACCAGCCAGGTCAACGGTTTCGACCAGGCCAGCCGGAACGTCGGCGACGCGGTCTCGATGGTTCAGACCGCGGAGAGCTCGCTCAACAACGTGCAGAGCATGCTTCAGCGCGTCCGTGAGCTTGCCGTGCAGTACCAGAACGGCGACCTCGGGGCCACCGACAAGACGGACATCCAGAACGAGGTCAACCAGCTGACGCAGGAAGTCGACCGGCAGCGCGGCGCCGTGACGTTCAACGGCATCAACCTGCTCAACGGCACGGCTGGCGGCACCAACGGCGTCACCTTCCAGGTGGGCGCTAACAGCGGCGACACCCTCTCCGCTTCGTTCGCTGACGTCGAGGGCTCCACGGGCCTCGGTGTGACCGGCTTCAGCTGGTCGCAGGCCGCCAGCGGCGGCGCCGTGTTCGACCTGTCGCAGGCGAACGCGCTGAGCACGCTCGACGCCGCCATCGGCAACATCTCGAACCTGGCGGCGAACCTGGGTGCAGTCCAGAACCGTCTGCAGTACACCTCGGACGCGATTTCCTCCACCAAGGAGAACCTGTCCGCTTCCAACAGCCGCATCCAGGACGTCGACATGGCTTCCGAGATGACGACGCTGACGCAGCAGCAGATCCTGCAGCAGGCCGGCACCGCGATGCTCGCTCAGGCGAACTCGCAGCCGCAGCTTGTCCTCAAGCTCCTGCAGTAGTCACATTTCGTAGGGCCGGGCGGCGGCTAGCCGTCGCCCGGACCCAACGAACCCCAAGCTTTCGTCCAACGGGTGTCTTGGTGAGGCCCGAAGTCGACGACACAAGCTCGCCCGCGGCCAGTTCGCTGACCGCTGCCGAGAACAACAAACGCCCCGTGACCGTCCCGACTCGCATCCGTTGCGGGGCCACATACACCACGTCCGATCCATCGAGGGAACCGGAAGCGGGGCGGGCTGCCTTTTGGCGCCCGCCCCGCGTGGATTTAAGGACCAAGTCGCGGTGCCGACTACAAAGGCGATGTCCCTCGATACCGCGATCGCGCGTGTCTCACAACTCGAAGCCGCGCTGTTTCCAACCGCCGCGGCACAGACGACCACTCCCCCGGCGGACACAACCTCGCTGACGGGCACCGGCCTGACCGGCGCCACCTTCGCCAGCACGCTCCAGGGGGCGATGGCCACCCAAGGCGTCACGTCGGGATCGGGCGCCGGCAACACGATGGTGCAGATCGCCGAGAGCCAGATCGGCCAGTCCGAGCAGCCGCCGGGCTCAAACGACGGTCCGGCGATCTCGATGTACCGCACCGCGACCGCCGGCGCCGCCGCCGGCGAGCCCTGGTGCGCGTACTTCGCCTCCTGGGTGGCCAAGCAGGCGGGCGAGCCGATCGGGAGCTCCGGCCAGGGCCTCGGCTACGTCGGCGACATCTGGTCCTGGGCGCAGCAGACCGGCCGCGCGATCCCCAACGGCCCGGGCGTCACCCCCACTCCGGGCGACCTGATCGTGTTCGGCGACCACCACGTCGGGATCGTCGACAAGGTCCTGCCCAACGGCGACATCCAGACGATCGAGGGCAACTACTCCAACAAGGTCTCGCAGGTCGTGCGCAGCCCCGGCGAGGCAACGGGCTACGTGCAGATGTGATGCCCGAGGGCGTGCGGACAACAGTGACCTACGCCGGGGGGACGGTCGTGACCAGCGACTACCTCCCATGGGCGCGCGTCCTGGGCCGGTCGTTTGCCGAGCACAATCCCGGCGCCGCGTTCACGATCCTCGTCCTCGACGAGCCCAAGCCCGATCAGCTGCGCGACGGCGACAGTTTCGAGCTCATCGGCCCGCAAGACGTCGCGATCGACCCGGTCACCTACCAGTGGATGGCCACGATCTACGACGGCTTCGAGCTCTCGTGCGCGCTGAAGCCATGGCTGCTGCGCCACCTACTCCGCGGCGCCGACGCGGCGCTGTACCTGGACTCCGACATCCTGGTCTGCGGCTCGGTGCAACCCATCGCCCGCCGCGCTAACGAGAACGGGCTCGTCCTATCACCCCACAGGCTCGAGCCGCCGCCCGCGGACGGGCTGCAGCCCGACGAGGACACCTTCCTGCGCCTCGGTCAGTTCAACGGCGGCTTTCTTGCCGTCGGGCCGAGCGCCGGTGCGTTCCTGGACTGGTGGGGGCAGCGGCTCGTCCACGACTGCGTGCACCACACCGACGCAGACCCGCTTCGTTTCGTCGACCAGCGCTGGCTCGACCTGACGGTCAACTACTTCGAAGTCGACGTGCTGCGTGATCGCGGCGCGAACGTCGCCTACTGGAACCTCGACACGCGTGCACTCGAGCACGGGCCGAGGGGCTACACGGTCGACGGCGAGCCGTTGAAGTTCATCCACCTCAGCGGGTTTGACCCGAGCGCGCCCGGGCGCCTCACCACGCATCCCGCACGCGTCGAGGCCGACCACTCGCCCGCGCTCGCCCAGATCTGCCGCGAGTACGCGAGCGCGCTCGTCGACGCCGGCGTGCAACCGAAGGCCGGCCCGTCTCAGACGCCGACCCTGGCAGGCTCGATCGTCCTGACGCCCCCGATCAAGGGCGCGCTGCGGGCGGTTCTCCGCGACGCCGGCGCTGACACTGCCGCGCCCGACCCGCGGGCGGCCGCCGACGTGCTCGCGTGGCTGCACGCGCCGGTCACCCCGCGCGGCACCTCCAGGTACCTGATGGGACTCCACGCCTCGCATGCGGCGGTGCGTCGCGAGTTTGCGCAAGTGCCGGGCGACGACGAGCCGCGCTACCAGGGCTGGGCGGCTGCTCAGGGCGTCGCCATGGGCCTGGCGCTCCCCGCTCCCGCGCAGCCGCCGGCCCCGGCCGCAGAGGGCCCGCTGGCAGCAACCTCGGCGCTGCTCGTGGACATCGATCACGCCGTCGACGTCGTGCTCGAGTTCGCCTGCGAGCCCGGTGAGGAGAGCCTTGCCGTCGCGGTCGCACCCGAGCGCGTCGCGGCGCTCGCCGCACAGATCGAGGCTGAGGCTGAGCGCCGAGGCGTGGCGCTGGACGCCGACATCTCCCTGGTCGAGTGTCGTGACGTTGACGAACTGTCGGCACTGCTGCAGCGCGCTGACCGCACGATCGACAGCGGCTGCCCGCTGCTCGCGCGCGCCGGACACGAATCCGCGCTGGTGCACGCGGCCGCCGACCGCGAGCCACTTGAGTTCCTGATCGTCAACACCTACCCCTCCAACCCGGCACGCCACGGCGGCGGCATGCGAATCCAGAACCTGTGGGGGTCGCTGCCGGCCGACATCTGCGCCCAAGCCGTCGTCCTCGCGCACACCGACGGCGGGCCCGCGTTGATGCCGCTCACCCGAGCCCGGCCGGGTTTCGAGCAGCACGTGCCGTTCTGGCCCGAGCTCCGCGCCGCGATCGCCCAGCTCAACGCCGTTACCGGCACCAGCTCGGACGACGTCGCGCTGGCGCTCGCGGCCACCGGCGATGATCCGTTCACGCGCGCCCTGCGTTCGGCGATCGGCGCCGGTGCCGACGCGCTGGTGCTGAGCCATCCGTTCATGGTCGGCCAGGCCAGGGCCGCGGCTCCCCACCTGCCGATCGTCTACGAGGCTCACAACGTCGAGGCAGATCTGAAGGCGTCGATCTTCCGAGACGACGAGGGCGGGCACAAGGCGATCGAGCTCGTCACCCAGCTCGAGGCCGAGGCGTGCGCACACGCCCGCCTGGTGGTCTGCTGCACCGAAGAGGACGGGCGGCGGCTGATCGAGCTCTACGGCGTCGCATCCGAGATCGTCCACGTGATCCCCAACGGCGCCTCCGTCGCGTCGATGGTGTTCACGCCTTGGGAGATGCGCGAGCTCACCGCTCCCCGGTGTGTGTTCGCCGGCAGCGGGCACGCGCCGAACGTCGAGGCTGCAGCGATCATCATCGAAGCTGCCGCATCGCTACCCGGCGTCGGCTTTGACCTCGTGGGCGACCTGGCCGGCGAGCTCGGGCACCTTTCGTTGCCGGCCAACGTGCGCCTGCACGACCGCGTTTCCGATGTTCACAAGCAGTGGCTGTTCGCGCAAGCAGCGCTGGCGCTCAACCCCATGAAGGTGGGTTCGGGCTCAAACCTGAAGCTCGTCGACTACCTCGCCACCGGCCTCCCGGTGCTGAGCTCGACGGTCGGCGCCCGCGGGTTCGGCCCAGAGCTCGTCGACTGCCTGGAGGTGGTCGCACCCGAGCCCGCGGCACTAGCGGACGCGATCGGCCAGAGCCTGGAGCGCGACTGGTCCACGAGCACGGCCAAGGCACGCGACATCGTGCAACGCGAATACGACTGGCGCGTGATCAGCGCCCGGTACGCCGAGTTGCTCCACAACACGTTGGGCGCGGGCGTGTCCGCGGCCGAGGCGGCATGACCGCGACGCGGCACACCCCGTCCGACGAGCTCCTGCGGTTCACCGCGCAGCTCCCCCACGAACGCGAATCGCTTTTGCAGTTCGCGCTGAGGGTTGCCGACGAGCTGCCGGCGGGCAGCCGCCTGATCGACGTCGGCGCAGGCAACAGCCCGTACCGGGAGCTTTTCGACCACCTGCACTATGAGAGCACCGACTGGGAGCACTCCGTGCATCCGGGTGCACGCGCCGTCGACCACGTCGGCCCCGCGCACGATCTGCCCGTTCCGGACGAGGCGTATGACGCCGTGTTGTGCACCCAGGTGCTCGAGCACGTCCCCAACCCAGACGAAGTGATCGCCGAGCTGTACCGGGTCCTGCGTCCCGGCGGGCGCCTCTACATGACGGTGCCGCTCGCCTGGGAGCTGCACGAGATGCCGTTTGACTTCTACCGCTACACCCCGCACGGGCTCGCGACGATCCTCGGCGGCGCCGGCTTCGCGAAGCTCGACATCCGACCCCGCAACGATTGCTTCGCCACGCTCGCGCAACTGCTGCAGAACGTGGGCTCGACGATGGGCCGCTATCCCGACGGCAAGGACGCGCAACGCGCGCAGGTCCAATCGATGCTGCACGCGATGGCCGCGACGGTCGCAACGTTCTCAGACCTAGACGCACGCGGGATCTTCCCGCTCGGGTACAGCGTCGTCGCCACGCGCCCCGGAGGCGATCCGGCGCCGGCGCCCGAGGCGATCGCCGAGCTCCCCGCCGCGCGCACTTTCAAGACGCTGTGCTTCGCCGCCGACATCCTCGCCGAGCCGGCGCTGCTGAGCACCTACGCCGAGCACTTCTCCGGATCAGACGACGCGACGCTGCTGATTTACGCGCCGCGGGCCAACCCCGACCTCGCGGCGGTGGTGCTGTCGCAGCTCGTCGACCAGCTCCGGCTCGATGGGCCCGACTCGCCGGACATGATCGCGCTGCCGTATCCCGGCCCCGCCCCGGATGAGCGCGCGCTGGCAGCGGCGCTTGACGCGGTGCTGTCTTTGAGGCCTCCGTGGGGAGCTTTCACCGGCCTGCGCTGGGCACATCCGGGAACGGTTGCCGAGATCCACGCGCTCGTCCGCAGCGGTTCAAGTGTCTAAGGCCGGTGCCGATCACAAGAGGGTGCCGGCCCCCCTCGAGCAGCGCATGCCCCACCCCCAATTCAAGTGGATCGGAACAGCCAGCGACACGTCTGGCCACGCCGACGAGCTGCGTGGGTTCCTGCGCGCCCAGGAGCAGGCCGGCCACGAGCCCGCGCTGCAGGAGCTGCGCTGGACCGACAAGGACGCGGGCCTCTCCGAGATCGAGAAGGAGATGCTTCGCCGCCAGACGTCGCGCTCGAACCGCCACATCGATGTGGCCGTGCACACCTACCTGCCGTGGGATCAGAACCCCACCTTCCATGGCGCGGTGAACGTCGCGCGTGTGATGTTCGAGACCGACAGGATGCCCCAGCAATGGCTGGCGCCCGTGCTGCGGCGCGACGAGCTGTGGGTTCCCTGCCGTCACAACTTCGAGGTGTTTGCCGACAGCGGCGTCCCGGAGCGAAAGATGCGGATCGTCGGCGGGACGATCGACTTCGACCTGTTCTCTCCCGGCGTCGATCCATACCCGCTCGAGGTTGAGCCGGGCCGTTTCGTGTTCCTCACGAACTTCGACTTCTCCGCCCGCAAGGGCTGGGAGACGCTGCTCGCCGCCTGGGGTCAGGCATTCACGGCCGATGATCCCGTCGCCCTGGTGCTCAAGACCGGTTCCTTCTACCGCGAGGAAGGGTACGTCGAGGGCCGCATCCAGACGATGCTCCAGCAGCGCTTCGGTCCAGCACTCAGCAAGCTGGCGCCGGTGTACATGCTGACCGACCTCCTCGACACGGCCGACATGCCACGCCTGTACGCGGCCGCCGACGCGTACGTGCTGGCGTCGCGCGGAGAGGGCTGGGGCCGTCCGTATATGGAGGCGCAGGCGATGGGCCTGCCCACGATCGCAAGTCGGTGGGGAGGCCAGCGCGAGTTCATGGACGCGGACACCAGCTGGCTGGTGGACGGAGACCTGATCGACGTCCCCAACGACGCCGAGCTGTTCAACACGCTTTATCAGGGCCACCGCTGGTTCGACCCCGACGTCGACGACCTGGCGGCCAAGATGCGCGAGATCGCGGCCGACTGGGACGCGGCCGCCAACCGCGCCGAGCCGGCGCGCCGGCGGCTGATCGAGAGGTTCGGACCCGACGCCACTGCGAACACGCTGAGCGAAGCGGCGCAAGGGGCCATGTCCCGCTACGCAAACCCCGCGCGGCCGTCGTATGTGATCCGCGGCTCGTTCGGGTCCTCGGCATCCCTGGCGACCGTCAACGACGGCCTCGCGGGCGGCCTCGAGGATCTCGGCGCCACCGTGCATCACCGCACGCCGGGCGGCGAGCCGGTTCGAAATCTCGTCCCCGGGATCGCCCACTCCTGGCCCCACGACTTCAGCCCGGTGACGCAAGGCCCAACCGTGATGGTGATCCCGTGGGAGTACGGAGCGCCTCCAGCGGAATGGGTAGGCAATGCGCGCGTTGCTGCCGATCGGGTTTGGGTCCCGAGCGAGTACGTCCGCGAGCGGTTCGTGGCCGCGGGCCTGCCCGCGGGGATCGTCGAGGTGGTGCCCAACGGCTTCGACCCCGACCGCTTCTCGCCCAACGGGCCCGCGATGTCTCTGCCGAGCCAGGCCTCGTGCGTGTTCCTGTTCGTCGGCGGCACGATCTGGCGAAAGGGCGTTGACCTGCTGCTGGCCGCGTGGGAGGAGGCCTTCGGCCCCGATGACGACGTGGCCCTGGTGATCAAGGACTTCGGCACCGGCACCTGGTATCGCGGGCAGACCTCGCAGTCGCGGGTGCAGGAGTTTGCTGGGCGCGACGACGTCGCGCCGATCGTCTACCTCGACCAGGAGATCCCGGCCCGGGAGATGGCGTCGCTGTACCGAGCCGCCGACGTGCTGGTGGCGCCATATCGCGGCGAGGGCTTCTGTCTACCGGCGCTCGAGGCGATGGCCTGCGGCGTCCCGGTGATCCACACGGGCACCGGGCCCACCGGAGAGTTCGTTCCGGCGTCCGCGGGATGGGCGTTGAGCGCCACTCAGGTCGCGCTCCCCAACGACGTCTCGCTGCCGGAGCTGGCGGGCGACGGCCACGTGCAAGAGGTCGACCATGCCGAGCTCGTCGCCGCGCTGCGCGAGGCGGCTGCAGACGCCGACGGCCGCAACTCGCGCGGGCGCGCCGCGGCCCAAGCCGCCGGCAACTACACCTGGACGGCCGTCGCCAGGCATGCCCAGGAGTCGCTGGACACACTCGCGCGCGAGGCGCTGCCCGCTGCACGCCTCGCCTACCCGGAGGGGGTCGAGCGGCGCCCGGACGCACAGCTCGTGCTGTACGCGCCCGACTGGAGCGACGAGGCGCGCTGGTCGGCGACGCTGAACCTGTGGGCCGAGTGGTTCGTCGACACCGACCCGATCACGCTTGCCCTGCACTGCGGCGGTCGCGACGGCGACGAGCTCGCCCAGACCATCCTCCAGCGGCTCGCCGCGCTCGGACGCGATCCGGAGGCGCTTCCTGATCTTATGCTGTGCGGGCCGCAGCTCGATCTCAACGACATCGGCGCGGCCGCCGACGCGGTGCTCGTCGACCACTGCGACGCCGACCGGCCCGAGCTCGTCCGCCGTGCGCTGCGCGTGGTCACCGCCGACGCCGATTCGATCAGCGGTCTGCGTGCCACGATCGACGACCTCGCACCGGTGAGCTAATCCACGATGTCCTACGCCGACGTCGTCAGCCGCGTCTCCCAGATCCAGGGGCAGCTCGCGGCGCTGAACACCGCCTTTGACCCGGCCACCGCCGCGTCGGCGACACAGAGCACTACGAGCCCCAGCTCGACCGGGCAGACGTTCGCCGCCACGCTGCAGCAGGCCCAGGGCGTCGGGATGTCCACCGGCGTCGCGGGCACGAGCGCTTCACTGCCGGCGGCCGCCGCCGGAAAGATGACGACCGGCCAGCAGCAGTTTGCCTCCAGGCTCGCGGCCGACACGGGGCTTGACCCAGGCGTGATCGGCGCGTGGCTGCTGGCCGAGGAGAACGGGAGCGCGGCCGCGTCGCGTCAGGCTGCCAACAACAACGACTGGCTGAACATCGGCTACACCGACAGCGGCACCTACGGCTCCGGCGATTCGATCTGGAGCGATCCGACGGCGGCCGCGGACGCCACGGCGGGGTGGTTGAAGGGGCAGAACACGATTCCCGGCTACGGCACAGCGAGCGGCGGCATCCAGGCGATCCTCAGCACCGCAGGCCAGACTCCCCAGGCTCAGATCGCAGCCATCCAGAACTCCGGCTGGGCGTCGAGCGGCTACCCGAGCCTGCCTGGGCTGTACGCGTCGATCGCGGGCTAGAACAGGTGCTCCTGGCCCGGGATGTGGCCCTCCCGCCGGCCGCCCGGAGTGCGCTGACCGAGCGCCTCGGCGACATCGCGTGCGATCGCGGTCTCTGAGCGCGAAGCCACGACCGGCTGGTCGATGCCCTCGACGTGCACGAGCGTGCGGCGCCCATCGCCGCGATCGGCGCCCTCCAGCGGCACGAGCGCGTAGATCCGGTCGGCACGGACGAACTTGCCGTATCCCAACGCGACCAGCTGCGGAACCCCGCGCGCCATCTCAGACGAGGATCGTACGCAGCCACTCGGCCGTCCGGGCGACTCCGTCCGTGAGCTCGACCTGCGCCTCCCACCCGAGCAGACGACGGGCCTTCTCGACGGACGGCCAGCGGCGCTGCACGTCCACCGGGTACGTTGGCAGATGCTCGAGCTCGAACTCGTCCGCGGGCCGCCCACAGGCCGCCCAGATCTGACGTGCGATCTGCGCGACGGTCGACTCCTCGCCGGCGGAGATGTTGAAGTCCTCGTTGAGCGCAGCTGGATGACGGAGTGCGGTGACGATGCCATCGGCGATGTCGTCGACGTAGGTCAGCGTGCGTGTCTGCTCGCCCGATCCGAAGATCTCGAGTGGCGCCTGACCCGAAAGTACCTTCTTGATCAGGTCGGGTACCAGGTGCGCGATGCCGGGCTCGTCGTCGGGGATCTCGCCCGGCCCGTAGGCGTTGAATGGCCTGCAGATCGTGTACGGAAGGCCGTGCTCTTCGTGCGCGGCAACCGTGAACACCTCCCCCGTTAGCTTCGAGAACCCGTACGCCGAGCGCGGCGACGGGCACAAGTCGATGTGCTCCTCGGTCGTCGGGAACTCGGTGGCGCGCTCGAACACCATGCTCGACGAGACGTACAGGAAGCGCTCGAGGTCGTGCTCGAGTGCGACGTGGAAGATTGCCGTGTAGAGATCGGCGTTGACCTCGCTGAGCGTGTAGGGGAGCTTGTGGAAGTTCGCGATGCCGCCGACAATCGCGGCCAGGTGCACGACGGCGTCGCAGCCCGCAATCGCCTCGCGAGCGTTGTCGACATCCCTGAGGTCGGCTGTGTGGATGTCGCACGCCGACGCCATCCACGCGGGGCCGTCCCGCTGGTCGGAGACCCTGACCTCCAGATCGGGCTCGGCGAGCAGTCGCCGCACCACGGCGGCGCCGATTGTTCCCGCCCCGCCTGTCACGAGCACCCGCCGCATCTAGGGACCAAAGCGTATAGGTCTTGATAGGTCTGATCAGTGTGTCCGGTCTCACAGACCCAACCGGAGTGTGAGTCGCGCGCGCGTGGGTAGGCTCGAAGCGCGATGTCTAGCGGCGACGACAGGGACGCGTCGGTGAAGGGGGACGGCCTAGACACCGATTCGTTCGAGCTCGGCAACCGCCACGCCGAGCGCGGCGAGATGGAAGAGGCCGAAGCGGCCTACCGCCGCGCCGACGAGGCCGGGCACGGGACGGCCGCCGCGTACGCCGGCTTGTTCGCGGAGGCCCGCGGCGACTTCGACGAGGCGCACGACGCATACAGCCGCGCAGACGAGCGCGGCGACGGGTTCGGCGCGCTGCGTCTGGGACTGCTGGCGGCGGCGCGCGGCGATTGGGACATGGCCAAGGACGCCTACGCACGCGCAGACGAGCGCGGCCACGAACAACCCCCATTCGATCCCAGAAGCCTGCGGCCCAAGCGTCCGCCCCGCCAGGACCAGCCGGCGGCGGTCGCCGACGGGCGCCCGGCATTTGCGAACCCCGTGCTGATCGGAGCGGTCACGGTGTTGATCGCGATCATCGCGGTGTTCCTGGCCTACAACGCCAACACCGGGCTGCCGTTCGTGCCGACCAAGGAGCTGAAGGTCGACATCGCCAACGGCTCGAACCTGGTCGTCGGCAACGACGTGCGATCGGGCGGCTTCCGGATCGGCGTGGTCAGCGACATGAAGCCGATCAGGCTTCCCAGCGGCCAGACCGGCGCGCAGCTGATCCTGCACCTCGACCAGAACCACTCCCGCGTACCGGTTGACTCCACCGCGACGATCCAGCCGGCGTCGGTGCTGGGCACCAAGTACCTGGACCTCAGCACGGGCACATCGCGTCAGGTGATCTCCGACGGCGGCCTGCTGCCTTTGGGGCAGACGCACGTGCCGGTGCAGTTCGACGACGTATTCAAGACGTTTGACTCCAAGACGCGCGTCGCGGTGCAGGACAGTCTCACGGGCGCTGGTGATGCGCTAACCGCGCGTGGTTCGGCGCTGAACGACACGATCTCGAGCCTGCCGCCGCTGTTCTTGCATCTGCAGCCGGTCGCGAAGTACCTATCTGATCCGAGCACCAACCTGACCGGGTTCTTCGACAACCTCGAGCGGTTCATGGGCGCGGTCGCGCCGGTCGCGCAGGCCAACGCCGACCTGTTTACGCAGATGGCCACGACGTTTGCGGCGATCGACAAGGAGCCCAACAACCTGCAGGCGACGATCGCCAAGTCGCCGTCCACGGAGGCGGTGTCGACTGAGTCGTTGAAGGTGCAGCAGCCTTTCCTGGTCGATCTGACAGCGTTCGGCAAGGCGATGACCCCGGCGACCGCGTCTTTGAACGATGCGTTGCCGGCGTTCGTACCGGCGATCCAGGCCGGGACGCAGACGCTGAAGCACACGCCGTCGTTGAACGCCCACCTGCAGCAGGTGATGAACGCGC
>DASSGR010000186.1:0-8493 GCA_035693425.1 Solirubrobacteraceae bacterium
CGCTGTCGGGTGTCGCTTAAACGCTAACCGAGGCTCGGCTCGCGGGCCAGGCGAACCTCCGACCACATGGCGGCGATGCGGTCGAACAGGCCGAATGCATGGTTGCGCGCCGCGGGGCCATGTCGGTCGATCTCGCGCTCGAACTCGGTCTCGTCGACGCCGTAGGCGCGCAGCTTGTCGCGACCGCCGTCAAGCCAGTCCCTCACCACCGCGGCGTCGGCCTCCGGATGAAACTGCACGCCGACGCTGGCGCCGTCTGAAAACGCGACCACCTCCGTCTCGCTGCCCGCAAGCAGCCGCGCGCCGGGCGGGAGGTCGAAGCGGTCCTCGTGCCAGAACGGCCAAGGGCCGACGGTGATCAGGTCCGGCGCCTGCGTCTCGATCGGGCGCCAGGTCACCTCTGCTCGCGGCGCCCTGGACACGGTGCCGCCAAGCGCCGCAGACAGCACCTGGCCCCCGAAGCAGATCCCGAGGACCGGCACCGACGCTGAGTGGCTGGCGGCGAGGAACTCGATCTCCTCGCGAATCCAACGCTGCGACGTGTCGAGCGCCGAATGCTCTGACCCGAGGCTGACGATCGCGTCGGCGTCACCGGGATCGGGCCAGGCTGCCAGGCCCTGCGGCACGACCACGTCGATGTCGTGGCCGCGGGCATCCGCCCAGTGGGCCAGCAGGCACGCCGGAGCGTCCGCCTGGTGCTCGAGGATCAGGATCCGCACGGGTGGCCGCGATCAAGCTGGGTCGAGCTCGATCGACTCGATCACCGGCGGGTCGACCGGACGGTCTTGAGCGCCCGTCGGAACGCCCTCGATTGAGTCGACCGCGTCCATGCCGTCGCTCACCTGGCCGAACACCGTGTGCTTGCCGTCCAGCCAGGGGGCAGCTTCGGTGGTCACGATGAAGAACTGCGAACCGTTGGTGTTGGGCCCGGCATTTGCCATCGCCAGCGCGCCGCGCACCACCTTGTGGTCGTTGATCTCGTCCTCGAACGTGTATCCCGGTCCGCCGGTCCCGGTCCCCTGGGGGCAGCCGCCCTGAATCATGAAGTCCGGAATCACGCGGTGAAAAATGATGCCGTCGTAGAAGCCGTCGCCGGCCAGCTTGCGGAAGTTCTCGACGGTCTTGGGGGCGTCCTCGTCGAATAGCTCGAGGGCGATCGTGCCATGGCTTGTATTCATGTTGGCTGTGCTCATGACCCCGAGACTACTCGTTGGCGTCGGGCGTCGGACGTCGGGCGGCGCGGCCGTGCGCGCCGCCCGACTCCAGCCCTCCTAGTTGTTGCTCTGGGTCGGAATCGCGTTGAGCGTGCTCTGCACGGTGACCGTCGGGTCCGGGGTTCCAGTCGTGGCCGCGTGGACGCAGTCGACGTGCGCCGTGCCCTGCGGCGCCCCGACCGCGGTCGGGAACGTCATCGGGATCGCAACCGTCTGCGTCCGAGTGCCCTGACCGACCTCGATCGCGGCGGTTCGGGTCTGGCTGGAGCCGCTGGCGGCCGACAGCGTGCAGGTGACCTGGACCTGCTGGCCCACCGCGGCGGCAGCGCTCGACGGGTTGATCGTCGCGTATTGCGTCGCGCTCAGCAGGTAGTTGCCTGGCGGCAGGATCTTGCTGACGACCGTGGTCGACGCCGTGCCTACGTTGGTCGAGTCCGACGAGGCCCCGAACTGCGTGGGCAGCGTCGACTGGCAGGTGACGCGGCCGTTCTGGGCGACGCTGTTGATCGCCGAGTTGTTGGAACAGCTGCGGCTGATGCGAACCTGAATCAGAGATGCGTCGATCCGCTGAAGGCCGATCGTGTGCAACGCCATCTTCTGGGCGGTGACCGCCTTGGTCTTGATCTGAGCGGTCCCAACCGAATTCTTCGGAAGCGAGACGGCCGCGTAGCTGGCGCCCCCGAGTGCCACGAACAGGGCGATTAGCGAAATCACCATCGACGCCGTGGGGCGACGCCGGAAGAGCGATCGCAAATGCATCGCGTTACCTCCGTGAGTTGCTTCCCGGCCCCGGATGTGGCCGGCCTGTGAAACTCACAACACGACCTGGCGGCCGGAGTCGCGGCCGTGTCAGGGGCCTGACGGGGTCAGCTTCGGGCGGGCTCGAGCCGCAGCGACAGGCCGTTGACCTCGGTGCCGTCGACGCTGCCGACGATGCGCGGCGCCTGGCTCTCGGGCACCTCGAAGAACGAGAAGTGCTCGAGCATCCGGACGTTTCTGACGGACTCGCCATCGAGGCCCGTAGCGGCGGTGATCGCGTGGATGATGTCCGAGGGCTCGAGCCCATCCGCGCGTCCAGCCGCGAGGATCAGCTTGGTCGCGGGTCCATCGCCTTCGGGGGAGAGATGCGGCTTGGAGTGCCGGCGCGGCTTGGGGACGACCGGCGTTGGCGCTACGTGCGCGTCCTTGACCCAGGGCGCGAGCTTGACGCCCGCGTGCTTCTCGATCGCCTGGATCTCGCGGCGCTGCTTTGGCTCATAGAACGTGATCGCGCGGCCGCTGCGGCCCACGCGGCCCGTCCGGCCGATCCGGTGGACATAGACGTCAGGGGACGTCGGCACGTCGTAGTTGATCACGTGCGAGATCCCCGTGATATCGAGCCCGCGCGCCGCGACGTCGGTCGCGACAAGTAGCGGCAACCGCCCGTCCTTGAACGAGATCATCACGCCATCGCGGGCGCCCTGGGTCATGTCGCCGTGCAGCGCCTTGACGTTCATCCCGCGGTCGCGCAGCGTCCGGTACAGCTGCTCGCAGCGGATCTTCGTCCGGCAGAACACGATCGCCTGCTCGGGGCGCTCGGCCTCGAGCACCTCGACGAGCTGGTCCGCCTTTTCGCGCGGCTTGACCTCGAGCGCGAACTGCTCGACGGTGTCGACCGTCAGCGTCTTGGTGGCGACCTTGACCGTGACCGGATCGAACAGGTAGCGCTCGGCCAGCCGTCGGATCGCCGGGGGCATCGTCGCCGAGAACAGTGCCGTCTGGCGGCTGGAGGGGGTCAGCGACAGGATCCGCTCGACGTCCTCGAGGAACCCGAGGTCGAGCATCTCGTCCGCCTCGTCGAGCACAACGAACCGGCACGAGTGCAGCATCAACGAGTGGCGGGAGATCAGGTCCTTGACCCGCCCGACCGTACCGACGACAACGTGGCCGCCGGCCCGCAGCTGGGCTGTCTGTGATCGGATCGGGGCGCCGCCGAACACGGCGACGACGTCGACGCCCTTGCGCCGGCCGTAGGCGCGCAGCGCCTGCGTGACCTGGATGCAGAGCTCGCGCGTCGGCGTCAGCACCAGCGCCTGCACCTCGTGCTCGGAGGGGTCGACGTATTGCAGCATCGGTAGCCCAAACGCAGCCGTCTTGCCAGAGCCGGTCTGGGCCTGACCGATCACGTCCCGACCCTCCAGCAGTGGCGGGATTGCCTCCTCCTGGATCGGACTTGGCGCTTCATAGCCGACGTCGTGGATCGCCTCGAGGATCACTGGATCGAGACGGAGGTCGGCAAAAGTGGTCATTGCCCCTGACGATAGTGGTCACGCGCGAAATCAAGCATCCGGCTACCCTTGACGATAATTGATTCGGACCCTAAACTTTCGGGTCCGAGACAATTTTGCCTCGACGACACAAAGGCCGCTTCATGACGACAGCCCCCACCTCGAACAAGATCGACGCCTACGTCTGGCGCATCAGCGCCGTCGTGATCGTCGGTTCGATCATGTCGATCCTCGACACGACGATCGTCAACGTCGCGCTGGCGACGCTCGGACGTGAGCTGCACAGCACGATCGACCAGATCCAGTGGGTGGTGACCGGCTACCTACTGTCGCTCGCCGCCGTGATCCCCGTCACCGGGTGGGCGGCGCGCAGGTTCGGGGCCAAGCGCGTGTACCTCGTCTCGCTGGTCCTGTTCACCGCCGGCTCGGCGCTGTGCGGACTCGCGTCCTCAACGACCGCGCTGATCGTGTTCCGCGTACTCCAGGGCATCGGCGGCGGCATGATCCTCCCGATCGGCCAGCTGATGATGGCCGAGGCGGCCGGCCCCAAGCGTATGGGCCGCGTGATGAGCATCGTCGCCGTTCCCGCCATGCTGGCGCCGATCCTCGGTCCGACGATCGGCGGCCTGATCCTCGACAACGCGAGCTGGCAGTGGATCTTCTACGTCAACGTTCCGATCGGAATCATCGCGGTCATCGCGGCGATCCGGATCCTTCCCAAGGTCAAGCCGCAGCCGACCGAAACGCTCGACTACCGCGGGTTCGCACTGCTGGCCACCGGGCTGCCGCTGCTGACCTATGGGCTGGCAGAGATCGGCGCGACCGGCAAGTTCACCTCGCCCAAGGTCGTGTACCCGATCATCGCCGGCATCCTCCTGATTGCGGTGTTCGCGTGGCACGCGCTGCGAATCAGGAACCCGCTGCTCGATCTGCGCCTGTACCGCAAGCCCACCTTCTCGTCGGCCTCGTTTGCAATGTTCTGTCTCGGCGCCGCGTTGTTCGGCGGCATGATCCTGCTGCCGCTCTACTGGCAGGGGATCCGCCACGAGGACGTCGTCAAGACCGGCCTGCTGACCGCTCCTCAGGGACTCGGAATGGCGCTCGTGATGCCGCTCGCAGGCAAGCTGTCAGACCGTCTCGGCGGCGGCCCGCTGGCTCTGTTCGGCGTGATCGTCACGACCCTGGCGACGATCCCGTTCGGGCTGATCAGCGCCGACTCGTCGATCCTCGGGCTGTCGGTCGCGATGTTCATCCGCGGCGTCGGCATCGGGTTTGCGTTCATGCCCGCGATGGCCGCCGCGTTCGCGGCCCTCGACCGGTCCGAGCTTTCTCATGCCACCCCGCAGATGAACATGCTCCAGCGAGTCGGCGGCTCGATCGGCACCGCGGTCCTCGCGGTCGTGCTTCAGCGGGAGTTGATCGGCGCGCACACGCTCAGCGCTCAGGCCGCCGCCTACGGCACCGCGTTCTGGGTGTCGGCGGGGCTGACCGCACTGGCGATCATCCCCTGCATCATCCTCCTGCGCGCCGAGCGCGCCGCTCGCGCCGCCAAGGGCGCGGTTGCGGCTCCGGACGCCGAGGCGATGGCGGAGGCGATCGCGGCATGACCGGTTCGAGGATCAAGGCGGTCAGCGAACCCGACCGCCGCCAGGCGGCGGAGCAGGTGGCCCGCTCGTTCAAGGGCACGATGGGGGCGCTCAGGCGGCTCCGCGGCCGCGAGTCACACCGTCCCGGAGAGCTGTCAGGGGCTCAGTACAGCCTGCTGTTCGGCCTGCGCGAGTCCGACGCCGTGCGCACGAGCGAGCTCGCGATGGCCGCCGACCTCAGCCCCGCGAGCACGACCGAGATGCTCGACTCGCTGGCGGCAGCGGGACTGGTCACCCGGGTGCGCTCCGATCAGGATCGCCGGGTGGTGCTGACGTCGTTGACCGACCGCGGGCGCGAGCTCGTGGAGGAGCACCGGGCGCGCTTTGAGCCGCGGTGGCTCGCGGCCCTCGAGGACGTCAGTGAGCAGGACCTGCTCGTCGCTGCTGGTGTGCTCGACCGGCTACGCGGGCTGTTCGACGAGCTCGCCGCGGAGCGCGTCGTCGACCACGAGCGGGTCGCTTAGCGGCGCCGCCGGCGTCGCGTCGGCGGCGGTCGCGCCCACCTCGGTTCCGAGCGCGACCATCTCGTCGACCATCGCCAGCAGCCCTTCGTGGGCCTCGTCTGACCACCAGCCGGGACGACTACGGAAGCGACGGCGTCGTCCCAGCGAGCCCATCACGTACCAGGAGATCTCCTCCGGACCGTTGTCGGGGCTTGGCGTGGCCGGGGTGCGGCGCAGCAGGCCGCCGCGCGCGGCGTAGCGGTTGCGCGCCCAGTCGATGGCGATCTGCGCCCGGCGGCGCTGAAGCGGGAAGTCTTCGCGGGTGAACACCGCCTCGGCGGCGTACCGGTACAGGTCCTGGCGGCGGTGATCGTCGAGATTGTCGTTGTAGGCCCTAAGCAGAGAACCGATCACGGGGCACACCGAGACGGGGTGGTCGCTGAAGCGCTCACCGGACAGCATCGCGGCGAGCTCCATGATGCAGACGATCGCACCCGGGCCGTCGTGACGGCCAGGGCCAAGGCGGGCGGTCTGATAAGTCGCCATCCCCGGTGACGTATTTGGGTCCATACGTCCCCGGGTTATCGGCCGAAGCGGCCGGTTTGTTAGGCGATCAGCCCAATGCGACCAAGCCGTCCAGGTGCGGCGTGTCCTTGCGCGCGTCGCGGACGCCGAAGCGAATTGCTCCGTCGCGGAGCTCCTCGGCGAATTTCACCGTGGCCGGCAGCAGAATCGGCTTGCGGAACGCAACCTCGGCCGTGAACGTGTCATCGAGCCGGGGCCCGAGCGCGGCCAGGCAGCGAGCCTTCGTCCACATGCCGTGCGCGATCGCCGTCGGAAAGCCGAACAGCTTCGCGCTGAGTGGGTGAATGTGGATCGGATTGCGGTCGCCCGACACGCCCGCATACTGGCGGCCGAGGTCGCCCGGGAGCTTCCAGGTCGCCGTGACGGGCACATCCTCGGTCGAGGCGACATCGGGCGCGTTGCCTGCCTTGCCGCCCTTGCCGTTGCCCCCGCGCCGGAGGTTGGTTGCCCACTCCTCCCACACGAGCTCGTCGCCGACCCGCGCCTGCGACCGCAACGTGAACTGCGTGCCGCGCGGATGCGGTTCGAGCTCGGTGGCCCAGACGCGGAGCGACAGCCGCTCGCCGATGCCGACGGGGCGGTGCTGGGTGATCTTGTTGGCGATGTGCACTAGACCGATCGCGGGCAGCGGGAAGCTGCCGTCGGTCATCAGCTTGAGCTGGAGCGGGAAGGCGAGGATGTGGATGTACGCGGCCGGAACGGCGTCGCTCAGCGAGTACGCGCAGACGCGGTCGAACGCCGCCAGCCGTGCTGGATCGATCTGGACGTCGTCGAGGACCAGCGCGACATCCGGGATCTCGCCGCCGCCGCCCGAGACGAATGGGAGCCTTCCGACGCCCGGGATGGCGGCGGCCCCTGCGCGCGCGAACAGCGCGGTCATGCTCGGCGAGCCGCTCAGTTGGCGTTCGCTCATGGTCGTTATGCCCCCAGCAGGCCCTGGCCGCAGACGCGCACGATGTTTCCGGTGACCCCGGCCGAGCCGGGGCTCGCGAACCACGCGATCGTCTCCGCCACGTCGACCGGCAGGCCGCCCTGCGCAAGGCTGTTCATCCTGCGGCCCGCCTCGCGGGTAGCGAGCGGCATCGCCGCCGTCATCTGCGTCTCGATGAACCCGGGGGCCACCGCGTTGATCGTTACGCCGCGCTTGGCAAGCGCGGGCGCCCACGACTGCACGATCCCGATAACTCCGGCCTTCGACGTGGAGTAGTTCGTCTGCCCGGCGTTGCCTGCAATCCCGCTGATCGACGACACGCACACGATCCGGCCGTTCTTGCGCACCGCCTCGCGCTCGAACAGCTCGCGATCGATCCGCTGGGGCGCCAGCAGGTTGATCCCGATGACCGCGTCCCACTGGGCATCGTCCATGCGGGCCAGCGTCTTGTCGCGCGTCACGCCCGCGTTGTGCACGACCACGTCGACGCCGCCGTGCGCGTCGAGCAGGTGCGAGGCGATAATCGAGGGACCGTCCTGGTCGGTGATGTCGACGGCCAGCGACGAGCCGCCGATCTCTTCGGCAACCCGTTCGAGATCGGTCTCTGCGTTGGGGATGTCGAGGCACACTACGTGCGCGCCATCGCGCGCGAGCACCGTCGCGATCGACTTGCCGATGCCTCTCGCAGCGCCGGTGACCAGCGCCGTTTTCCCGTCGAGCGGACACTCCCAGTCGACCGGGGTTGAAGATGCCGCCCCTGGGCCGATCCTCACGACCTGCCCGGACACGTACGCCGACTTCGGCGACAGCAGGAATCGAACCGTCGACTCAATCTGGCCCTCGGCGCCGGGCTCGACGTACACGAGCTGCGCCGTCGTGCCGCGTCGGACCTCCTTGCCGATCGATCGACTCAGCCCCTCGAGCGCGCGCTGGGCGATCGCCTCGGGTGGCTTGTCACAGCTCTCGGGCGGGGTGCCCAGCACGATCACCCGCCCGCAGGCGCGCAGCCTGCGGATCACCGAGTGAAAGAACGCGTACGCCTCGTGGAGCTTCTCGGTAGAGTCGATACCTGTCGCGTCGAACAAGAGCGCCTTGAACGCGAGGTCGGTCGGCCCGGTCTCGGGCGCCCACACCTCGGCGCCGAGCGTGGTGAGCACTTCTGCGATCGGACCGGTAAGGCGCCCGCTCCCACCGAGCAGCACCGGCCCCGTGATCACCGCCTGGCCGGGCTCATAGCGCTCGAGCTTGACGGGCGCCGGGAGGCCGATCTGCTTGGAGACGATCTTGCCGACCGGCGTGTTGACGAGTTGCTGGTAGCGATCGCTCATCACGCTGCCTCCATGATCGCGGTGACTCCGAGTCCGCCGGCGGCGCAGATCGAGATCACGCCGCGACCCGATCCCTTTT
>DASSGR010000187.1:0-32522 GCA_035693425.1 Solirubrobacteraceae bacterium
GATGGTCGTGCAGCTGATCGAGCAGGCACGCGCCGATGGGTTCTCGGCCCTGCGCGCCAGCGTCCTGGCGACCAACAAACGCTCGATCGCGATGCTGCTGCGCACCGGCTTCGCGCCGCTGCCGAGTCGCGGCACCCTGCGCGAGTACGAGCTGCCCTTGCAGCCCGCGCTCGCGGGAACCGACTGAACGGTTCCCCGGGCTCGCCGGCCTAATCCCCGACGCTGCGGGGTAGTTTCGTCGTGTGAACAGCAGCGTTCTCGCGATCGCCACGGTCCCGCTCGTCACCGGGGTGATCGGCTACGTGACGAACTGGACCGGCGTGCTGATGCTGTTCTATCCCGTCCACTTCAAGGGCGTCCGCGCGCCCTGGCTTCGCAAGGTGGCGCGCATGCTGCCCTACAAGGTCCGTCAGATGCCCGGGCTGATGATCGGCGGGATCGGCTGGCAGGGGATCGTGCCCTCGCGCGCAGCCAAGATGGGGAGCCTCGCGGTCGACAGCGGGATCGCCAAGCTCGGAACCCCGAGCGAGTTCTTCAAGCAGCTCGGCCCCGAGGACATCGCCGAGCAGATCGTCACTAGCACCCGCGGCGAGGTGCGCGACACGGTCGACACGATCCTGCAGCGGGAGCAGCCGACCCTGTGGCGCGGGCTGCCGGCGCCGGTCAGGGAGCTCGTGTACGAGCGCGTCGAGGCACAGCTGCCCGACATCGTCCGCAACGTCACCAACCAGGTGGCCGAGCACATCGACGCGCTCGTGGACGTCAAGCTGATGGTCGTCAAGCGCTTCGATCCCGAGCTCGCCAACCGCGTGTTCCTCGAGATGGGCCGCCGCGAGCTCAAGTTCATCCAGAACTTTGGCTTCTTCTTCGGCTTCGCGCTCGGCATTCCGGTCGCCGCGCTGACGTACTTCGTCGATGCGTGGTGGCTGCTGCCGATCCTGGGCGTGCTCATCGGCTACGTCACCAACTGGGTGGCGCTGTGGATGATCTATGAGCCGGCCGAGCCCGAGCAGGTCGGGCCCTTCCGCCTCCAGGGTCTGTTCATCCGCCGCCAGCCCGAGGTGTCCGACGTGTACGCGCGGATCGTCGCCGACGAGATCCTGACGGTGTCCGAGTTCGGCGGAGAGCTCCTGCACGGCCCCCAGTCGGACCGCACCCGCGCGCTGATCGAGTCGGCGATGCGCCCCGCGATCGACCGGGCGCTCGGACCGGCGCGCGCACCCGTCCGCGTCGCGATCGGGTCTCGCGACTACGAGGCGATTCGCGAGTCGTTCGCGGCCGAGCCCGTGGACTCGATGATGACGCCGCTGTCGGATCCGGAATTCAGCCGCAGGCAGGCGGACACGATGCGAGAGCTGATCGCCGAGCGCATGCGTGCGATGTCGCCGCACGACTTCGGGGAGATGCTGCGTACCGCCACCCGCGAGGACGAGTGGCTGCTCCTGCTGCACGGCGCGGTACTAGGCTTGGCCGGCGGGCTCCTGCACCTGGCCCTGTTCGGATGACATCGAAGCGTTCACCGCTACCAGGCTCCGGCGCCGTCGATGCGGCGACCGGCATCGCGCGCGGGGCCGCGCGCACATGGGTGCAGACGATGTTGTGGGGCACACGCACGTCGTTGCGGGCGGCCAGGGGACTGAAGCTGGCCGCCACCGACCGGGATGCCGCTGTCGAGCTGGCGCACGGCGCGGCCACGGGCATGCGAGGCAGAGCGCGCGACTTCCTCGGCGTCGCGGATCTCGACGAGCGGCTTGGCAAGCTCGGCCTGTCCGGCAACGAGCGAACCGATCAGCGCCGACGCAACGGCACCGTCCCTGACAGCGTGTTGCGGGCACGGGGCGCGGAGTTGCTGCGTGAGTCGGCGGACGTCGCGGCCGAGGACGGAGCTCATCCCGCGCACGCGCGCGTGCTCGACGAACTGGCTCCCGATGAGGCTCGGATCCTCAGGCTGCTCGCGGTCGACGGGGCCCAGCCGGTGGTTGACGTGTGCGTCGCGAACCTGCTCGGCGGCGCCTCGGAGCCGATCGCCTCCAACCTCAACATGATCGGCCGGGAGGCGGGATGCCGGCACCGCGAACGCGGCGCCACGTACTTGAACAACCTCGAGCGCCTCGGGCTCATCCGGTTCTCGGACGGTCCGCTCGAAGAACTCAGCAAATATCAGGTGCTCGAGGCCCAGCCCGAGGTGCTCGAGAGCATCAAGCGCGCCAGCCGCGCCAAGTCGGTGCATCGCAGCGTCCGCCTGACGCCGTTTGGCCGGGACTTCTGCGACACGTGCCTGCCGCTCGACAGATCCGAGATGGAGGCGCTGCTCCGAGACAGCGCCCGTCGCTCCTAGCCGGCCGCGCACGCCACACCGACGACAAAAGTCAGGGGGGTGTCCACGGTGCGAGGCCGCATCTGGCGCGGCCACCATGCGCACATGCGAATTGGACACGTGCACCTGAAAGTCGCCGATCTCGACCGCGCGATCGCGTTCTACCGCGACGTGCTCGGGCTCAGCGTCACCGCCGACGGCCGCGAGGCCGGCTTCGACGCGGCGTTTCTCGCCGCGGGCGATTACCACCACCACATCGGGCTGAACAGCTTCGACAGCGCCGGCGGAGGGCCGCCGCCCCCGGAATGCACCGGGCTGTACCACGTGGCGTTCGTCTACTCGGACCGCGATGCGCTCGCCGATGCCGTGCGGCGCGTGCTTGCCCACGGTCACCCGATCGATCACGGCACCGATCACGGGGCCACGGTCTCGGTCTACCTGGCCGACCCGGATGGAAACGGCATCGAGCTGTACTACGACCGCCCGCGCCAGGAGTGGTTCGACGACGACGGGCGGCCGGTCCTCAAGCTGGATTACTTCGATCCAGTCGAGCTTCTCTCAACACCGACACCGCAACAAGGAGCGCAGACAACATGTATGCACAACTGATCGAGGGCGGCACCACGCCCCAGCGACGCGCCGAGATGGATCGGATCGTCACCGAGGAGCTCGTCCCCGCCCTGAAGGACGAGCCGGGCTACTCCGGGGCGTTGAACCTGACCGACTCGTCGACGGGGAACGCGCTGATGATCGTGCTCTGGCAGACCCAGATGCAGGCCCAGCGCGCGCTGTCGGACTACAAGCCCGCGTTTCTGAAGGCGCTGGCCAACATCGCCGCCATCTCCACCGGCACGCGCAACCCGATCAGCACGTGGAACGTGAACTGCGACGACCGCAGCCCCGCCGCCTCGATCGCGGCGCTGGCGGCCGTCGGCGCAGCCTGAGCGGCCCGCGTCGTCTACGCGGGCTCGGGAAGCAGCCGGTCGACGAGCTCGAGAGCCGGGCGTCCCGCGAACAGCGGCGCGACGTCGGGGCGGTAGAGAATCAAGGCGAGGCTGGGCGCGACCATGAAGTCGGCAGCATTGAGCTGCTGTCCGCCCAGCACTCCGCCGGCGATCCAGCCGTCGATCCGATCAAGCATCCCGGGGAGCTCGGCCAACATCTCCTGCTCGGTGGCCGAACCCACGTTGAACACGAGACGGCCGATCATCGGGATGATCAGCCGTCTGGCGGCAGCGTGACGGTATAGGAGATAACCCAGGCGACCGTCGCTCGCGACTTGACTTGCCTCCGAGGGGTCGCGTAGTGCGACCGGCAGCAAGATCCGGCGCGCGACCATCTGAAGGCTGTCGTTGGCCCAGCGCTCGGCCTCCTCGACCCTTCGGCGCTGCTCAGGATCGGCGGGGAACAGCGGCGGATCCTGATGGCGATCGTCGAGGAAGCGCGCGATCCCGTGGTTGGTCGAGATCCGGTCACCGTTTGCGGCGAGCGCTGGCACCGTGCCCAGGTGATCGCCCATTCGCAGCGGAAGCGGCCGCTCTGAACCCGCCGTCCGCCGCTCACCGCCCGCGTCGAATCCGTGCAGCCGGACCGCGAGCGGATGCAGGAGGGTGGGAATGTCGACGCGCCGGTACGGCTGCCGCTTGTGCTCGAGCATCAGCATCGCCGAGCGGCACGCGTGCGAGCCGGGAATCACGTAGAGCTTGTACATACTGACTGGTCAGTCTGTACTGTACCCGCCGATGGCCAAATCGCAAACACCCCCCCGATCGCGCCGCTTGGACGGGCGCACCCGCGCCGCGCGAGCAGAAGGACGCCAAGCGCGCGAGGAGCTGCTGACGGCGGCACTGCGGGTCTTTGCCCGTCGGGGGTATGACCAGGCGGGCGTCGACGAGATCGCGGCAGAGGCCGGTTACTCCAAAGGTGCGCTCTACTGGCACTTCAAGGGCAAGGAGGAGCTGCTGCTGGCGCTGCTGGAGGAACGCGTCGATGCGCCTGCGCGAAAGCTGGTCGCGCTTCTGGAGTCCGCGCCCCCCGACCGGGACATGTCGGTTGAGGCGACGCGCGAGTTCGCGCGACAGCTACGCGAGCAGCGGGAGGCGGTGCTACTCGATCGCGAGTACTGGAGCCTCGCGATACGCGATCCGGAGTTGCGCGCCCGCTACATCGAGCGGCAGACCGAGCGGCGCCGCGCGCTCGCGCGAGCGCTAGAGGCGCGCGCGCAGCACCTCGGCACGCCGGACATGCCGATGCCCGCCGAGCAGGTCGCCCGGATCGTGTTGAGCATGATCGCGGGGCTCGCGGTCGATGAGCTCATCGAGCCCGGGTCGGTCGACTCAGACCTCCTCGGTGAGGCTCTCGCCGTCCTCTACTCCGGCCTGACCGCGCGCGCACGGCGCCGTTGAGTGGCGCTTATTGCGTCGCGGTGCGGTTCGCCAGCGCGACGTAGGGCCGACACGGCTCGTTGCGCAGGCTTGGGCACGCCGGCAAGCCGGTGGGCACGCTGACTCCGGGGACGACCGGGAGGATCAGGCTCGACGGCATGCTCTTTGAGAATGCGACCGATTCGGTCGGCGTGCCTTTTGGCTCGGTCTGGCTGAAGGCCCAGATCGGCTGCGTCCCGTTCGGAGCGGCGATCGTGACCCGGATCCGCGAGCCCGCTCGGTACGCGTGCCCCTCGTAGTACAGCGGGATCACGACCTCGACGAATTTGCCCTTCGGCATCGGGCTGACGTCGGAGGCGCGCATGCTGAGGACGGGCTCGAGCAGCGTGCTGCGCTGATCGAGCAGGTTGTTGCTGGTCGTGTCGAGCTTGCGCTCGTTGGCCCTCACCCAGCCGTTCTGCACGAACGTCTCGTTGCGATCGGGGCGCACCTCGCTGACGGTGGCCTGGAGGTCGACGTCCGGCGTCGACGACCGTACCCACAGGTGAACGGCGCCCGCACCGATTACCGTCGTGTTCGTCTTCAGCGGCGCCGACACGTACGACACCGCGGTGCCCGCTGGGTTCTGCTTCCAGTTCCACTGCCACGCGGACGCGTTGGCCCACAGGCCGCCCGTGCCCGTGTTGCCCGGATAGTCGGTCGGCGGCAGCGCCTTGGCATTGGACGTGTACGAGTTGATCCCCTGCTGCGCGGGAGGCTTGTCGTTCAGGCTCCCACCGGGGCCCAAGTACCAGTAGCGGGCCGTGGTCCCCGGTATCGGGAACTTCGAGAACGACTGCTCGAAGCCCGGGTAGGGATCTCCGGCCGTCGTGCTGCCGGTCGGCGATTGGCCAGCGCCGTTGTCGAACAGCACGCGGATCTGCGGCAGCGCCTCGACCGCGGACAGCGCCGACTGATACGTCGGCTGCTGCTGGATCGGGTCGAGCGGCAGCGTGACGGCGTCGTTGACGCCCATTGCCGACTGGTAGATGACCGGGGCGGCGGCCCGGGTCACGGCCTGGTTGACGATCGGCGCCTGGTGGGCGACGAACAGCTCCAGGAAGTCATACCAGCGGTCATAGGTGTAGGGATCGAGCGAGTCGATGTGGGCGCCGTTGGTGAACGTGAACCACTTGAGCTTGGTGCCGGTGAAGTGCTCAGCGAGGTCGGGACAGTGCCCGCCGGTCTGCTCGTCCTCCCACTGACAGGCCATGAACGTCGGCACCTTGATCTTGTGCACGAACGTGATCGGGTCGAGCGCATCGGCCACCGACGGGTTGTAGTGCGAGTTGGCTTTGATCTTGTCGATCAGGCTGGCGGCCTCGCCGTGCAGCGCCTGGTTGGCCTTGCACGTCTGGTCGCCCTGCTGAATCTGCTGGTACGCCCACGGCTGGCCGCTGTTGGGTCCGGCCGGCTCGGCCTCCTGCTGGCGCTGCTGTGCCCATGCGACGGCGAACCCCGTGTTGAGGATGCCGCCCGGATATAGGGTCGTCGCCGTCGTGTCGATCGTCGACAGCGGCGATATCGCCTCGAGGTCTGGCGGGTTCAGCTGGGCCGTGAATAGCTGGCTGATGCCGCCGTACTAGATCCCCATCATCCCGACCTTGTGGTCGCGCACCCACGGCTGGTGGGCGATCGTCTCGATCACGTCGTAGCCGTCGAGGTTCTGCAGCGGCTCGAAGAAGTCATAAGCGCCGCCCGAGCAGCCGGTCCCGCGCATGTTGACGTCGACGACCGCGAACCCCATCAGGTTCGCGAGCACGGCGATCCCGTTGTCCGGGCCGGCGGGGTTCGCATAGCCGTACCCCGAGTACTCGATCAGCGTGGGGTACGGTGGCGCGTAGTCGACGTGCGGCAGCGGCAGGTCAGATGTGCCCGGCAGCGACGGCGGCACCGGCAGGCCCGACGACAGCCCCGGCTCACCGGCCGGGCTGGTCGGGGGATGCACGTAGATCGCAAGCTGGGTTCCGTCGCGGGTGGTGAGGTAGCCGTAGCCGTTGTCCGGGATCGACTGGTTGTAGACGTCCGGATCCCATGGCGCCGCGGCATTGGAGTGGACCGTGAGCGGACCCGACTCGGCACCGCCCGACGCGGGGCGCACGCGGTATCCGTTGCCCGGCGGCACGCTACGGAACAGCAGCCCGCCGAGCGAGTCCGCGCGCTGCGTGTAGAGCGTCGTTCCGTCCGCTCGCAGCAGCGACATCCGCGCGTTTGGCGACAAGTCCGTGACGTAGACCTGCTCGGCGCTCCCATGTGCGCTGAACGATGGCTGCGCGGCGGCACCGGCCGCGTTCACGAGCCCGAGCGCGAGCACCGCAATCAGGACAGCCAGGGGCTGACGATGACGCCGCAGGACGTGGCCTCTCCGCACGGCGGCGACTTTTCCATATTCCGGCGGCGCATGCGCCGGTTGGCTAGTGATGGTGCTTCTTGCGCGCGCTCGTGGCGTGGGGCTTGGCGAGATAGCTCTGCCCGGGATGCAGCACGACAAGCTTCGGGCGCGACAGGTCGCGGATCAACACCGAACCGTCGGCATCGCGGCTGAGGGTCCCGTCGCAGCGGTCGGTGATGGTCCAGCTTGCGTTAGTTGCTGTGACCGAGCCATAGTGGCCGCGCGTGGTGAACGCTCCTCGCGCGTTTGCTTGAAGCGTCTCGAGCGTTTTGCTCGGGCTCGCGGTCTTGCAGGTGGCAAACGTGGGCGCGTCCGTGAATACCCCCTCGACCAGAGTCAGTCCAACCAGCCCGCTGGCCGGCCCGCCGGCGGTCTGGCTGAGCCTGAAGATCGCGCCTCCGAACGTGCCTCGCTGCGTGGTCCCGCGATGACGCCTGTCGGTCTGGGCGTGCCGGGTGCCGTGACCCGGGGTCGGGGCCTTGGCGGCGATCACCTTGAGCGTGCCCTGCAGCGCATCAACCTCGGTGTTGGCGGGAACCTGACGGCGCTGGGTCAGCGGCACGACCTGACCTTGCACGCGAATCAGCACCAGGCCGCTGACGGGCGCGATGTTGACCGACTTGCCGAGCACCGGCGCCGCCGGACGTGGCAGTGCTTCGGTCTTGAACTGGACGTCGGGCCCGTAGACCGTGCCCTTCCTGTTGGTCGCGACCAGCCGCGCGTGATAGATCGCGTTCGGAACCAGGTTCGATACCGACGCGGTGACGAGATGTGGGGAGAAGTCGCCTCCCACGGACCGACCCGGTGTCCGATGGTCATAGACCGGTCCGGCGGTGCCGGGCTTGGTGTAGCGGGCGTCGAGGCCATACTGGAAGTAGGCGGTCGTGGCGAGCCCGTTCGGCGTGACCAACCCCCGGAAGCTTGCGCCGAGCGCGCTGACCGCCGGCGCCGACGACAGGTCGAGGCTGACCGTGATCGGGGCCGCTCCGGCGACGAGCGCGTGTGACGGAGGCAGCTCGAGGCTGAAGTAGGTGGATCCTCCCGGCGGGATCGCCGGCGCGAAGTTGACCACGCCGGAGCTGGCGTCGGCCGAGACGTTCGAGAACCAGCTGGTCGGCCCCTCGTACCCGTTCTGCGTGTTGCTGGTCAGCACGCCGGGCTCAACGTATCCAGCGGGCTCCCCGGCGGGACGTGGGAACGAGCAGCTCTGAAGCTCGGGGCCGCATGGCGATGTCCCCGGCGGCGAGACGCAGCCGCTCGGCACCGGCGGGCCTCCCGGGTCGCACAGACCGTCCTGATCAAAGCCGAACACATCGATGCGGTGCCCACCGGCGCCGGGGACCGACAGCGGGATCGACGAGATCGGGCCGGAAGAGTTGTTCTGCACGCCGATCAAGGCGTCCTCGTCGGCCTCGTAAGGCCCCTGAGTCGAGTCCAGGAGGATCGTGGCGCCGGCGCCGGTGACGTTGATCAACAGCGCGCAGCCGGAGTCCAGCCGAACGGGAGGGCACTGTGTGAACTTCGGCGGAGGTCCGACGGTCGCCGTGAAGCGATCCTGCCTGCCCGCGCACGGTCCGTCGCCGAACGTCACAGTCCCGGCAAACGTCCCCTGCGACGCGAAGGTGTGGTCGCCGGTCACGGCCGCGTTAAAGTCGAATGCTCCCTGCGAGGTGGCGTTCCCGTCACCCCAGGCGATCGTGACCGAGCTGGCTCCCAGACATGCCGGAGCGCTTTCGACCTCCCCCGAGAACGGGATGCCCGACGACCACTTGAAGTTGGCCTGCGCCGCGGGCGCTGCAAGCAGCGCCATCGAGACCAGAACACTCGCCAGCGCCGCCGTCCGACGGACGGGCCTAGCACCTACCTTCATTACGCCTTCTCCATCCAGTGGATCCGCGTTGGCATTACCCCCGGCGGCAGCGGACGTCCGGCGGAGGGGACGCCTGAACAACGGGTCCATGGCAGGCCCGCTTCCGCGTGCGCAGATATTGCACGGCTCCTGTCGCCGAGACGCGGGCTAGCTTGACTGCTCGAGGAGGTCTGCCAGCGTCACGCCGCTATTTACCGACTCGGGGCGCTCGGCGGTGATGTCCGATCCCGGCGCGGCGTGCTCGTCGCGACGCTTGATCAGCAGCCACTGCGGCTTGTCGCCGCCACGGGTCCGCTGGAGGGCGAAGCCACCGGTGAGCTTGTCTCCGTGGAGCACGAACACCGCGTGTCCACGGTCGAGCGCCTCCGGCCACGGAACGCGGCCGCCCTGTTCGTAGTGACCGCGGTCCCAGATGATCACGCCGCCCTTGCCGGCACGCCCCTCGAAGTCGTTGTGCTCGATGTCGTGGTCATCGACCTGCACCGCGAAGCGCTTGACGGTGGGGTCCATCGACGGGCCCTTCGGGACCGCCCACGAGCGCATCACGCCGTCCACCTCGAGGCGGACGTCGAAATGGTGAGCGGTCGCCTGATGCTCCTGCACCACGAACACTCCCGCAGGCACACCGCGGATCGCGAACTGTTCGTGGCCCTCGACGCGCACCTTGCGCTCGGAGACCGAGCCGACCGAGCGCAGCGTGGAGATGAGCTCCTCGATCGCGGTGCGCTCACCCTCCGCGTGCACGCACAACGTGCCGTTTTCCATCAATCGCACCCATCCGTGCAGGCCGAGCTCGATCGCTCGCGAGCGTACGTCTTCGCGGGCCGACAGGTCTGACACGTCGCCCGCGATGCTGATTCGAGCTGCGGTGCCGGCGCTCACCGCTCAATCGTGTCATCACCGCGTAGGCTGCATCGATGCCCAGCACCGGGGTCGCGCTGCGCACGGTCGAGCCACGCCCGACGGCGGTCGTGTCGCAGACGACGACCTGGCAGCAGTTTCCGGGCGTGTGGAAGCCGCTCCTGGACGAGGTCTACGGCTGCGTTCGCGGCCGGCAGGCGGAGCTCGCGCCACAGGAGGGACCCGAGGTATGGCGCAACGCGTTCCTGTATCTCGACGACAGGCCGACCGTCGAGATCGGAGTCCTGGTGGCCGGGTCGTTCGAACAGCATGGGCGAGTCGTCCCCTCCCAGCTGCCCGGAGGCGACGTGGCGACGGCCGTGCACCGCGGTGACTACGCCGAGCTGGGACGCACCCACGACGCGGTCGGCAACTTCATCGCGGCCCATGGTCTGGTCCGGGTCGGCCCGAGCTGGGAGATCTACGGACACTGGCGTGAGGATCCGAACGAGCTCGAGACCGAGGTCTACTACCTCGTCCAAACTTCGGCCTCGACCTAGTGCCCCGGCCGCCGCACCTATACAGAGTTTGTACGTCGCGTTCTCAATTCGTGAACGCGGCGGGACGCCGACCCGCCTAAGGTTCGGGCTATCAGTACCTCGGGGCCAAGCACAGACGTTCCTCGCGCGCACGGCACCGCCGAGCGCGATCGCCGCGACGATCCGGCGTGGCGGCGCTGGGGCCCATACCTGAGCGAGCGCGCCTGGGGCACGGTCCGTGAGGACTACAGCGCCGACGGCGACGCGTGGTCCTCGTTCCCGCACGACCATGCCCGCTCGCGTGCCTACCGCTGGAGCGAGGACGGGCTCGGCGGCGTCTGCGACGAGGACCAGTTGCTGTGCCTGGCGTTCGCGTTCTGGAACGGTCGGGACCCGATCCTGAAGGAGCGGCCCTTCGGCCTCACCGGTCACGAGGGCAATCACGGCGAAGACGTCAAGGAGTACTGGTGGTATCTGGACTCCACGCCGACGCATTCGTGGATGCGCTGGCGCTATGCGTATCCGCAGGCGGAATTCCCCTACGGCGACCTTGTTGCCGAGAACGCCCGACGCGATCGCACGGTCGGCGAGTACGAACTGCTGGACACCGGTGCGTTCGCCGACGGCCGCTACTGGGACATCACGGTCGACTACGCAAAGGCGGCACCGGACGATTTCTGCATCCGGATGACGATCCGCAACGCCGGACCCGAGCGGGCGAGCCTCGACGTGCTCCCGACACTGTGGTTCCGCAACCGGTGGTCGTGGGACCCCGGCGCGACCAAGCCGAAGATCGGCGAGGCCGACGGCGCGCTGGTCGCCGATCAGGCCGACCTGGGCCGGATGGTGCTCGCGGGGGACGGCACACCCGCGCCGCTGTTCTGCGACAACGAGAGCAACGTGCACCGCCTATGGGGCGGCGAAGGTCCGCGATACCCCAAGGACGGGATCAACGACCACGTCGTGGCCGGCTCGGCGACCGTCAACCCGGACGGCACCGGCACCAAGGCCGCACTGCGTTATCACCTCGAGGTCGACGGCGGCCAGTCGGCCGAGATCCGCCTGCGGCTCGCGCCCGAGCGCAGAGACGTCAGCGACTCGTGGGCAACCGCGATCCGCGACCGCGCCGCGGAAGCTGACGACTTCTACGCGTCGCTCGCGCCCGCCGCGACCGCCGAGGAGACGCTGGTCATGCGTCAGGCGTTCGCCGGGATGCTGTGGAGCAAGCAGTTCTACAACTACGACGTCAAGCGCTGGCTGCAGGGCGACCCGACGCAGCCCGCGCCGCCGCCGAGCCGCCTACAGGGGCGCAACGCCCGCTGGGGCAACATCTTCAACCGCGACGTTATCTCGATGCCGGACAAATGGGAGTACCCCTGGTACGCCGCCTGGGACCTCGCCTTCCACTGTGTCACGCTGGCCCACGTCGACCCGGAGTTCGCCAAGGAGCAGCTGCGGCTCATGACGCGCGAGTGGTACATGAACCCCAACGGCCAGCTGCCGGCGTACGAGTGGAACTTCTCCGACGTGAACCCGCCGGTGCACGCGCTGGCCGCGCTGTCGGTGTTCGAGCTCGACGGCGCCCGGGACCGCGTCTGGCTCGAGCGGATGTTCCACAAGCTGCTGCTCGGCTTCACCTGGTGGGCGAACGTCAAGGACCCCGAAGGCGACCACCTGTTCGGCGGCGGCTTCCTCGGGATGGACAACGTCGGGCCGTTTGACCGCTCGGAGCCGCTGGCGGCGGGTCTGGTGCTCGAGCAGGCCGACGGCACGGGCTGGATGGCGCTGTATTGCCTGAGCATGCTCGAGATCGCGATCTTGCTCGGCGAGCACGATCCCGCTTACGAGGACGTCGCGATCAAGTTCTTCGAGCACTACGCGATGATCGCCGAGGCGATCAACGACCGCGGCCTGTGGGACGAGTCCGACGGCTTCTACTACGACCAGGTGCGCCGGCCCGCTGACGGCGCCGTGTGGCCGGTAAGGGTGCGATCGATGACCGGGCTGATCCCGTTCTGCGCGGTCGCGATCGGCGACGGCTCCCGCATCGCGAAGATGCCGGAGTTTCTCGAGCGCGTGAGCGACTTCCTGCGCGTGCGCCCCGAGTACGCGAACGCCGTCGATCTGGCCGCAGGGCCCAACCAGGTGACGATCGCGGCGCTCGTCGGTCACGACCGCCTGCCGCGGGTGCTCGAACGGCTAGCCGACGAGCTTGAGTTCCTCTCCCCTCACGGCCTTCGATCGCTGTCGGCCGCCTACCGCGAGCGGCCGTTCGAGTTCTGGCTGGAGGGACGCGTGGCCGCGACGGTCGACTACGAGCCCGCGGAATCCACCACCCCCTTGTTCGGCGGCAACTCCAACTGGCGCGGTCCGATCTGGTTCCCCGTCAACTACCTGGTGCTCGGGGCGCTGCGCCGCTTCGCCCGCCGCTACGGAGACACGTTCACCGTCGAGTTCCCGTTGGGATCGGGGCAGCAGCTGACGCTGGCGCAGATCGCGCACGAGCTCGCGCAGCGGCTGGTCGACATCTTCCTCCCGGGCGCCGACGGCGGACGTCCGGTGTTCGCCGGGCGCGCCGACCCCGATCCGAGCTGGGCCGATTCGCTCCTGTTCCACGAATACTTCCACGGCGATGCCGGAACCGGTCTGGGCGCGTCGCACCAGACCGGATGGACCGGGCTGGTCGCCGACATGATCATCCGCCTGTCGCAGGCCCGCCAGCGGGAGGCGGCGGGATGACCGTTGCGCCGCTCGGAGCGCACGCGGACGCGGAGGGCACCGACTTCGCGGTCTTCTCGAGCGTCGCCGACGGAATCGAGTTGTGCGTGTTCGACGCCGACGGCAACGAGACGCGCCAGCCGCTGGAAGCCGACACAGGATACGTCTGGCGTGGACGCGTCGGCGGACTCGGGGCGGGCTCGCAGTACGGATTTCGCGTGCACGGTCCGTGGGATCCCGGCCACGGTGCCCGCTGCAACCCCGCCAAGCTGCTGCTCGATCCGTACGCGCGTGCGATCGCCGGCAGCGTGCGCTGGCATCCGTCGGTGTTCGGCGAGGATCCAGACGACTCGGCGCCGTTTGTGCCTCGCTCGTTGGTGTACGCGGACCAGTTCGACTGGCGCGGCGACAGTCCGCCCGGCACCCCGCTCGAGGACTCGATCATCTACGAGCTCCACGTCAAGGGGTTCACGAAGCTGCATCCCGACGTGCCGGAGGGGCTCCAAGGGACGTACCGCGGGCTGGCCCATCCCGCGGTCACAGATCATCTGACCAAGCTCGGCGTGACCGCCGTCGAGCTGCTTCCCGTCCACCAGTTCGTCCATGACGCCGCGCTGATCGCACGCGGGCTGCGCAACTACTGGGGGTACCAGTCGATCGGATACTTCGCCCCGCACAACGAGTACGCGTCAGGCGACGGCGGACAGCAGGTCGACGAGTTCAAGGAGATGGTGCGCGCGCTCCACGCCGCCGGGCTCGAGGTGATCCTCGACGTGGTGTTCAACCACACCGCCGAGGGCAACGAGCACGGGCCCACGCTGTGCTTCCGGGGCCTTGACAACGCCGCGTACTACCGCCTGCAGGACGATCCAAGCCACTACGTCGACGACACCGGCTGCGGCAACACGCTCGACGTGCACCGGCCCCAGGGGCTGCGACTGGTCATGGACTCCCTGCGCTACTGGGTCCAGGAGATGCACGTCGACGGGTTTCGCTTCGACCTCGCCGCGAGCCTGGGCCGGGGCGCAAGCGAGTTCGATCCGTTCAGCGCGTTTCTCGAGGCCGTCGGCCAGGACCCCGTCCTGGCGCAGGTGAAGCTGATCGCCGAGCCCTGGGACATCGGCTACGGCGGCTACGAGCTCGGCGACTTTCCGCCCGGCTGGAGCGAGTGGAACGGCCGCTACCGCGACACCGTGCGCGATTTCTGGCGGGGAACGGAGGGCATGCTCGGCGACTTCGCCACGCGTGTCACCGGATCGGCGGACCTCTACGGCCGGGGCCGGCGACCCAGCGCCTCGATCAACCTGATCACCGTCCACGACGGGTTCACGCTCGCCGACTTGACGTCGTACGACGGCAAGCACAACGACGCCAACGGCGAGGACAATCGCGACGGCACCGACGACAACCGCAGCTGGAACTGCGGCGCCGAGGGTCCCAGCGACGATCCCGAGATTCGCGACGTGCGGATGCGCCAGCGCCGGAACATGCTCGCGACGCTTCTGTTGTCCGAGGGGGTGCCGCTACTGCTCGGCGGCGACGAGCTCGGCCGCACGCAGGGCGGCAACAACAACGCCTACTGCCAGGACAACGCCGTGAGTTGGGTCGACTGGTCGATCGACTCAGACCAGCAGGAGCTGCTCGAGTTTGTGGCCTCGCTGTGCCGGCTGCGACGCGCGACACCGGGCCTCCGTCGCCGGCGCTTCCTGCGCCCGGACGAGCTCGCCTGGTACCGGCCCGACGGCGCGGCGATGACCGACTCCGATTGGGGCGAGCCGTTCGCGCGCGCGGTCGCCGCCGCGCCACCGACCAACGCATTCGTGCTGTTCGTAAACGCTTGGTGGGAGCCGCTGACGTTCAGACTGCCGCAGCGGCTGCGCGGCGTCTCGTGGTCGGCCGTCGTCAACACCGCCGACGGGAACGGTCCCCCGGCGGTCGCGCCGACCGACGAAGTGGTGATCGCTGGGAGATCGTTGCTGCTGCTCGAGAACGAACCCGGCGGCGGCGGATCCTAAGCGGCGCCGCTGCCGGTCAGGCCGAGGATCAACTGCTGCGACGTGGCGGTGAATCTCCCGAGGTCGCCGTAGGGGCGCGCGACCAGCATCGCGCCCTCGAGCGTGACCAGGATCGTCTGGGCCACGTCCTCCCTTGACCCGGAGAACGTGAGCGTTCCGTCCTGGAGTCCCTCGTCGAGCATGTGCACGAGCCAGGCCTGGTTGTCGTCGAAGAAGCGGATGACGGCTGCGCGCATCGGGTCAGGCAGGGTCTCGTACTCGCCGGCGAGGACCCCGCACATGCACATCCGATTGCCCCGGAGCACGTCGGCGTAAAGGCCGGCGTATGCCTCGAGCTTGGCGCGCGCGTCGGGCACAGTCCGATCGATCTCACGGAGCGCCTGTGCGAACCGCTCTCCGTAGCGGGCGATCACCGCCTGCCCGAGCTCGGCCTTGCCGGGAAAGTGGTAGTGCAGGCTCGCCTTGGTGATCCCGAGCTCGGCAGCGATGTCGGCGTAGCTGAAGTTGGTGAAGCCGCGGGTCTGGACCAGCCGCTCGGCGATGTCGAGGATGCGCTCGGCGGTCGGGCGGTCGTTCTGCTCAGGGGTGACGGTCACGGGCTCAATCTTTCGGCAAAGTTCTTGACAGCTTACCTACTGGAAGGTAGGGTCGCCAGGAATGCTTACCTACTAGCAGGTAGGCTGAGATTTGGGGACCGCCGCACGCGGCTCCCACACTCGAACAGGAGGGACCAAATGGGTGCCACCACCAGCGCGACGTTCGACCTCGATCGCTTCGCGCGAGCCGCCGAGGAGCGCGACGCGGCAACACAGCTGTCGATGTACGGCCCGGACGCGACCGTCACGATCGCCAACAAGATCTCCCAGCCCAGCTCGCCGCGCGTGCTACGCGGCCACGACGAGATCAAGGCCTGGCTCGAGGACACGTACGCGCGCGACATGACCCACAAGGTGCAGCACCGGGTCAAGGACGACACGGGCGTGGCGTACACGCAGGCGTGTCGTTACGCCGACGGGACGAATGTCCTGTGCGCGACCGTGATCGCGCTCGACGGCGGCGCGATCTCCAGCCAGACGGTGCTCGAGGCCTGGGACGAGGCATAGGCGGCAGCGACCGGGCAACGGTGGCTCGGCGGCTGCTATTCAGGGGCTCCTGCGTGCGGCTGGCTTGAGGAGCTGCGCACAAAGGAGGTCGCCGAGCCACCGCTCGTAGCGCTCAGCCGACCAGCCACGCCACGCGTCCGGATCGTCGATCGCGTGGAAGACGAGCAGTACTGACTCAGTACTCGTTGTGTCGCCGTATCCACATCGGCTCTGAGGAATCCTCGGCCCGTCCCTTGGCGGTTCGATCGAGCAGGCCGTAGTAGGCCATCGCGGGCTCGAGGCCGCGCGCCGTCGTCACGTACGTCCGGTAGACGGTCCCGTCCGATAGCGCGTAGGCGCTCAGGCCCGGCCCCTCCGCGACGTAGCCCGCAGCGTCCGTTCCGCACATCTCGGCGTTCTGCTCGACCGTGATCGGGATCGCGCCGCTCTCCAGAAACGGCTTGAGCTCTTCCTCGGTGTGCATGAACCCGAGATCCCGGTTGAAGTCGCTGCCGTCGCTCGACACCCATCCGATATCCCAGCCCATCCGCTTCCTGAAGGCAAGCAGCCTGTCGAGCGGCGCGCGAGAGGCGAGCAGCAGGGTGGTGTCCCTCGCCTTGAGATGCGGGACCTGGGGAGCGAGCGTGTCCGCGATCGAGGAGCAGACCGGGCAGCCGGCCGAGTACGGCGGACCGAACATGAAGTGGTAGACGAGCAGCTGAGAGCGCCCGTCGAACAGCTCGCCGAGCGTCTTGGTGCCGCCCTCGGTCTCGAACCGGTAGTCCTTCTCGACCCGAACCCAGGGCAGCTCGCGCCGCTTTTTCGCCAGCTCGTCGCTTCGGCGGGTCAGCTCCTTCTCGGCCTTGAGCAGCTCGTCGCGCTCCGTCTGCCATTCCTCCTGGGTGCCGATCCTGTGCTCGGTCATCGGTGTGCCACCTCCTGTCGGGGTCCGCGGGGCTCGCCTATATAGTTAGCAGAATGGCTAACGATACGTTCAAGGCGCTTGCGCATCCGCTGCGGCGGGACATCGTCGAACGGCTCAGTGGCGGGATGGCAACCGTCGGAGAGGTCAGCCGCGACTTCCACGTCGCCAAGCCCACGATCTCGCGGCACCTGAAGATGCTCGAAGATGCGGGTGTCGTGAATCGCGTGATCGACGGCAGGACCCACCGCCTCGCACTCCGTCCCGAGGCGCTCGCCGAGGCCTCGGGTTGGATCGACAGCCAGCGCATACGCTGGGAGCGTTTGTTTGATGTCGTCGGCACCTACCTTGAGGAGCAAGAGGAGCGGTCTTGATCGACGAATCCGGCCACGTCGTACGTATCGAGCGGACATTTGCGGCCGGCGCCGAGGAGGTGTTTGACGCATGGACCAGCCCCGAGGTGATGCGACGGTGGTTTCACGTCGCGCCCAACTGGGACACGCCGCTTGCCGAGGTCGACCTGCGGGTCGGCGGCAGCGTCCGGATCGTGATGCGCAGGCCAGACGGCACCGAGGCGGGAGCCCGGGGCCGATACACGCTGATTGACCGGCCGCGGCGGCTGGTCATGACCTGGGCGTTTGACGACGACCCCACCAACGAGCAGCTGATCGAGCTCTCGTTCGCTGAGTCCGAGGGATCGACCACCGTGCTGCTGGTCAACAGCCGCATCTCAACCGACCAGCGCCGCCGGGGCCAGGCCCACGGGTGGCGCGGCTGCCTTGACCAGCTCGAGCGCGCGCTCGGCGGCCAACGTTGAGGTCAGAAGGCTGCCGACGTCCGCCGGTCCTCGCCGGCCCAGAGCGCGATCCGGTCCCACAGCTGCGCTCTGGTGGATGCGAAGTTGTGGCAGTGAGCCGAGTTGCGCAGGACGTACAGGGTCACGTCGTTGCTTGCGGGGTAGTACGCGACGTCGTCGTGCGGTGCCGGAGGAATGTCGTGATCGCCGAATCCGAGGAACACCCTGCAATCGAGTCTGACGGCGAACGTGGCGCTGTAACCGGCGAGCAGCCCCTCCACGTATGACTGCCGGGGCCAGCGGACGGCCCGCGCGTCGTCCGCCGCGATCACGTCGGCTGGTACGTCCGCATCGTGCAACCAGGCATGGTTCGGTGCGCGCGGAGCAAATCCGTACAAGTCGTCCCAGGTGTCTCCGAAGAATCCTCGGGCCTGCTCGATTGCGGTTTCCCGCAGCGAGGCGTCATCGACAGCGCCTGCCGACGCGCCCACGGCGACATCCTTCTGTCCGTGCGTGAAGCCGAGCAGCACGACCGCGTCGTAACAGCGATGCTCTGCCTGGGTGACCACCGCGAGGCACGCGCCGAGCGAATGGCCAACGCCGATGATCGGAACCGACGGCAGCGGCCGCCCGCCCAATTCGGGTGACCCATCGCGCAGCCGGGCTCTCACCTGCTCGACGAACGACGCGGCGGCCGCGCTCATCGTCTCGAAGTTGACGCGATCGCCGTCGGCCGGCTTGCTGCTCGCGCCGACGCCGAGATGGTCAGCGGCGACCACCGCGAATCCCTGGGCGGCCATGTGCGCGGCAAAGCTGTAGCCCGGATATCCCGGAACCTCCATCTCCCAGTACGCACGCGCGTAGGAACCTCCGGGCCAGCAGATCAGGACGGCCCGCGGGCCCTCGCGTTCGGGATCCGGAAGATGGACGGACGCCGCGAGGGAGATCGGCTCCTCGAACGGCAGTGCTGCGGAGACATCGAGCACGAGCTCCGCCGCAACCGACACATGTGTTGACACGGCTCTCCTTCCGGACCTAAACCAAACTCAGTTCAGTCTGGAGGATACAGATCACGCCGTCAGGCCGCGGCCTTGGCACGTTCAAACACATCCACAAGCTCCTTCATGTCGCCGGGCTTGCCCTCGAGCTTGAACGAGCTCCCGCCGGCGCTGATCTCCATCACGCCGGTCAGGCCGAAGCGCTTGACCTCGAGCGAATCGATGTCGCCAAGCGGCACAACGCTGAGAACGTCGGTGACTTCCTTGATCGCGCCCATGGCGCTCACCTTGACCTTCATCGTCACGAGACTGGTCGGTGTTACGGCAACCGCACCCGGGTTCCCAACAGAGATGTTCGCGGCCTCCGCCCCCTTGCGCTGGTTGCCCGCCCAGCGAGCGCCGATCTCGCTGGCGATCATCCCCCCGCCGGCGGCGGCGGTCGTCGAACCGCGGGGCTTTGCCCAAGCCGCCCCGAGGATCTCCTCGTCGATCTTGCCCTTTGCGGCAGAGATGATCTGCTCCTGATGCTTCGACATGGTGCGCCCTCCTCGTCTGTGAGTGGGCGCGATTATCATCCACCCACCCCGTTTCACCGATTACGAATTGCTGACGCTCGGGGAGCCAGATGCCTTTCCGGCGTTCCTCGGGAAATGTGCCGAGCCAACTCGCGCCGGTCAGCAGCCAAGCGCACCGCGGAGCGTCCGACAAGCGTGCGTCATCCGACGGGCCGAGAGCTGCGTCACTTTAAGCCGGAACGTCGAGCGTGGCAGTGTGTGCAGGTTGTCGAAGTTCACGACGCAGTCACTCGGGACGCCGTCTTCGCCTGTGGTGAGGACCAACTCCGAGGCAAGCCCGCGCCTCGTCCGGGTCAGCGCCGCGACGACGACCGAGCCGATCCGATCGGCGACAGGATCACGCGTCAGCACCAGGACCGGGCGATCCCCGCCGGGCGTGGTCGCAAACCAGATCTCACCCCTCTGCATCAGCCCAGTCCGACCAATCCTCCGCGGGACCCCAATCGGCAATCGCGTCCAACGAACGCTCCGCGTCGGTAGCCGGCTGCTCCCTCCACCTGTCTGCATCCGCCTCGGCGTTGAGCACCACCAAATGACGATTCAGCGCGTCGCGGAGAAGCTCGGAGCGATCGATTCCGAGTGCGTCGGCCCACCGCTGTACCTCCGCGGCATCTTCGTCGGGCACTCGAAAGCTCAACATCGTCATACGCAGAAGGATAGTTCGTATGACAGGGTGCGTGCATGACGCCCGGTAGGATCCAACCGGGGCTGCACGATGGAAGTTGATTTGGGGGACCAATAGCCGACGTTTCGCATGTGGAGGACCTGGCCGTTGCTGCGGTTGGGGCTTCGGAGTGGGAGCAGGCGTTTGCCGCTCTGAGCGAGCTGGACGCTGTCGAGCCGCTGGGCCCCGACGATCTGGAGGCGCTCGGCGAAGCAGCGTGGTGGATCGGCCGCGTTCCCGAGTGCATCGCCGCCCGGGAGCGTTCAGTTGCCGGCTACGTGGCGGATGCGCGCCCGCGGCAGGCGGCGCTCGTGGCGTTGCGACTGTTCTACACGTTCTCGGTGCGGGGTGACGGTTCGATCGCGAGCGGGTGGCTGCAGCGAGCCAGGCGGCTGCTGGAGAGCGAACCCGAGGGCGTGGAGCATGGGCAGTTGTGGTTGGCCGAGGCGCGCGTGACGCGTGCCCGAGGTGACGCCGATGGTGAGCTGAGCTACGCCCGTCGCGCGATTGCGCTAGGTCAGCGGTTCGGCGACGCCGATCTCGTCGCGCTTGGCCAGTACATCGAGGGCAGGCTCCTCGTCAGGCAGGGACAGGTCGACGATGGGATGGCGACGCTCGATGAGGCGATGCTCGCGGCCGCGCAGGGCGAGCTGGGGCCGATGGCGACGGGACAGGTGTATTGCAACGTGATCGCGGCATGTCAGGAGCTTGGCGACCTGCGGCGTGCCGGCGAGTGGACGGAGGCGCTGCGGGGTTGGTGCGAGAGTCAACCCGCGTCGGTCTTCCCCGGCCTCTGCCGCGTTCATCGCGCAGAGGTGATGCGTCTTCGGGGTGCCTGGTCAGAGGCGGAGCAGGAGGCGCGCCAGGCCAGTGATGACCTGCTCGAAACGATGCCCGCGTTCGCCTCCGAGGCGCTTTACCAGCTCGGCGAGGTGCTGCGCCAGCGGGGCGAGTTCGCGCAGGCCGAGCTGGTGTTCAGGCGCGCAAGCGAGCTCGGCCGTGAGCCCCAGCCTGGACTTGCCCTGGTCCGGCTCGCCCAGGGCAAGGCGGACGCCGCCGCGGCAGCGGTGCGGCGAGCGCTCGCCCAGGAGACGAACCGTCTCACGCGGGCGAAGCTGCTGTCGGCGCAGGCGGAGATCGCGATCTCCGGCGGGGATCTCCCGACCGCTACGGCAGCATCACAAGAGCTTGGCGCGATTGCTCGCGAGTACGGGAGCGTCGCGCTGGAGGCAGCCGCCGCGTTCGCCCAAGGCCGGGTCGAGCTCGCGGCGGATCACACAACCCTCGCGCTCGCGTCGCTTCACCGCGCCTGGGAACTCTGGCAGGCGGCGGACTGCCCATTCGAGGCGGCTGAGGGTCGCCGCGCGCTCGGCCTCGCGTGCGCCGCGGTTGGGGATGCCGACGGGGCGGAGCTCGCGCTCAGCTCATCGCTGGCTGTGTTCGACCGGCTGGGCGCTGCGGCTGAGTCGGCGCGCACTGCGGAACTCCTCGGGGCTCGACCGCCGGTTGCGGGACTGACAGCGCGGGAAATCGAGGTGCTGCGGCTCGTTGCGGCCGGCAAGAGCAATCGTGAGATCGCGACCGAGCTCTATCTCAGCGTCAAGACGGTGTCGCGCCACCTCTCGAACATCTTCTGCAAGACCGACGTCTCCTCGCGAACGGCGGCTGCAGCCTTCGCCTACGAGCACGGACTGATCGACGAGCTCTAGCGTCTCATGGGGACGCTCGCAACCGGCATGGGTCAGATGACCCATGCGAGCGTTTTCAGAAGATGGGGCAACCGCTCGATGACACCGGGCCACGGCACGCAGATGATGAGCAGCATGCGAACCGAGGCAGCCAGAGAAGGAGAAGTCATGGCTTTAACCCTGGCCGAGATGGTCGCCACCGCCCGCGCCGAGGCACGCGAGATCTCGCCCGCCGACGCAGCCCGGGCGGTCAACGACGCGGAGCTCGGCCTCATCGTCGACGTGCGCGAGCCTGCCGAGTACCAGAAGGGGCACGTGCCGCTTGCCGTCAACGTCCCGCGTGGCGTGCTCGAGCTCCGCGCCGATCCGGCGTCACCGGCGGCCGAGGCCGCCCTCACCGCTGACCCGTCTGCCCGCATCCTCGTCTACTGCACCAGGGGCCCCGGGGCCCGCTCGCTTCTCGCCGCGCAAACGCTTAGGAGCATGGGCTACCCGCACGTCGAGGTGTTGGGCGGCGGGCTGATGGCCTGGGCCGAAGCAGGCCTGCCCGTCGAGGGCGCGACCGAGCCGGCGACGGCTTAGCACCTGCCGCGTCTCAACCACGGCTCAACCGAAGGAGGAAGCAAATGTCATTGCAGCTTGGCGCCGAGGCGCCCGATTTCGAAGCCAGCACCACGGAAGGGCCGATCCGCTTCCACGATTGGGTCGGAGACTCGTGGGCGGTTCTGTTCTCTCATCCGAAGGACTTCACCCCCGTTTGCACGACCGAGCTCGGCTACATGGCTTCGATCAAGCCGGAGTTCGACCGGCGCGGGGTGAAGGTCATCGGCCTGTCGGTCGATCCGACCGACAAGCACGAGCAGTGGGCGAGCGACATCGAGAAAAGCCAGGGGCACGCGCCGAACTATCCGATCATCGGCGATGGGGACTTCAACGTGTCCAAGCTCTACGGCATGTTGCCGGCGGACGTGTCCGGTGATCCTGCGCAGCGCACGCCGGCCGACAACCAGACGGTGCGCAACGTGTTCGTCATCGGCCCGGACAAGCAGATCAAGCTGATCCTCGTCTATCCGATGACCACCGGGCGCAACTTCGATGAGGTGCTCCGGGTGATCGACTCGCTGCAGCTGACCGCCAACCACAAGGTGGCGACTCCCGCCAACTGGAACACAGGCGACGACGTGATCATCTCGGGATCGGTTTCCGATGAGCAGGCCGCGGAGCTATTCGGCGAATGGGAGACGCCCCTTCCGTACATGCGCGTCGTGCCGCAGCCGAGCGGGTCGCAGCGATGAGTGCCGCGGAGTCCGGCGGCCGTGCGCGCGTCGTCGTGCTCGGCGCCGGGTTTGGGGGGCTCGAGCTCACCACCCGGCTGTCCGAGGAGTTCGGAGACGAGATCGAGATTGTTCTGATCGATCAGAGCGATGCGTTCGTGTTCGGGTTCTCAAAGCTCGACGTCATGTTCGGGCGAGCGACTCCCGAGGCGGTCCGCCTGCCGTATGCGGAGATCGTCAAGCCTGGCGTGAGGTTCGTTCAGAGCACGATTCGCACAATCGATCCGGAGACGAGGCGCGTTGGGACCGACGCGGGCGAGTTCGACGCTGACGTGCTGGTTGTGGCCTTGGGCGCAGACCTTGATCCCCAGGCCACGCCGGGACTGACAGACGGGGGCCATGAGTTCTATACGGTTCCCGGCGGGTTCGCCGCGCGCGACGTGCTTGATCGGTTCGAGGGCGGGCGCGTGATCATCGGCGTGCTGTCAACGCCGTTCAAGTGCCCGCCAGCGCCGAGCGAGACCGCGCTCCTGCTCCACGAGCACCTGCTTGAGCGAGGCCTTCGCGACAGCTCGACGATCTCGCTAGTGATGAACTTCGGGCGGCCGATCCCGCCGTCCCCCGCAGCGTCTGCGGCACTCCTGGAGGCGTTCGCCGACCGGGGCATCGAGTGGCACCCGAGCCGCGAGGTGCACGAGCTCGATGCTGCTCGCAAAGTCGCGCTCCTACGCGACGGCGGCGAGATGCCCTATGACCTCTTCCTCGCTGTCCCGGTCCACCGCGCTCCGCGAGTGGTCCTCGAGTCGGGTCTGACAGTGGATGGATGGATCCCGGTTGACTCGCTGACGTTCGAGACTCGATACCCCGGGGTGTTCGCCATCGGCGACGTGGCGGCAGTCGGAACACCGCGTGCCGGAGTGTTCGCGGAGGGGCACGCGGTGGTGGCCGCGGAGCACATCGCCGCGCGGGTTCGCGGAACGACGAGCTCAGCCCAATACGGCGGCCGCGGCGTCTGCTACCTGGAGTTCGGAGGCGATGAAGTCGGAATGGTCGATGTCACGTTCTTCGGAGATCAACGGAGCGGAGAACTCATCGGCCCGTCCACGGAGCTTGCGGCTGAAAAGGCCGAGTTCGGTTCCAGCCGAGCGGAGCGATGGTTCGGACGCGAATGGCGTGCAGTCCCGGTCACATAGGCGGGTCACCGGCAGACGCTCGCGTAGCGCGGTCCGGCCACGAACTGCGACCACTCGGCACGGGTGAGGTTCCGACCGGCGAGCGAACAGGCGCGCTGCTCCCAACTGGTCAGCGACATCGGCCACGTGAAGGCGCCACCGTGATCGTCGACGACGAGCAGCTCCTGCCCTCCCGGTTCGAATGCTGTCGCGGCGGTAGCGTCGGGATCGGCGGCGAGGCGGGGACCTTCCTGCTCGAGACTGCTGGTGAACCAGATCTTCACCGTGGCGTCCTGCAGGCCGGTGGTCGCAAACCGCTGGCCGCTGCGATCAAACGCGATGTCTGCGATCGCCGCGGAGTCCGCGAGCACCGGTTGCGCGACGCGCTTGCCCGTGACCGGATTCCACAGCTCGACAGTCCCGGCCAGCGTGCCGCCCGCGAGCAAGTCTCCCGTAGGTGCGAAGGCGAGCGACACGGTGTAGTTGCCCGGATCGGCCAGCGTCCGCAGAACCCGGCCGGTGGTGGGGTCGAACACGCGCACGCCGCCGGTGAGCAGGCTCGCCGCAAGCAGCCTGCCGTCCGGCGAGAAGGCGAGGACGTCGGACGCGGTCATGCCCGCACCGGCGCCCAGCTCGGCCGGCGTGTTGATCATGGTGCCTGTGCCCACCTCCCAGGTCGCCAACGTGGCGACCGGCGAGACAATGTTGTGTCCGATAGCGGATCCCTCGCTCTTGTCACTCGCGGCCAGGAGCTGCCCGTCGGGCGAGAACGCCAGCGACTGAATCGCCTCGATCTGGCCGGGTAGGGGCTCAAGTCCCACAAGCGAGCGTTCGCGCCGTGGCGACCCGGTGACGTCCCACAGCTGCACGATTCCGCCATGGGCTCCGACGGCGAGGGTCTTGCCGGTCGGGGACCACGACAGTGCCGTCACCCGGTTAGCCGTGGACCCGATCGCGAACGACCTCTCGCGTCGGAGCGTCGTGGTCGAGTACACCCCGAAACGATCGGCGTGCTCGGCTTAAGTTTCGTCGGCGGCGTTGTCCTGACGATCGGTCCGGGGAGGCTGCTGCTGGGCCTGGTCCCGCACCCGCAGGGAACCGTCAGGCACGTGATCGAGCTCGTCGCCGGCGTTGTCCTGCTGGGTCGTTGCGGTGGCGATCTTTCTGGGGCGGCGGTCTCTCGCGCGTCGCGAGCGCCGGGTCGCGGCGGTGGTGGGCGCTCAGCATCCGTCACGGGGCATCTGCTGACTACCAGCGCGGCTGATCGGCGATAAACAGGCCGGAATCATCTTGTTGTGATTGCGGCTGACGTCGGCGTTCGCCCGTTCTCCCGCGAGGATGCCAACGGTGCAGCCGTGGTTTCTGACCGACGCGCCGCGTCTCTGACGCCGGCCGAATCTGACGGCCTGACCAGGTTCCCGAACACGCTCACCAGTGCTTGTTACCCGGGACGCTCATCCGAATTGGGTGATGCCAGCGACGCGCGACCTGCAAGCGTCCAAGGTGCCAACTCCGGAGGTGGAAGATGAAACGCGTTGCCGTAGTCGTCGTCGCGGTTGCCGCGCTCGGATCGGCCAGCGCGGCTGGCGCCCGCGTGCTCCTGGTCGGAACTTACAAGGGCATTCGCGGGCAGTACGAGTCAGTCCAGACCGCGGTCGATGCCGCTCGACCTGGCGACTGGATCCTCGTCGGGCCGGGCGACTACAAGACAACCTCTTCTCGGGCGCCCGCCGGCCGCTCCGACACTCCTGCGGGTGTATTGATGACTACGCCGCGTGTGTACCTGCGCGGGATGAACCGCAACACGGTGATCGTCGACGGGACCAAGTCGGGTCCAGCGTGCAGCGCGGCCAAGCGCGACCAAAACTTCGGTCCGCACGGCAAGGGCGGCGCACGAGGACTCAACGGGATCTTGGTGTGGAAGGCCGCCGATGTGTGGGTCCAGAATCTGACCGCCTGCAATTTCATCAGTGGCAAGGGCGACTCGGGCAACGAGATCTGGTGGAATGGCGGCGACGGCAGCGGCAAGATCGGAGGGCACCGTTACTACGGCTCGTATCTGAGCACGACGAGCACGTTCTACGAGCCCAACGACACCCCGGCGCAGTACGGGATCTTCTCGAGCAACTGGAACGGCGGTACGTGGTCTCAGACGTACGCCAGCAACTTCAGCGACGCCGGCTACTACATCGGCGCCTGCCAGCAGCGGTGCAACCAGACAATCAAGCGCGCCCATGCCGAGTTCAACGCAGTCGGCTACTCGGGGACGAACTCCGGCGGCCAGATCGTCATCAAGAACTCCGAGTTCGACGACAACCAGGACGGCTTCGACACCGACAGTGAGAACGGAGATGCCCCGTCGCCCCAGAACGGCGCCTGTCCGAACAACGCCATCAGCCCGATCACCCACACCCACTCATGCTGGGTGCTGATGAACAACTACATCCACGACAACAACAATCGCAGCGTGCCTGAGGTGGGCCAGGCCGGGTCAACGCCGATCGGGGTGGGCCTGTCGCTCAGCGGAGCGCGCAACGACACGGTGATGCACAACCGGATCGTCCGCAACAACGCGTGGGGAGTGCTGATCCAGGTCCAGCAGGGAGAGGGCGGACCGCCTTGCATCGGCGGCAAGCTGAACTTCAGCATCCTCGGCGTCGATCTCGCATGCCTGTTCGACGGCTGGGGGAACGCGATCCTCAACAACAGATTCGCCGACAACGGCTCCTACGGTCACGCGACGAACGGCGACATCGCCGCGTTCAACTTCCTGGACGGCAATCCGACCAGCTGCTACCGCGGCAACACCAACCCGGCCGGGCTCACTGCCTCGCCGGCCGGCCTCGAGCAGACGCACCCGGCGTGCACAGGCGTTGCGCCGGCCAACGTGAACGTGCCGCTGGTCGAGGAAATCCTTTGCGGCAACGAGGGCTCCCTGGTCGGGGCGAGCATTTCGTGCCCAGGAGGCAAGCCCTACCCGAGCGCCACGAAGGTGGTCATGCACCCGCTACCGAAGAACCTGGCGACGATGCCCGATCCGTGCGCGGGCGTGCCCATCAATCCGTGGTGCCCAGGGGCAGCTCCTCCGCCGCCGCCGCCCTTTACCGGTTAGCTGGGCCGTGCCTGGATTCAGCTGCGCGCGAGTAGCTGCTCGCCGACGTGCGGGATTACCTCATCGCCGAACGCGGCCATAGTCGCATCCTGAGCGTCGTGCTGTAGGTACAGGGCGAAGTGGCCGACGCCGAGGCCTGCGAGCTCCGTCAGCCGTGCGATCTGGGTCGCCGGCGGTCCGATGATGCAGAACCGCTCGACGATCTCGTCGGGCACGAACTCGGTGTCGGGGTTGCCGGCTCGTCCGTGCTCGTTGTAGTCATATCCCTGGCGTCCTGCGATGTAGTCGGTCAGGCTCCTCGGCACCGCGCGACCGTCGCTCCCATACCGTGCCACCAGGTCCGCAACGTGGTTGCCGACCATCCCGCCGAACCAGCGGCATTGATCGAGTGCGTGTGCGCGTGCCGCGTCGGTGCCGTCGGTCACATAGGCGGGCGCCGCGACGCACATCGTCAACGCGTCCGGATCCCGGCCGGCGGCGGCTGCAGCGTCCCGCACGGCTTGAATGCTCCACGCCGCGATGTCGGGATCGGCGAGCTGCAGTATGTAGCCGTCCCCCACCTCCCCGGCCACCTTCAGCGCCTTGGGCCCGTAGGCCGCTACCCAGATCGGCAGCCTGCTGTTCGGGTTCCACGGGAAGCGCAGAGTGCTGCCCTTGTACTGCACCGTCCCGCCGTTGGCGAGGCCGCGAACTACCTCAACGCAGGCGCGCAGGTCGGCGAGGTTCACCGGCTTGCCGTTGATCGTCCGTACCGCCGAGTCGCCGCGGCCGATGCCACACACGGTGCGGTTGCCATACATCTCGTTCAAGGTCGCGAACAGCGAGGCCGTAACGGTCCAGTCACGGGTTGCCGGGTTCGTCACCATCGGACCGACGGTCAACTTGTGGGTCGCGTCGAGGATCCGGCTAAAGATCACGAACGGCTCTTCCCAGAGTAGGTGGGAGTCGAACGTCCACACGTTCGCAAAACCGTATGTCTCGGCCCTCCGCGCGAGCTCGATCACGCGCGCCGCCGGCGGGTTGGTTTGGAGGACGACTCCGAAGTTCATGCGGCTCCCTTTGACGTCATTTCGCCCGCTCTGCAAGCACCGAGTCCACCGTCCTGCCGTAGGCATCGATCGCGACGTTGAGCGCCTGCTCGGGCGAGTCCTCGATCGAGGCGTGCGAGATAGGCGGGTCCGACTGCGCGAAGATCATCGCCGTCGGGACGACCCGGCCGATCTCTGTCGCGTCGTGCAGAGGCCCGCTGGGGATCGGCTCGCCGGCGTCGCCCCCCGCCTGCAGCACGCTTGTCCGGGCCAGCTCGACCAATGTTGCGTCGAACGGAGTCGGCGCCGCGCGGAAGACGTCGCGCTGCTGCACGGTGCAGTTGAACTCCGCAGCCGCGTTGCGGCACGCGTCCCGCGCCTCGGCGAACATGGCGGCGAGCTCGTTCGGGTCGAGGTGCCGCTGGTCCAGCTGCATCTCGGTGCTGCCGGCAACCGCGGTGATGACACCGGGAACGGACTGCATCCGCCCGACCGTGCCGACGCCGCCGTGGTTGATTGCGCTCTGCCGGATCTCGAGCGCCGAGCGCGCTGCGGCGGCGAGTGAGTCCTGGCGCAGCCGCATCGGCGTCGACCCGGCGTGCGCCGCCTGACCCGTGAACGTCATCAGGTGCCGCTCGACCCCGACCGTTCCGCTCACAGCACAGGCCAGCCGACCGCCGTCGAGCAGCACGGGACCCTGCTCGATGTGTAGCTCGAGATACGCGACGGCCCCTTCGAGCCGCCCCGCCGCCGCGGGCGCGTGGTCGAGGTCGACCCCACACGCGGCGAGCGCGTCAGCCAGCGTGACGCCCTCGGGATCGCGCAGGTCGCGGACCTCGTCAGGGTGCAGCGTTCCGGCGCAGGCCGACGAGCCGAGCAGGCTGCGGCCGAAGCGCGCCCCCTCCTCGTCCGCCCAGTCGACGAATCGAACGCTGATCGGCGGCCTCGTGCCGGCTCGGGCCAGCTGCCGGACCGTCTCGAGCGCGGTCATCAGCCCCAGCGCACCGTCGAGCCAGCCGCCGTCAGGCACTGCGTCGATGTGCGACCCGACGACCATGAAGTGTTCCTCGACGCCGTCGATGCTCGCCCACAGGTTGCCGGCCTCGTCGCGCTCCGGCTCCAGACCGATGTCGGCGAGCTTCGAGCCCAGCCACGACCGTGCCTCCATCCACTGCGGTGTCCACGCGAGCCGTTTCGCTCCCGCGAAACGCCCACCACTGTTGCTGGCAAGCTCGTCGAGGTCGGCGATGACCGCCTGCGGGTCCAGCCGTAGTCCGGTCACGCGGCGACCTGGACGGAGGCCCCAAGCGTTCGCGGGACGAAGCGACCGTGGCCAGGCTCGGTTTTGATCTCGCCGCGGTCGTACACGAGCGTCCCACGCGAGAACGTATGCCGCACGCTCGCGCTCGCGGTCTCGCCTTCGTAGAGGTCGTAGTTGACGTTCATGAACGACGTAGCCTTGCCATAGGGGCGAGGTGCCGCCGGATCGACGACGACGACGTCGGCGTCCCTTCCTGGTGCGAGCGCGCCCTTTTCTTGCAGGCCGAACCGTCGGGCGATCGTCGTGCTGGTCAGGTCAACCAGTTGCGAGCGCGTGATCCGGCCCGAGACGACGCCCTCGTCCCACAGCTTCGCGAGGCGATGCTGGATCAGCGCGAGGCCGTTTGGCACAAGGCTGAAGTCATCGAGGCCGCGGGACTTCTGCTCGTCGTTGAACGGGCAATGGTCGGTTGAGACGCTTTCGAGGACGCCGCGCCGCAGATAGCCCCACAACGGCTCGTGGTTTGACACATCGCGCAGCGGCGGCGAGCAGATGTAGCGGCAGCCTTCGACTCCTGGGCGGCGAAGATCGTCGATGCCGTTGGTCAGGTACTGGAAGCACGTCTCGCCGGTGACGGCCGCGCCCCGCTGCTGAGCGGCCTCGATCTCCGCGGCTGCGGCGGCGCAGGTGACGTGGACGACGAACAGCGGCGCGCCGACGTGCTCCGCGATGGTGGCAGCGCGCCCGGTGGCCTCCGCTTCGACGTACTCGGGTCGGGTCAGCGCGTGATTGATCGCCGACGTGTCGCCGCGCGCGAGCGCGCGCTTGACGAGCATGTCGACGATGTCACCGTTCTCGGCGTGCACCATCGTCAGCGCATCGAGGTCACGGGCGCGCTCCATGCAGGCCGCAAGCTCGTCATCGCGAACCATCAGCGCACCCTTGTAGGCCATGAACAGCTTGAACGAACAGACGCCGGCCTCCGACATCGCGGCCATGTCGTCGAGGACCGGCTCGCTGGCGTTCGTGATCGCCATGTGAAAGCCGTAGTCCACATGCGCGGCCCCGTCGGCGCGACCGCGCCACTCGTCGAGCGTGGACTGCAGGTCGTCGGGGTGCGCCTGGATCGCGAAATCGACGAGGCACGTCACTCCGCCGGCAGCCGCCGCCTGCGTGCCGGTGTTGTAGTCGTCGGACGACATCGTTCCCATAAACGGCATCGACAGGTGCGTGTGATTGTCGATCAGTCCTGGCAGCACGAAGCAGCCTGTCGCGTCCACGACGTCGGTTCCCTCGGGCGCCGCGACACGACCGACGGCGGCGATCTTCTCCCCGTCGATCAGGACGTCGCCGTCGAACTCGCCATCGGCGGCGACGACCGTTCCGTTGGCGATCAGCGTGGTCTGGCTCATGGCTCGCTTCCTGTTGTCAGGCGGTTGGGATCCCCATGTGCTCCGAGAGGGTGACCAGCACATCGCCCAGCCGCCCAACGAGATCGTCCAACAGCGGTCGATCGCAGATCAGCGGCGGCGCGATCTGAATCACGGTGTCACCGCGGTCGTCGCCCCGGGCGATCAGCTGCGCCCGGATCAGCGCGCCCGGCAGGCACTTACGCAGCAGCTCTTCTCGCTGCTCGGCGTCGAACCGGCTCTCGGGACCGTCCGGGACGAGCTCGACCGCCCAGAAGTAGCCGCTCCCGCGGATGTCGCCGACGATCGGCAGCCGCCGCAGCGTCTCTAGCAGGCGGGCCAGGTAGGGCTCGTGTTCCCGGACGTTCTCGAGCGCGTGCTCTCGCTCGAACAGCTCCAGGTTCTTCAGCGCGATCGCAGCCGACAACGGATGACCGCCGAAGGTGATCCCATGAAGCAGCGTCCGGCCGGAGTCGTAGAGCGGGGCGGCGACCCGTTCGGACGCCAGCACTGCTCCCATCGGCGCGTACGCCGACGTCAGGCCCTTCGCGGTCGTGATCACGTCAGGCACCGCCCCGAACCGGCTAACGCCAAACCACTCGCCCAGCCGGCCAAACCCGGTTATCACCTCGTCGGCCACAAGCAGGATTCCGTGGCGATCGCAGATCTCGCGCAGTCCGGCCCAGTAGCCGTCCGGCGGTTGTAGGCAACCACCGGCGTTTTGCACGGGCTCGGCGATGAACATCGCGATCGTCTCGGCCCCCTCACGTTCGATGACCGCCTCGACCTCGTCGAGGAGCAAGGACGTGAGCTCACGCCCGGACTCCGCCCGCCGGAACCCGTTGGTGTTCGAGACGTGGAAGGTCTCGATCGCCGGCGGGCCGAACGGCTCCTTGAAGCCCGGCACGCCCGTAAGGGCCAGCGCGCCGAGCGTGACGCCGTGATAGGCGCGATCGCGCGCGATCGCCTTGGTCCGCTCCGGCTCACCGTTCGCGAGGTGGTACTGCCGGACGAGCTTCCAAGCTGCCTCCACGGACTCCGATCCACCGCTCGTGAAGAACACGTGATCGAGCGAGCCGGGCGAGATCTCCGCCAACCTGGACGCCAGCTCGACGGCCGCGGGATGGGCCACGCCCCAGTTGGTCGCGAACGGGAGCTCGATCAGCTGCCGACTGGCGACCTCGGCCATCTCGGAGCCGAACGCATAGCCGAGCTGAGCGCAGAACAAGTTAGACAGGCCGTCGAGGTGGCGCCTGCCGAGGCTGTCGACCACGAACACACCCTCGCCTCGCTCGAGCACGAGCATCTCTACATCTCAGTCGCGGGCCCCACCGTTTCGAGCGAAGTGCAGAAGAAGGTGGTCGGTGGCGGTAACCGTAGCGCCCATGTGAGGCGACGATAAGTCACCCAACCCTCTCAAGACTAGG
>DASSGR010000188.1:0-39832 GCA_035693425.1 Solirubrobacteraceae bacterium
GAGGGCCAGCGGCTCGAGGGGACCTATGGCGACGACGCGGCGATGAACGCGGCGCTCGCGCGCGCACCCTGGGAGACTCTCGAGTTCGAGCTCGTGCCTGGCTAGGGGCGGACTGGGCCGCGGGCGTCCGGGGAGGGGGCATTACACGTCAACGCCGACATTTCCCGTGAGGCGTGTCGTGTTAACCACCGCATGCGGCGCGTTTCACGACACGCTTCGCCGAAACCGTGGCGATTGTCGCGTTCTGCCCCCCTCTCGGGGTTCCGGACCCGCCCCCATCCCCTCATTCAATGGGTCTTTGACGTTGGGCGCAGTCCGCGCTCAGAGCGAACGCAGGAACTCGAGCAGCGGACCGTTGACCTGGTCTGCGTGGGTCAGGTTCGACGCGTGCGCGGCGCCCTCGACCGGGACGAGACCCGTGCAGTTCGGAAGGCCGCTGCACAGCTGCTGCGCCTGCTCCATCGTGATCGCCTGATCCTCGGTGCCGTGGAAGACGATCGCCGGGCAGGTGATCTCTCCGAGCCGGTCGGTGATGTCATCGCGATCGAGCAGACAGTCGCCCGGCGCCTTGAACGCCTCCTTGGGCTTCTGGCGCCATTTCGCGATCCATGTCTCGTTCACCCCTGGCTCGGAGATGATGATGTTGGCGATCGTCTGTGCGAGTTCGTCGATCGGGCCGACCTGCAGCCACGTCTCCTGCATCTGCTTGTACGCCGGAAGGTGCTCTGCATCCTCGGGACCCGACTGCGTGTCGATCAGGACCAGTGCCCGGACCCGCTCGGGAGCGAGCAGCGCCGCGCGCATCGAGAGAAAGCCTCCCTGGGACATCCCCGCCAGCACGGCCTGCTGGATCCCCAGATGGTCGAGCAGCCCGAGGCAGTCCTTCGCCGAGTCCCAGTAGGTGAACGGCTGGCCGTCGAACTCGGTGTCGCCGAACCCGCGCTCGTCCCACGCGATGACCCGGTACTCAGGCGCGAGCGCGTCGCGCTGGGGATCGAACATCTCGCGATCCATCAAGAAGCCGTGGGAGAAGATCACGGCGGGGCCATCGCCTCCGCTGTCCTCGTAGCGGATCCGTTGGCCGTTGACCTCCGCGTATGGCATGGCGCGTCCAATCAGGTAGAAGGGAGCGCGAATCTATCGCCACGGGCACGGCCGTGGGATCAACCATTCAGCGCGCAGGCGCGAGCTTCTTGCCGTGCGCGTGCAGCGCGTAGACGCCGGCGAGCCCGGCCCACGGCTCGTAGCGCGCGAACTGCTCGACGACCTCGGCCTCCGTCGCGCGGGTGTAGGGGTTGCCTGTGCGAAGCCGACCGACCAGCTTCAGGAACCCGACATCGGCGGCCGGGAGCTGGTCGAGCCTGCCCTGCCCCGTCAGGGCCATCATCTGAACCGTCCAGTTGCCGATGCCGCGGATCGCGCGAAGGCGCCGCCACCCGCGCTCGTGGTCGGAATCGTGAAGGTCCACCCGACCCGCGGCGACCTCGCGAGCGGCGCGCACGACCGCGGAGGCGCGTCCCGGCGACAGATCGAACGATGCCAGCAGCGCCGGCGCCTGCCGGGCGAGCACGTCCGCCGTCGGGGCATCGCGCATCCCCGTCACCTGACAGCGGCGCCCCAGCCGGGCGACCAGGCGACGCTGGATGCTCGCGGCCCGCTCGAACTCGATCAGCTGCTCGCAGATGGCCCAGATCAGCGCCTCGAACGGATCGGGGCGCCCCGGTGCCCGCAACGCGGGGTTGGATCGCACAGCGCGCCCGATCAGCGAATCGAACCGGAAGCGCTCGTGGAACGCGCGGAGGTCCTGATCGACACCGAGCGCGATCCGCATCCGCTCGATCCCCCACTCCTCGGCGTCAGGGTGGTCAGCGCGAGCAGCGAACACGACCCGCTCCGCGGCCGGTTGGGCGACTCGGACCAGGACCGGCTCGTCGCCGGCGTGCAAGAGCCGCTCGAGCACCCCGCGGCGAGCCCGGGTCAGACCATCGAGGCCGTTGCGCAGCGGGAGCGCGAACGCCCATCGCGGGCGAACCTCCACCCGCACCACGTCACTCCTGTGGCTTGATCAGGTGGACGTCGACCAGGAACGTCCGGCTGGCGACGATCGGCAGCATGTCGGCGGCCCGCCGGGGCACGCTGCGCCGCGCCACCTTCTTGGCCGCGCGGCGCTTGACCAGCGCGATCGTGGCCGCGCCGGCCACGAACCCGGTCGCCGCAGCCGCGGCCGCCTGGACGGCCGGAAGCGAGGCCGGAGAGGCACGCTCGATCGTCCGTACCTCAGCCAACACGGGAAGGCCGTCGACCGTCTCCTCGTACTCGGCCTCCTGGCCGTTTGCCTGGGAATCGACCGGTTGGCCGTTGTTTTCGTGCTCGGCGTCTTGGCCGTTGATAAGCGGGTCCTCGATCATCGCCGCGACATGGTGACAGCGACCTCGGTCATCTTTCTCCTCGGCGGCGCGGGTACGCCCGTTACGATACAGCCCCTTAAGGCATGCACACCTCAATCGATGTCTTCGCCAAGGCGCGGCAGCACGAGCGCTTGGAGCAATTGCGAGCCGCCAGGGAGCTCGATGCGTTGCCGTACTTTCGGGTGCTGGAGGGCCCGACGCTCCCGGTCGTGGAGATGGAGGGCCGGCAGCGGATCATGCTCGGCTCCAACAACTACCTGGGGCTGACGGGCGACGAGCGCGTCAAGCAGGGCGCGCTGGATGCCCTCAACCGGTACGGCACCGGCCTTACCGGCTCTCGCTTTCTCAATGGGACGATCGACCTCCACCTCGAGCTGGAGCGTGAGCTCGCCGAATGGATGGACACCGAGGCCGCGCTGGTGTTCACGACCGGCCACCAGGCCAACGTCGGCGCCCTTGGCACGATCCTGGCCCCGGGCGACACGGTAGTCGCCGACTCCGGCGACCACGCCTCGATCCTGGACGGCTGCATCCTCTCCCGGGCGAAGCTACGGCCGTTTCGCCACAACCGCGTGGACCGGCTCGAGCGCACGCTCGAGAAGGCAGCGGCCGACGGCGGTGGCGTGCTGGTGGTCGTCGATGGAGTCTTCTCGATGGAGGGCGACGTGGCGCCGCTGCCCGAGATCGTCGAGCTCTGCCGCAAGTTCGGCGCGCGCCTGATGGTCGATGAGGCCCACGCCCTCGGCGTTCTGGGTCGGCGCGGCGCCGGGACTGCCGAGCTGTTCGGCGTCGAGGACCAGGTCGATCTGCGGATGGCCACATTCTCGAAGTCGCTGGCCTCGTGCGGCGGCGTGATCGCGGGCCCGGCCGACGTGATCGAGTTTCTGCGCATCCAGTCGCGGCCGTTCATGTTCACGGCATCGGCGGTCCCGGCGGCGATGGGCGCTGCACTTGCCGCGGTCCGCATCTGCCGCTCCGACGAGGGACGCGAGCTGTTCGCAAAGGTGCTCGACAATGCGCGCTACCTGCACTGCGGCCTCAGCGAACTCGGCTTCCAGGTCGTCGAACCTACCCGGCTGGCAGACGGCACCGAGGTCGTCACGCCAGTGGTTCCAGTCGTCGTAGGGGACGACTGGAAGGCGGTGTTCCTATGGAAGGCGCTGTACGAGGCCGGGGTCTATGTGAACGTCGCGATCCATCCGGCGGTGCCGCCCGCCGGCGCGCTGCTGCGCACGAGCGTGATGGCGACGCACGACCACCACACCCTCGACCTCGCGCTCGAGCGTTTCGGCGCGGTCCAGGCGGCGTTCGAGGCCGAGCACGGGCCGCTCCCGGGCCGGTCCTGATCGGCCCTCCGCGCGGCCGTCCCTTGTCCAGTTCGGCACAAGTCTCCGGCGCGAGAAAAAGTGCGCTCTAAGCGCATGCTCCACCAGATGTGACGTTGCTGTTACTCGCCCGGTCCAATAGCGTTTGTCGGGTCGAACGGTGGTCGGCCGGAGCGGTGTCAAAGTCTCCCAGGGGTGGAGGGAGGCGAGGCGCGGCAGGGGCGGACTCAGCCCAAGAGCGCAATACGCTCGGCGACACCTAGAGGGACACACGGACACGGCTGCTATCGCGTGGCATGCCCGTGCGCAATAAGGGAAACCCACGTCCGCCGCAGGCGGACCGGACGCAGGGAGTGAGAACTGCACATGACGGAAACCGCCATGATGACCCCAGAGCCGCAGCGGATGCGCGCGTTGGAGCGAGCCAACGAGATCAGGCTCGCGCGTGCAGAGCTGAAGCGGCGCATCGCCGACGGTGAAACATCGGCCGCCGACGTCATCCTGGCCCCGCCGCGGGAGGCGGCCACATGGGCACTAGGAGAGCTGTTGACAAGTCAACGGCGCTGGGGGGGCACCCGGTGCAGGAAGTTCCTTTCGCAGTTCCAGATCACCGAGACCAAGCAAATCGGTGCCCTCACTGAGCGCCAGCGGCGGATGCTCGCTGCACAGCTCACCCATTGCGCCTCTCGGGAACTGCAACTCGCCTCACGAGAGCTGCAACTCGTTTAGCGCGCCCCCAGTCTGGCCCCGCACCACGACGTCGGACCCGTGGTGCGGGGCCAACTGCGCTTCGGAGCCGGCCGCTAGAGCTGGATTCCGACCGGCACCGGGCTGGCGCCGGCAAAGAACAGAAACCAGACCGCGAACACCGCGAGCGTGATCCCGGCGCTGACGACGAGCACGCCCTCGAGCACGAAGTGGCCGGGGTCGGGGTGCCCGCGGGACAGGCAGTTGGCCCTGTACACGTTTGACAGCTTCGACAGAAGCGCGGCGAGCACGGCGATCGTCACCACGACACCGATCATCATCGCCCCGAGTGCCGTGCCCAGCGAGGCCGTCGCGCCCTGGATCTGCGATCCCACCCATAGCCACAGCAACGGCGTGCCGATCCACAGCACCAGCGAACCTATGAACATGATCAGCACGATCAGGATCGCGCTACTACCAGCCCTGATCAACTCGCGCATCCGCTGCTGAGGATACTGGCGGGTAGTCACCGGTCAGGGAGCATGATCAGCTGTGAGCGGGCCGTGGCGCGAGTCCACGGCCCCCGGCTAATGGACAGCCCGAGGAGAGCTTGACCTGCCACCAGCCCATCAGCATGCCGATCAGGCCCAAGCGTGGCCGAACCTCCCAGGCGCCACAACCCGGCTGGCCCAGATCGCTGCATGACACCCGCTCGAAGCGGTGCTTGCCGGGCTCGAGCAGCATCTGCTCGAGCGCGAGGCGACTAGCCGCCTGCTCGTCGGCACGCTTGGAGATCCATGCACGAGCGCAGCTCAGGCGCTCGACGAGGTCGTCGCGGACGTGCTCGAGCTCTCCCAGGTCCAGCAAGCGGGCTTGCTGGCGGGGATGGCCGGCAGCCTGATCGAGGCCGCCCATCGAGAAGGCGGTCACGAAGGCGTCCGAGAGCTCGCGCTCCAGTCGCTCGATCTGCCCACGCAGCGCTCGCCTGGCCGCCCGCTCGCCACCGTCGACGACCGGAGAGGAAATCTCTTGCGGGACCAGCGTCCCGCCGGGGACCCGTTCTAGCAGCTCCATTAATTCCTCCTTAATCGGCAACGCCAGCTTAGCATCCGGCCTACCCCCAGGCGAGTCCTCCTACCCAGTTCGCAAGGCCTCGGCGCACACCCACAGCGCCTCCTCCACGTGGATGGCGGGCACGCCTTCGACCCCTACGGAGAACACCGCGACGCGTCGTGCGCGCGGTCCGGCTCCATGCCCGGGAGCCACTTGCCCGAACAGCATCGCGTGGATACAGCGGGCGTCGGCGACCACCAGCCGACCGGGTGGCACGCCGTGAGCCTGCTCACCGCTGCCGAGTACATCGCCGTCGACCGTGGTGCGGATCCCCAACCCGCCCGGATCGACCAGGTCGGCATCAAGCGCCCAAACGGGCACGCCGGTCTCGATCAGCGCGACCAGCAGCGCGTCCTCGAGCGCTCCGTGTGAGCGAAAGCCGCCGTACAGCAGCCGCGACACCGCGGCTTGTTCTGAGGGAATCCGGTCGACGTCCGGGTCGAGCCCGATCTGGCGAAAGAAGGTCCGGTAGGCGTGCGGGATCGGCTGGGTGCGCATCGCCACCACGCTCGCGCCGCGGTACCGGTTGGACAGGGCGCCGAGCCGTCTGACCAGCGCGGTCGGACTTGATCGCGGCCCTCTCGGCATCGTCATCCAGTCCAGCCGCAGCCCTGGCAGCTCCGCGCCGACCTCCTCATCCACGAAGCCCGGGGCGGCGCGCAGGTCCAGCTCCTCGGTCATCAAACCGCGAGACCCCCGCTCACCGGCTCATGACTCCTTCACGAGCGCTCGGACCCTGGCCGCCAGGGCGGCGGGATTCAGCCAGTTGCTTCCGATCAGCCGGTCGGCCACCACGCCGCCGCGCTTGGAGAGCTCGATCAGCGGACAGACACTAACGCCGTACAGAGCGCCCACGCGGCCGTCGGAGTCATACGCGACCGGGATCGTCCAGCGGTGGGAGCGCACCTCACCCGCAATCTTGGCGTGGCCGGCATCGACGGCCAGCGCCGCGAATTGCACCTGCCGTGGCGAGAACTGCCGCGAGACCGCCTGAAGCGTGTCGATCTGGCGCTGACAGGTGCTCGATCCGGTCACGTAGAACGCCAGCACGAGCGGCCCGCGCTTGGCCAGCAGGCAGATGTTGAGCGCCCGCGGATCGTGACGCGCGAGCGTGCACGGAGGGGACAAGTTGGCAGCGCCGTTGAGCGTCGAGGCGGCGAGCGGGGCGGCGAAGAAGTGCAGACGCTGACCGGGGGGCACGCCGGTGCTGCCCACACCTCGGGACACGAACTGCAGAACCGAGAAGACGATCACGAGCGCCAGTCCGATGATGCCGATGATCGACCGGTATCGCCTGGCGTACGCGGCAGGCGGCGGGGCCTCCGGCGGCTCGGGTGCAGGGCCGGTGGTTGCCGCCGACGCGGCAGCCCGGTCTGGATCCAGACGGTGCTTCGGGACCTCGCGGGCGGGTTCTTCAGATCCGTTCACGCGACCCGGGCGCGCCGGCCCGGCCGCGGCACTGCCGCAATCGCCCGGCGCACCGATCCACGCGCCGCCTCGGGCAGGTCGTCGCGCTCTGACAGCGCGAGCACAGCCGGCAGCAGCAGGAGCACACCGGCAAGCGAGACCGACAGGTCGATCAGCGTCACGAACCCGAAGTCGCGCAGCATTGTGATGTTGGAGAAGATCAGAACGCCGAAGCCCGCGATCGCCGTGATCCCGGAGGCCAGCACCGCCCGTCCGGTGGAGCGATAGGTCCGCGCGAGCGCCTCCGAGAGCTCATAGCCGGCCTCGCGCTCCTGCCTGAAGCGCTCGGAGAGCAGCACGCTGAACTCGGTCGAGATCGCGATCACGAGCGTTCCCAGGGTCGCGGACATGGGGTTCAGCGGGATCCCGATCAGGAACAGGATCAACGCCGACCAGCCGGTCGCCAACGCGATCGGGATCAGCGGGACAATCACCCGGCGCGGGCGCCTGAACACCACCAGGAGCACCAGGCCAACGGCGACCAGCCCCGCCAGCAGCGTCAGCAACCGCCGGGCCGACGAAGACAGCGCCGCGTTGGCCTCGGCGGCGAGCACGGGGATCCCGGCGAGCTGGGCCGAGACGCCCGGCGGCGGATGCAGCTGCGAGCGCATGTAGTCGATCACCCGCTCCTGACGCGACAGCGGCATCAGGCGAATTCCGAATGCCAGCGCGGCCTCGCGGTGGTCGGGAGTGATCACCGCCTGGGAGAAGTAGCCGGGGACGGCCTTGAGCAGCGTGTTTATGTCCGCCGCGCTCGGGGGCGCCTTGGTCGTGCTCTGGCTGCTGGTCGAGAACAGGTCGGGCAGCGACAGCGCCGGGCACAGCGTCGCCTTGCCGCAGCCCTTGGCCTCCAGGTAGCCGAAGTGGGTGAGCAGGGCGTTCTCGTAGCGGATCATCCAGCCGATCACGGTCGGCGTCGCGACGTTGCGCGCGTGGACCGTCACGTCGATCTCTCCCGAGACGCCGGTGACGTTCTCCAGCGTGTGCAGGTCCCGAAGCGCGGGCATATTCGACGGGACCAGCTTGGTCACGTCGGTCTGGACCGACGTCTGGGTGTCGGCGACCCACCCAACCGCGGCGAGCACCAGGCCGGCGACCAGGACGCGCTGGGGACGGCGGATCGAGCCGGCCACGATCCGCCCGACGGCCGACCGGCGCGAGCTCACCACATTGCCCGGCCGCCGCGACGACCCTCGGCGGCGCTGCCGCAGGGATGCCAGCTTCGCGCCGGCGCCCCGCAGGATCTCGGCCGCCCCTCGCATCGAAGCGCCCACGAAGCCCCCGCTTCTGTCGGTGACGACGAGCGCCGCCGAGCCGGCGGTCAGCGCGACCGCGAGCGCAATCGCGATCCCCACGACCAGCAGAACCCCGAACCCGCGGACCATCGGCACCGGCGACAGCAGCAGCACGAGAAACCCGGTGGCGGTGGCCAGCGCTGCCGTCGCGATCGTCGGCGCGCCCTCGCCGGCCGCACGAGCGACGGCTTCGGCGGCCCCGGATCGCGTCGCGGAGTCCGCACCCCGGAACTCCTGCACTCGCGACTGGAACTGGATCGCGTAGTCGACCGCCAGCCCGATCAGGATCGGCAGCACCGCGATCGAAGCCATCGTCAGCGTCGCGCCCAGCAGCGAGGTCACGCCGAACGTGATCCCCACTGCCGCCAGCGCCACGGCCAGCGGAAGCAGCCGCAACCGGCTGCGGAACACGATCAGTAGCGTCGCCGCCATCACGAGCACCGCCGCCACCAGCAGGCCCGCGATCGAGCCGGTGATCTCCGATGCGAGGTCGTTGGTCACCACCGGCACGCCGCTGACCGTGTAGGTGCCGCCGAACGACAGGCGGAACTGCGGCATCTGCACCGCCTCGCGGATCCACCTGATCGCGTCGCGCTGCTGTGCGTCGTTCAGCCCCGCCTTGAGCCGGACCTGGATCAGCGCCGAGTTGGCCGTCGGGAACAGGTAGGAGAACCGCGCCTTGGGCTGGTTGACCCCGCGCGTCTGGTCGAACACGATCTGCGGAATGAACTGCGGGTCGTCGATCGACGGAGTGCCGGAGATGCCTGAGTTGAGGTACAGCTGCTCGAGGCTCTCGACCTCCTGCTGCTGCTTGAGCGTTCCCGCTGCCTTGGCGACCTTCTGAGCCTGCGCCTTGCTCATGTGCCGGCCGATCGCGAGCTGGTAGGCGCTCGCCTCGGCCTGCGACACCGCCTGCCTGGCCTGGTTCAGCAGCGTGGTGATCTGCGTGTTGACCGCGGCGACGGCACGGTTGAGGAACGTGCCCGGCCCGTAGACGACCTGCGCGGGGCGGGCCTTCATGAGCTTGCCGCAAGGACTGTTGTAGCCGCCATAGGGCGGCTCGGATCCAGGCGCCGCCGGCGTGAATGACGCGAGCTTCTGGTTGGCGGTGAGCACTTGGCCGCCGAGGCAGGCCTCGAGCTGGCTGAGCGTCGCCAGATCCTTGGTCTCCACGAGGTTGGTGAGCTTCTCGCGGACCAGCACCACCACGGCATCGGCGCCGAAGTGCTGGTGGTCGTCTTCGGTGGCGCGGAAGCTCGACGACGACGAGCTGACGAACGTGGAGCTCGAGGCGTCCGAGCGCAGCCCGAGCGCGAGCACCCCGCCACCGAGCGCCAGGGCCAACACCACCCCGAGTGTCAAGAACGGCCGGCTCGCGGCAGCCCGCGCCAGCCGCTCGAACCTCTCCTTCGCTGTCATCTCCGCCTCAGGCTATCGGCGCACACCAGCGTTCGCGCCAGCCCGTCGCTCAATCCATCGTCAGCGGGCCCTGCGACTCGCCCGAGAGGAACTGCCGGATGAACGGGTTCTCGGAGTTGAGCATGTCCTCGGCGGGCCCGGCCTCGACGATCCGGCCCTTCCACAGGACGTTGATGTAGTCGGCCACGCGGCGTGCGGTAAGGATGTCGTGCGTGATCACGCAGAACGTCGGAAGGTGTTCCTTCTCCTTCTTCTTGGCGTCTTCCATCATGTCGCGGTGGATCTCGAGGATCAGCTCACCGAGCAGGGCGGTGCGCACCGGATCCAGTCCGGAGTCCGGCTCATCGAACAGCACGATGTCGGGCTCGAGCACGAGCGCCCGGGCGAAGCCGGCGCGCTTGCGCATCCCGCCGGAGAGCTCGTTGGGCGCCTTCTCGCGAGCGTTGGCCAGGCCTACCTCCTCCAGGCGGCGCATGACGATGTCCTCGATCTCGTCCTCGCCCTTCTCGGTGTGCTGGCGCAGCGGGAACGCGACGTTGTCGTACAGGTTCATCGATCCGAACAGCGCGCCGTCCTGGAACAGCAGCCCGAACTTCTTGCGCATCTCGAACAGCTGGTCGTCGGGCATGTTCGGGACCGACTCGCCGTGGACGATGATGTCGCCCTCGTCGGGATACAGCAGGCCGACCATGTGCTTGATGCAGACCGACTTGCCGGTTCCCGAGGGGCCGATGATCATCGAGACCATGCCCTCGGGCAGGCCCATGCTCAGCCCGCGGAGGATCTTCGCGCGCCCGAACGACTTGTAGACGTCGATGAACTCAACCGAGTCCGGCCGGCCGGACGGATACACCTTGTAGGTGTGGTACTTGTAGTCCTCCTCGTCGGCGCCCTGGGGCGGGGCCGGCCGCTCGGGCTGCTCGTCGACCACTGACACGCGCGAGCCCGACTCGTCCTCGGTCTCGCGCTCGCCAGCGTCGTCTGAGCCGTCGCGCTCGCGATCGCTTGCGTCCGACGCATGCTGCAGCGGCTCCCGGTCGTCGCCGGAGCCGTTTGATCCCTCACGCTCGCGATCGACGCCCTCGAGTGGGTTGTCGGCGCCTGTGCCTTCCATTACTCAGCCTCCGATTGGTGCCCTCGGGTTGGCGCCCCAGAAGAGCTGCGTACCGAGCATTCCGATTAGGTGTACGGCCACGATGTTCAGGACCATCGACTTCGCCGTCGCGGTCCCGACCCCTACGGGCCCACCGCTGGCGTTATACCCGTAGTAGCAGCCTACGAGCACGATCACGGTGGCCATAGCCATGGCCTTTATCAAGCTATATAAGAGGTCCGGCGGGTTCTGGAACTGCCAGAAGATCAGGAAGAAGCCTCCCGAGGAAACGTCCCCGATCTGCTGGACGACGACCAGGTAGCTGGCAAAGAAGCCGGCGCCGATCGAGCACAAGTACACGAACGGCAGCACCATCCATGCTGCCAGCAGCCGCGTCGCGCACAAGAACGTGACGCCGCTGATGCCCATCACCTCGAGCGCGTCGATCTCGTCCGAGATCCGCATCGAGCCAAGCTCGGCGACGATCCCGGTGCCGACCTTGGCGGCCATCATGTACCCGAACCCGTAGGGCACCAGTTCGCGCAGGTCGCACCACGCCGAGAACACGCCCGCATACGCCGGCGTGCCGTTGGCCCGGTCGAAGTAGGCGCCCTCGACGCCGCACTCCAAGCCGATGATGAACACGAGGCCCCAGATCACCAGCGTCGAGGAGACGATCAGGATCCCGGACTGGCGCAGCGCCTCGCCGAAGAACTTCAGCACCTTCAGGCGAAGTACTTCGCCGACGATCTTCGAGGTGAACTTGACGATCTCCCCGAACGACTCGATCCAGCCGCGGGGTGTGGCGAGAAGGCTTTCCATCGCTTATGCGGGCGTCACTTGACGATCGTGGTGATCTCGGGGTGGGTGGCCAGCAGCGTCTGCGTGAACGCGTAGTTGAACGCGAAGATGCCCAGGAAGGCGATCACCACCGCCTGGTTGACGGCGCGACCCACCCCCTCCGCCCCTCCGGACGCAGTCATCCCCTTGTAACAGCAGACGATCGCGATGATCGCGCCGAAGATCGTGGTCTTGAGGACCGATCCCCACAAGTCGGTCGTCGATGCGTTGTTGAAGAACGTGGCCCAGAACGGCCCCAACGGGGCGTTGTTGACGAGCGTGGCGATGATCCCGCCGAAGATGCCGAACAGCAGCGCGTAGATGTCGAACAGCCCGGTGACGAGCATCAGCGCCAAAAAGCGCGGGACGACTAGGTTCTTGATCGGGTCGACGCCGAGTACCTGGAGCGCGTCGAGCTCCTCGCGGATCTTGCGGGCGCCCAGGTCGGCGGTGATCGCGGTGCCGGCGACCCCGGCGAGCACGATTGCGTCGACGAACGGCGCGAACTCGCGGATCGACGCGAGCACGAAGAAGCCGCCGAGGCGGTCCAGCGCTCCGAACAACACCAGGAAGTTCGCGGCCTGCAGGCCCGGCGCGCCGTATCCGAACGCCACCGTGGAGACGAGCAGCGGGAACCAGCACAGCTTCATCGCGAACAGGAACTGTCCGACGAACTCGCTTCCGTAGGGATATGGAGGGCGTACCGCCGAGGTCAGCGTCTTGCCCGTCAGGATCATCATGTTGCCGATCTGATCCAAGACGTTCTTGGTCGGCAGGAAAGTGCGATCAGCGACTGCTCGAATCAAATCCTCTGACGTCCTCCCAATGGCTCTGCGTCGCGGGGGGCTCGCGACCGAGGTAAGCCTACGCCACACCGCGCGCGACCACCAAGTTTGAACCGTCGTGCGCGCCGATCGCAGGTGGTATGTTCCGGCGGGCCTTGAGCAGGAGGAGTCTGAATAGCGCCTGGGCAGTCGCGGTTGTGATGGCGGCTGGTTTGGTGCTGAGCGCGTGCGGCGGCGGCCAGTCCCAGGCCGCCAACGAGCCCAGCGGCAACTTCCCGGTGCAGGCGGCTGCGACCTTCCCCAACTCCCAGCGCCTTGCCCAGCACACGCGCATGGTGGTGATCGTCCACAACACGGGCAGCAAGACGATTCCCAACGTCGCGGTGACGATCTGCAACGTGACCTGCGCCTACCCGGCGCCACGCGGCACGGGATCCTCGACCGGGGCGTTCTCCGCCAACATCAGCCAGGAGGGCGTCGCGAACCCGTCGCGCCCGATCTGGATCGTCGACACGCCGCCCGACCCGTGCACCGCGCCCACTTGCAGCCAAGGCGGGTCCGGCGGCGCCGTCACGGCCTACTCGAACACCTGGGCTCTGGGAGCCCTGGCTCCCGGTAAGACCGCAACGTTCGTGTGGCACGTCACCGCCGTACAGCCCGGCGTGCACGTCGTGGCCTGGGAGGTGGCCGCCGGCCTGAACGGCAAGGCCAAGGCCGTCGGCACGCGGAAGGGCAAGATCACGGTCCTGGTCCGCAAGGCCCCCGCGAAGACCTACGTCACGAACTCGGGCAAGGTCGTCAGCCAGCAGTAGTTGTGTCTCGCCGGATTAACGGCCCATTGAGGGTGGGATGGGAGGTTGGCTGGCGGGCGGTTCGCGAGGGCCGGGGGCGCCGAAAAAGACCAATCGACCGGGTTCGCCGCGCCGCGTGGGTCCTTTACTGCGCTCACCGACGAATAGGACCCGCGCGAGGCTCGGAAGGCGCAGGTTCGGTCTTTTTCGGCACCCGACGACCTCCTACGTGCCCGACCCCGCCCCCATCCCTCCTTCAATGCGGGTGGTTGACGTTCGAACAGCCGCGCTAAGCCTTGCTCGACTGCTCCCAGATGTTGAGCGCGCCGTCCACCGCGTAGCGGTCGATCTCCTCGAGCTCCCCGGCATCGAAGTCGTCGCCCTCGAGCGCCACGAGGTTCTGCTCGAGCTGCGCAACGCTGCTGGCCCCTAGCAGGGCCGAGGTAACGCGGGGATCGCGCAGGACCCATGCGATCGCCATCTGCGCGAGCGTCTGGCCGCGGCGCTGGGCGATCTCGTTGAGCGAACGGACCCGCTGCAGGTTCTCGTCAGACAGCAGCTCGGAGGAGAAGTAGTTGCCGCGTCGCACCCGCGAGTCCTCGGGGATCCCGTCGAGGTACCTACTGGTGAGCATCCCCTGGGCGAGCGGCGAGAACACGATCGCCCCGACGCCCTCGCGGTCGAGCACGTCGAGCAGCTCGTCCTCGATCCAGCGGTTGAACATCGAGTAGGAAGGCTGATGGATCAGCAGCGGCGTCCCGAGGTCCCGCAAGAGCTGCGCGGCTTCCTCGGTGCGGCGCGGGCCGTATGACGAGATCCCGACGTAGCGGGCCTTCCCGGAGCGCACGGCCGCGTCGAGCGCGGTCATCGTCTCCTCCAGCGGCGTCTCGGGATCGAAGCGGTGCGAGTAGAAGATGTCGACGTACTCGAGGCCCATGCGCTGGAGGCTCTGGTCCAGGCTGCCGAGCAGGTACTTGCGCGACCCCCATTCCCCGTAGGGCCCGGGCCACATGTCGTACCCGGCCTTGGTCGAGATGATCAGCTCGTCGCGGTACGGCGCCAGATCCTCCGCGAAGATCCGGCCGAAGTTGATCTCCGCGCTGCCGTACGGGGGGCCGTAGTTGTTCGCCAGATCGAAGTGCGTGACTCCCAGGTCGAATGCGCGGCGCAGGATCGCGCGGCTATCGGCCAGCGGTCTGTCGTCGCCGAAGTTCTGCCACAGGCCCAGGGAGATCGGGGGAAGCTTCAGCCCGCTTCGCCCGGAGCGGCGGTACTGCATGGACTCGTAGCGCTCGGGCGCCGCGAGATAGCGAGTCGGGGCGAGCTTGGCGTTGAACGGCATCTAGACCCCAGTATTACCAGGCTTTCAGACATGTCGCGGCGCGATGCCATACATTTGGACGCGGGCGCATAGTTACACGCGCGCCCGTGGCCGCCGAGCAGTACCCCCTCCGACAGCAAGTCGCACATTAGGAAGGAAACGAACGCATGCCGCGCATCCGTCAGCACAACGTCCTCGCAGCGCAGTGGGCACCGAACGGAGGCGTCCTCGGCGCCCCCGATCTGACCCTCGCCGACAACCAGATCTTCGGCTACAACGTGTTCACGCCGGCGGTCCAGCGACAGCGCCTGCCCAAGGACGTGTTCCGGCGGCTGCAGCAGACGCTCGCCAGCGGCGAGCCCCTGGACACCACATTGGCCGACGCGGTCGCGCTCGCGATGAAGGAGTGGGCGCTGGAGCGTGGCGCGACCCACTACACGCACTGGTTCCAGCCGCTGACCGGGTCGACCGCCGAAAAGCACGACAGCTTCTACGCGCCGACCGGCGAGGGCACGGCGCTGGCGGAGTTCTCGGGCAAGGAGCTGATCCAGGGCGAGCCCGACGCGTCGAGCTTCCCGACCGGCGGCATCCGGGCCACGTTCGAGGCGCGCGGCTACACCGCCTGGGACCCGAGCTCGCCCGCGTTCATCCTCGAAAACCCCAACGGCGCGGTGCTCTGCATCCCCACCGCGTTCGCGTCCTGGACCGGTGAGGCGCTGGACCACAAGATCCCGCTGCTGCGCTCGATGGACGCGCTGTCGAAGTCCGCGATGCGCGCGCTGAGGCTGTTCGGCGACGAGAGCTCGCGACGCGTGTTCACGACCGTGGGTCCCGAGCAGGAGTACTTCCTGATCGACGAGCAGTACTACTTCCAGCGTCCTGACCTGATCACCACCGGGCGGACGCTGTTCGGCGCCAAGCCGCCCAAGGGCCACGAGCTCGACGACCACTACTTCGGGTCGATCCCCGAGCGGATCCTCGCCTACATGCTCGAGGTTGAGCGCGAGCTCGCCAAGCTCGGGGTGCCCGTCAAGACCCGCCACAACGAGGTCGCGCCCAACCAGTACGAGATCGCGCCGGTGTTCGAGAACTCCAACGTCGGCTCAGATCACCAGCACCTGACGATGCAGGTGATGCAGAACGTGGCGCGCCGCTACCGGCTCGTCTGTCTGCTGCACGAGAAGCCGTTCGCCGGCGTCAACGGCTCGGGTAAGCACAACAACTGGTCGATGAGCACGGACACAGGACAGAACCTGCTGGATCCCGGCGACACGCCGAGCGAGAACCTGCAGTTCCTGTTCTTCTGCGCCGCGGTGATGCAGGCGGTCAACAAGCACCAGGGACTGCTGCGCGCCTCGATCGCCTCGGAGCGCCAGGACCACCGGCTCGGCGCCAACGAGGCGCCTCCGGCGATCATCTCGATCTTCCTCGGAGCCGAGCTCGAGAAGGTATTCGACGCGATCGAGCGCGGCGAGGTCTCGGAATCGACAGCGGAGTCGTTCCTCGGCCTCGGCACGCCCGTCCTGCCGCCGCTGCCCAAGCACGGAGGTGACCGCAACCGCACGAGCCCGTTCGCGTTCACCGGCAACAAGTTCGAGTTCCGCGCGCTGGGCTCGAGCATGTCGCTGTCGCTCCCGAACACCGTGCTGAACACGATCGTCGCCGAGGCGATCGACGACCTCGCCGAGGAGCTCGAGAACACGCTTCGCGACGGGCCGGTGCTCGAGATCGCGCTGCGCCCGATCCTCCAGCGCAGCTACGCCGAGAACAAGCAGATCATCTTCGGGGGCGACAACTACTCCGAGGACTGGCACAGCGAGGCCGAGCAGCGCGGGCTTCTGAATCTGCGTGCGACCCCGGACGCGCTGCCGTACCTGATCTCCGACGACACCACGTCGCTGTTCTCCAACTACGGAGTCCTGTCGGAGCGCGAACTCGAATCACGCCATGAGGTGTTCCTCGAGCAGTACGTGACGAAGCTCAACATCGAGGCCGAGACGGCCGCGTCGCTCGCCCGCACGATGTTGCTGCCGGCCGCGGCGCGTCATCTCACGATGCTGCTCGAGGCGCAGCTGACCGAGCTCGCCGGCGGGGCGTCTGACCTGATCGCCGAGTTCGCCGAGGCGATCAAGGCGCTCGAGTCCGCCAACCTGGCCGAGAATCAGCCGGCCGAGCTGATCAAGCACGCCGAGTTCATGCGCGACACGGTGATCCCGGCGATGGCGTCCGTGCGCGAGGCCGCCGACAAGCTCGAGAAGATCGTCGCCGACGACCTGTGGCCGCTGCCGAAGTACGCGGAGATCCTGTTCATCAAGTAGCACGACGTGCCCACGACGGACCGGCAGGTGTTCCACCTCGCGCTGGCTGAGCTCATGCGCCGTCAGTCGGCGCCGCCAATCGCGCAGCCGGAAGACCTGACCGCGTTCGAGCTGGGCGTGTACTCGCAGAACGGCGAGGACGGCATGCTCGCCGAGATCTTCCGGCGTCTCGGGCCCGGGCGCCGGGAGTTCGTCGAGTTCGGCGTCGGCCGCGGCGTGGAGGGCAACTGCGTCGCGCTCGCCGACGTGCTGGGCTGGTCGGGGCTGTTCATGGAGGGCGACGAGACCGCCTCGCGCAGCCTGGCGTGGAAGTACCGCGACAACAGTCGTGTCCGGACCGCACAAGCGATGGTGACTGCCGAGAACGTAGAGGAGCTGCTCGCTGCCAACGGCGTCTCCGACGAACCCGACGTGGTCTCGATCGATGTCGACGGCAATGACCTGTGGATCTGGAAGGCGATGACCCGCACCCGGCCGCGCGTGGTGGTGATCGAGTACAACGCGCACCTCGATCACACGCGGTCGCTCGTGATTCCCTACGACCCTGACTGGGTCTGGGATGGGACGGACTGGTTCGGCGCGTCGCTGGCGGCACTGGAGATCGTCGGCCGCGAGCGCGGCTATCGGCTCGTGCACACCGAGCTCGCCGGTGCCAACGCCTTCTTCGTCCGCGACGACTACGCCGACCGATTCGACGACGTCCGCTCCGTGCCGCGGCGGTCGCAGAACTACGACGGTCACGGTTACGGCCTCCCGGAGCATCCGGGCGGCGGGCGTTATGTCGAGCTAGCCGGCTGAGGTCCTCCGCGGGCGCCCACGCCCGAACCGCAACTTGCATATAGCCCTCGGGTTCTACGCTACGGTGAGTTGCCGTATGAGGGTCGACCGCGGAGTCCGCGGTTGTCGGGCACTTGAGTTTGGCCGGTTCCCGAAGCAGGGCCTGACGCTCGCGCTGGTCATCGCGATCGCATTGGCGATCGCCGGCTCGGCGAGCGCTGGATCCGGTGGAGCATCGACAAGTCCAACCAGTTCCGGCAGCTCGCAAACCACAGCGCCCAAGGGCAATCCCTTCGCCCTGCGCGGAATGTGGATCTGGGAGCTGGCGCGCTCCGACGGCGGCAACCTGAGCAGCCTGATCGCCGACGCCCGCCGCTATGGCATCAGCACGCTGTTCATCAAGAGCGGCGACGGCACCAGCATCTGGTCGCAGTTCAACGCGTCGCTGGTGTCGACCCTGCACGCACACGGCCTGCGTGTGTGCGCATGGCAGTACGTGTACGGCAACCACCCGATCACCGAGGCATACGTCGGCGCGGCCGCCGTGAAGGCCGGCGCCAACTGCCTGGTGATCGACGCAGAAAGCGAGTACCAGGGCAAGTACGTCGCGGCGCAGTCCTACATCACGCGGCTGCGCAAGCTGATCGGTGCCAACTACCCGGTGTCGCTGGCGGGGTTCCCATACGTCGACTACCACCCCGGGTTTCCGTACTCGGTGTTCCTGGGCCCCGGCGGCGCGCAGTACAACACGCCGCAGATGTACTGGGCCGACATCGGCACGACCGTCGATGCCGTGTACTCGCACACCTACCAGTTCAATCGCCTTTACGAGCGCACGATCGATCCGCTCGGACAGACCTTCAACCGCCCGCGCCTGGGTCAGATCAAGCGCTTCCGTCAGATGTCGAGGTCATACGGCGCCGCCGGCGTGAGCTGGTGGGACTGGCAGTCCTCGACCACCGGAGCGTGGCAGGCGCTGTCGCAGCCGGTCGGTGCGCTTACCGACGTGATCGCCGACACCTCGCTGGCAACGATCGGGCTCCACGCCGCCGGCGACCTCGTCGTGTGGGCCCAGGAGCACCTGGTCACGGCGGGCGAGCCGATCACGATCGACGGCGGCTTTGGACCGCAGACGCTTGCCGCGGTGGAGAGCTTCCAGAGCGCGCATGGCCTGCCGGTCGACGGGGTGATCGGCACGCTCACCTGGCAGGCGCTGCTGCGTTACGCCCCCGCTGCGGTGAAATGGGTCCACCGCGGCAGGCGGATCGTCGCCACCGTGGCCTCGGCCTCCCGCGGGAACATCGTCGAGCCCGTTCCGAAGTCGGCCTCGCTGCGCGCCAAGCGAAACGAGATCGCCGGCGCGGGCGGCGCCGGGCGCTAGAGCACGTTGTGCTCGCGCGCGTAGGCCACCAGGTCGGCGCGCGTGGTCCGTCTGGTCTTCTGCTGGATGTGCGCGCGGTGGGACTCGACCGTGCGTACGCTGAGGTACAGCTTGGAGGCGATCTCGGTATTGGTGTGCCCGAGCGCGATCAGCCGCAGAACCTCGATCTCGCGCGCGGACAGGTCGTCGGGGGGCCCGATCGGAGTGGGCGGCTCGGCCGCCAGCCGGGCCCCGAGCTCGGGGTTCAGATACGTCCGGCCGTCGGCCGCCAGCCGCACCGCCTGGACGAGCTCGGCGTCGGCCGCCTCCTTTAGCACGTAGCCGATCGCTCCGGCACGCAGCGCCTCGCGCGCGAACGCCGGGTCGTTCTGCATCGTCAGGACGACGACTTGGGTCTTGGGAGCGCTCTCGCGGATCCGCGGAATCGCGGGCAGACTCGACTCGCCGGGCATGTTGAGGTCAAGGATCAGCACCCGCGGGTGGTATGCGGTGATCCTGCGCTCGGTCGTGGCGACGTCTCCGGCCTCGGCCACGACCTCGAATCCGTCCTCCGCTTCGAGCAGAAGCCGCAGCCCGGCGCGAACGACCTGATGGTCGTCTGCGATCACGATCGTGATCGGGTCAGCGGATGTTGACGCGTCGTCCATCGCCACTCGCACCATAACGTTAGATCCAGCGGATCGCGGATCGGGTTCGCGCAGAGTCACGGTGCGCTTCGCGCAGAGTCAGGGCGATTGTTCGTGCAGAAACATGTGGTCCGGTCACGCGGCCCTCGCCCGCACCGACGGCACCGACGCAAGCACCGCCGTCCCCTGCCCCGAGCTGATGATCTCGAGCCGTCCGCCGGCAAGCGAGATTCGCTCGCGCATCCCAGTCAGCCCGAAGCCGCCGGTTGGTGCATCGACGTCGAAGCCGGTGCCGTCGTCGCGAACGGCGATCTCCACCTCTCCCCCGCGCTCGACCACCACCACGTCGACGCAGCGGGCGCCGGCGTGCTTGGCCGCGTTGGTCAGCGACTCCTGCACGGTGCGGTAGATCGCGATCTCGACGTCGGGCTCCAGCCGCGCCTCGCGCGTCCCGGCGCCGTGCTCGAGCTCGACGGTCGTCGCCACGTCCAGCCCATGGCTCACGCGGGCGCGATTGAACAGAGCCTCGAGCGCCGGCCGCAGACCGAGCTCATCCAGCGCGGCCGGACGCAGCTCGATGATCAGCGCGCGCAGGCTTGCGATCTCATCGGCGAGCTGGTCGACGGCTGTCTCGAGCGTGGCGTGCAGTACCGCCGCATCGGTGCTGCGTCGCGCGGAGGAGAGCAGGACCCGCAGCCCACCCAGCACCTGCAGCGTCTCGTCGTGCAACTCGCGCGCCCACCGCCGGCGCTCCTCCTCGGCAGCCGCGAGGCTGCGGCGCAGGCGCTCGCGCTGCAGCGACTGAGCGGTGGCGACGGCAGTCGCCGCGCTCGCCGCCGCGGCCAGCAGGAGCCGCTCGTCCTCGATCCGGAACTCGGGACCGTCGACGCGGTCGAAGGTCTCGATCACGCCGACGTTGGATCCGCGGAACACGAGGGGCGAGAGCAAAGCGGAATGCGGCCGGAGTCCAAGCTCGGAGAGCGTGGCGCGCATCCGCCCGGAGATGACTGCGATCCGCTCGGGTTTGCCGGATTCCAGCACGCGGGCGGCCCGCGTGCCGCGCGCGGGAATCCTCTGCCCGGCGAGGCTCTGCGGGACGTCTCCCGCGGTCGCCGCAACCAGGAACTGATCGGCGTCCTGCAGCAGGATCATCACTCCCCTCGCCTCCACGAGCGCACGTGAGCGAGTCGCCACCAGCTCCAGGACACGATCGAGCTGAGTCTCGCCGCCGAGCACGCGGCCGATCTCCGAGGTTGCCTCGAGCGCGTGTACCGAGCGTTCGAGCTCCGCGCGGCGCTGCTCGATCTGGCGGTATGCGCGCGCATTGGACACGGCGATCGCCGCCCACCGAGCGAGCACGATCGCAGCCTCTTCATCGGCGCGTTGGAACTCGCCCTGCTCTTTGTCGGTCAGTGAGAGGTAGCCCCAAGTCTCGTCGCCGATCGGGATTCCCACGTCGATCGACCCGCGGCGACCGTGACTGGGGTCATCGCCTCGCCCGGTAGTGGGCTCCTCGACGTCGTCTCCATCGTCGTCGAGCACCTTGATCGCGGCGTGCCGCGCGCCGGTCAGCTCGCGCGCGGTCGCAAGCAGACGCCCGAGCACGTCCTCGAGCTCGCCTTCCGCCGTCGCTGACTGGCCAGCTTCGATCAGGACGCGCAGCCGTCCGGGGTCCAAGTGAACCCCCACCTGTTGGAACGTTGACATCTATCGCCTGGTTGCCTGTTGCGGGTCCGCGATTTGCGCGGACCGCCTGCAAAAGGTTCCCGTCTCGCGCAAATCGCATGCAACATGTGCGGCGAGTGCGACGTATGACGTCAAGATGCAATACGGTCACCGCTGCAATTCCGCGTGCGTGTCACTACGTTGCGCGTGCATCTGGCAGTTTCTTTGCGACGTGCGTCCTCGCGTTGCGCAAAGCTTTGCCAACTCTCGTCACCATCAGCCCCCAGTAAGAGGAGACCGCTATGCCGCCAGCAGCCAAGAAGCCGGCCGCTCGCAAACCAGCAGCTCGCAAACCAGCCGCTCGCAAACCAGCGGCACGTAAGACGACCACGCGCTCGACGAGTCGCGCGACGAGCCGCTCGTCGTCGTCATCATCGTCGTCAGCCGCTCGCCGCAACCTGGAGGCCGCGCAAAAGCGACTCGAGAAGCTGCTCGACGACGCGCACACCACTCTGCAGTCGGCCGGCAAGGGACTCGACCGCAACGCCCAGGCCGCATACAAGGACGTCACCAAGGCGCTGAAGAACTTGCAGCGCGACGCCAAGAAGGCCAACGCAAACGCGCTCAAGGACTTCGACAGACTCAAGACCGCCGTCGCCGACAAGGCGCCGACGCGCAAGACGGCCGCGCGCAAGACGACCGCGCGCAAGACGACCGCGGCCAAGAGCACCGGGAGCAGCGGTACGCGTTCGTCGAGCACGCGCTCGTCGGGTACACGCTCGACTGCATCGCGCTCGCGTTCCACGAGCTCACGCGCACGCAACAGTTCGTCGTAGCAGGGCGCCCCGATTGAGCAGGCTGCGATCCGTCCCCGCGGACGGATCGCAGGCGCTCATTTCCATTCGAACGTCGTCATCGCCCCCGGCGGGATCCCGGCCTCGAACCACTGTCCGCTCGCGGAGACCGCGAACCGGATCCATGATCCGGAGTTGTTGTAGGTCACCAGCACGGTGGTCCCGTCCGGGTTGCGGAATGCAACGTCATCGAGTCCGGGCGTGACTCCGTAGGCCCCCGCCGGGGTGCGGAAGTCGCTAGCGAGCGCGTTGGCGGCGATTCGGACAGCGCCGGGCGCGACGAACTTGCTGATCTGCCCGAGCTGGTAGTAGTTGAGGCCGTAGGTGACGGCGTGCGTCTGCTCGTCGATCGTGACGACGCCGGTGCAGCCCGGGCATCCCACGTTGGGCCGCTGGACCGGCCCGCCGGCCGGATCGAGCGCCAGGTTCCACAACGCGGCGGCGCTGGCCCAGTTGCGCAGCGAGCTGATCAGCGCTTCGGCGGGCGTGTAGGGAATGATCCCGGGCGCGCACTCCGACACGATCTGGTCCAGCGTCGGAGCGAGCGCGTGCAACGCGTTCATGTAGCTGGGTCCGCCGTAGCAATGCCACGCGATACCGGCGAGGTCGTCGCTAGCCGGGCCGAGCGCCAGGGACTTGGCGTAGTACAGCAGCGCGCCCCGATCGAGGCCGTAGATCTTCGGATTCAGGTGCGCGGCGCGCAGTGCCGGCTCGAGGTACTGCGTGATGAATTGCACCTCGCCTGCTGCTGACATGTTCAGTCCGGGAAAGTCGGACGGGGCTCCGGGCTCGTTCTGTGGCGTGATCGCGTCGATCGGGATGCCCACGCCCGCGTAGGCCTGGATGAACTTCACGATGTACTGCGCGAGCGCGCCGCGATAGATGCTGCGCAGCCACCCAGTTCCGTGCTTGTTGTTAAACGCGCCGTTGGTCTTCATCCACGCCGGGGGGCTCCATGGCTCGGCGAGGATCTCGATATGACGGTTGAGCGACAGCATCTGCGCGAGCGCCGGCACCACGTAGGCGAGGTCGTGCGCGATCGAGAAGTGCGCAAGCGTCGGATCCACCTGACCCGGCGACAGGTCGTCATAGCTGTAGGGCAGGCCGTTGGCGGTGTAGTCCGAGCCCCCGATTGGGACGCGCACGAAGTTCAGGTGGATTCCGCTCGCACCGAACAGGGCGTTCATCAGCCGGGCACGAGGTCCGGGCGAAAGCTCGTCGTAGATCAGCCACGCCGAGCTGTCGGTCATCGCCGCCCCCACGCCGGTGAAACGCTGGTAGCGAGTCCTGTCGTCAACTGTGACAACAGGCATGCCACTCGGCGGGTCGGCGCTGAACGTCAGGTCGGGCAGCCGCGACAGCCGCCACGAGAGGTTCGCGCTCGTCATCACGACCTGCACACTGGGACCCGGGCGCTCCGGCGCCTTGGCTGCGGCGGGCGGCGCCGCTGCCACAGCGAGAAGCACCGCCGCTAGCTTGATCACGCACAGCCGGCGGCGCGGGCGTGCCATGTGCGGTCAGGCCCGCTGCGCTTGCTCGATGAGCCGCTCTGAGAGCTCGCGAAGCTGGCGCCGGGCATCCTCGTCGTACGCCTGCGGGTTGGCACGCGAGCCGTGCCCCGCGGTGAAGTAGCGCCCGGTGACGCCGTCGAGCTCGGGATCGGTGATCAGACGCATCGTCGCGTCAACGCCCTCCTCGAGCGTCGACGAGGCGGTTCCGCGCGCGGCCAGCACGATCTTGGTCGGCATGAACGATGCTGGATGCAAGCAGTTGACGGTGACGGCACGGCGCGGCATTTCGTCGGACAGGTCGAATGTGAGCATCACGTCGGCGAGCTTGCTCTGGCAGTAGGCCCGCACGCCGCTGTAGCGATGCTCGAGCATCACGTCGTCGAAGTCGATCGGCATCTGGCCGAGCGAGCTGACGTTGACGATCCGGGCCGGCGCCGATTTGAACAGCAAGGGCACGAGCTGGTGTGTGAGCAGGAACGCGGCAAGGTAGTTGACTTGGAACCGCAGCTCGTACCCGTCGTCGCTCTCCATCCGCTCGCCGCCGCCCGGGAGGGTTGACCCGATGCCCGCGTTGTTGACGAGCGTGTGCAGCTCTTCGTGCTCGTCGAGTATCCGGTCGGCCATCGCCCGCACCGCGGCGAGCGATGCGAAGTCGGCGTTGTAATACGACAGCGCGTCGTTGCCCGTGGCTTCGCGGATCTCCTGCATGGTCGCGGCGCCACGAGCCTCGTCGCGCCCGTGCAACAGCAGCGTCGCGCCGGCACGGGCGAGCTCGGTGGCGACTCCCTTGCCAAGGCCATCGGTCGCGCCGGTGACCAGGATCTTCTGCTCGGCTATCGGTCGCATGTGCGGCGCCGCCCGGGCTCAGCCCTCGAGCACGGTGCCGGGCTCGAGGCGCTTGGGCTCGTCGGCATCGATCTCGACCGCGCCGCGCACGACGACGTCACGGCCGAACGTCACGTCACCGTGCACGACGAGCCGCTCGGCTTCGCGCAGCGACGGCGCGCCGTCGGGAAACCGCGCCTCGAAGTCGTCGAGCAGCTTGTAGTAGTCGCCGTCGAGCTCGACGAACGGCAGGCTCTGCGCGCGCTCCGGGACGGGCCGGAGGACCATGTCGTCGTCGATCTCATAGACATCTGACCGCAGCACGAGCAGATCGTCGGTCGTTTTGACCGGAACGAACCGGGTGCGGGGAACGAGCAGCAGCCGAGCGCCGGAGAAGCTGCCGATCGCGGCTCCCATCGCGCTCTCGAGCTGGATCACGGCCGGCGAGCTCTTGTCACGTGGATCCACGGTCTTGCGGTTGATGATCAGCGGCAGCTCGAGCACGCCCCCGGACTGCTCGAGCATCTCGTTTAGCACGCTCAGGTCCACCCACAGCGTGTTCGAGTTGTAGTAGCGCCAGCGGCGGTAGTCGCGAAACGACTCCTGGTCGTCGTCGGGCGTCTGGGCGACCTCGCGCAGGACCAGCTGTCCGTCGGCGCGCCGGCGGGCGATGTGGCCGCCCTTGCGGTCGGCCTCCGTCCCCTCGAACACCTCCATCAAGAACGGGATCTCCTCGGCGACGACGAACGCGGCGATCCGCGGGTCCAGCGTCGCGCCGAGATTGTCCGAGTTGGAGATCATCGCGTACCGAAAACCCTGCTCGAGCAGCGTCGCCAGCATGCCCGACCGCCGCAGCGCGCCGTAGATGTCGCCGTGGCCGGGAGGGTTCCATTCCAGAGACGGCTGATCGGGCCAGCTCACCGGTGCGTATGACTCGGCGTCGAGCTTGGGGATCATGCTCTGCATGAAGTCGGGGTCAAGGCCGTCGCCGGAGAGCTCCGGATGCTTGGCCAATGCCGCGAGCGTCTCGTCCCGCGTCGCCTCGCTGTCCATCAGCTCCAGCGGCAGTCGCACGCCGAACCGCCGGCGCAGCGCCAGCGTCTGCCCGATGATGATGTCCAGGAACGTGCGTCCCTCGCGCGCCTCCAGCAGCGACTTCGGACTGCGCAGGCCCATCGTGGTGGCCAGACCGCCGTTGAGCTTGATCACCGCGAACTGCTCCAGCGCGCCGGCCGGGTCGCCCTCCGGCAGCTCGTCGAGCGAGGGCACGTCGGTCGCCGGCTCGAGCTCGTCGGTGGGCAGCATCCCTGACTCGCCCCCCTCGAGGCGTTCGTAGGCGCTGCGGAACGCGCGGATCGCCTCGTCGGAATGACCAGCGTCGCGCATCTTCTGCTCGGCTGCCTTCATGCCCTCGGCGCTCATGGGGGTGATTCTGCCTGACTTGCGCGCTGCGGACCTGTGACCATGCTCGCCGTGGCGAAAACGCCCGGATCCGACGCCCTCCCGACCGCGCTGACGTTCCTGCGGCGCACCGCGCAGCTGGCGGCCGACGAGGCGCGCCCTGTCGACGGCGGGTGGCTGATCCGGGCTCCCTGCCTGACGAGCGTTTGGGGGCTGAACCACCTCCGACTCGCCGGGCCGGTGACCTACGAGCAGGCGGTGGTGCTCGCCGACGAGTATCTCGGCGACCTGCCCTACCGGCAGCTGATCATCGAGCACGAGGACAGCGCGCGGCGGCTCGAAGAGCCCCTGCGCGCTGACGGATGGACATTTGACCGGGACGTGTTGATGGCGCTTGCGAGGCCGGCCGACCGCGAAGCCGATACCGACGGAGTCGTCGAGGTCCACGATGACGCGGCGTCCGAGCTGATGCGGCAGTGGGTGTCCGATGACCCCAAGATGACCGCTGAGGCGCTCGACCAGGTCGTGGAGGCCACGCGCCGCGAGGCGCGCGTGCGGGCGGGGCGCAGCCTCGGGATCCGCGACGAGACCGACGACCTAGTGGCGATGACCAAGCTGTACTCGGACGGCACCACCGCGCAGGTCGAAGACGTCTACACGGTGCCGTCCTGGCGCAACCGAGGCTGCGCCCGCCGGCTGATCACGCGCGCGATCGTCCTGGCTCAGGACGCTGGGCACGAGCTCGTGTTCATCGAAGCCGATGACAACGGTTGGCCGAAGCAGCTTTACTCGCGGCTGGGGTTTGATCCGATCGGCCGGATCGGCGTCTTTCGGCGCGACGTCTGACCACCTCGCCGGCGGTCAGCTCGCGGCCGGACAGCCGCCCAGCGCCCGCAAGCGCCGGCGGTAGACCTGCATGTCGGCGTGGTTGAAGTCGCTGTGGGTCTGCTTGCGCAGCGACGGCACGCGCTCGCGGTGATACGGGCTCGAGAGGCTCTCGTTGTGTCCGATCACGTTCTTGATCTCGATGTGGAAGCGGCACCGCAGCCACCGCACGAGGGCCAGGCTCGATGCCATCTGCTTGCGGTCGTCGAGCACCTGAGCGTCGCTGTAGCCGACGTGCTCGATCCCGATGGCGGTCCAGTTGAGGCCCACCGTGTGGCGGCACATGATGTTGACCGACACCAGCTGGTGGATCACGCCGTACTGGTCGACCACGTAATGCGCGCACGTATTCGGCAGCTCGTGCAGCTCCGGGTCCGGCACGTCGGGCGCAAACGTGTTGAACGTCGCCTGGTAGCTCGGCGTGACCGTGTAGTGGATCACGATCACATGCGGGTGCACGAGCTTGTAGCTGTCGATTCCGTAGTGGCGCTCGGCGTAGGCCTTCATCTCGGCCTTGCGCTTGGCGCCGAACGGGATCGGGTCCCACACGATCCGCGGCTTGGGCACCGTCTGCGGCCCCTTGGCGGGCGCCGCCTTCACGCGCACGGTGCCCACGTGCGCGAACAACACGGCGATGGCCAGCGCCGCGAAGAAGCCCTTCGCCTCAAACATCCTCAGCCGCAGGCGCGCTCACCGCTGGCCATAGTACGCCTGCGGTCCGTGCTTGCGGCGATGGTGCTTGTCTCGCAACGCCTCGGCGAGCGGGAGGACGGCCGGATCCAGGACGGTCGTCAGCAGCGCCGTGCATGCCACCTCCTCGAGGTTGACTGCGATCTCGACCGCGGCGGCGGGGTCCGGACCCCAGCAGAACGGTGCATGCGCCCGCACAAGTACACACGGGAGCTCGGCCGGCCCGTGCGGGGCGACCGCTTCGACCAGCACGTCCCCGGTCGCGCGCTCGTAGTCGCCGTCGATCTCCTCCTGGGTCAGCGGTCGGGTCAGCGGGATCGGATGCGGACACAGGTCCGCGTGCGTGGTGCCCAGCAGCGGGATCTCACGCTGCGCCTGCGCCCACGCCGTGGCCCAGGTCGAGTGGGTGTGCACGATGCCGCCGATGTCCTCGAACGCGCGGTACAGGGCCAGGTGGGTTGACGTGTCGGTCGACGGGCGCCGCTCGCCGGCGATCACGTTGCCGTCGAGATCGACGATCACGAGGTCACCGACGGTCAGCGCGTCGTACCGCACCCCGCTTGGCTTGATCGCGACCACGCCGCGATCGCGGTCGATGCCGCTGGCGTTGCCTGACGTCAGCTTCACGAGCCCGTGGGCGGGCAGCGCGAGATTTGCCGCGAGCACGTGCTGCCGCAGTTCTTCAAGCATGCGCTCTAGATCTCCTCGTAGTCGAGGTCCAGCAGCTCCGCCAGCCGGCGCCAGCGCCCGGCGTGATCGCCGAGGTTCAGCACGAAGTGGTGCGGGCCGCCGAGACCGAGCCACGCGTCCATGAACGACTCCATCCCCGAGTCGGGGCGAAAGTGGAAATAGTGCATCTCGACGTTGGGCAGCTCCGGCGTGTCGAGCACCCGGCCCCGCCCCACGACCAGCCGGTAGTACTCGCCCTCGATCGGCACGAGCGCGGCGGTCGTCGCAACGCCGGGCTCGGCCGAGAACACCGGGGTCGGCGGGTTGGACAGCCTGCCGATGCCGAGCTCGCGGTCGATCAGGCGGATCGGCCGGTCGCGCCTGGCGATCTTCCAGTTGCCTTCGCCCATGTGGCTGATCAAGACGGAGTCGAGCTCCCAGTCCATCGCGTACATCTCGCTGAAGTGAGCGTCGCCGATCATCGTCTGGGCGGCGCACATCAGCGAGGTCGTGTTCGTGTCGCCTTCGGCGGCGTACCCGTAGCCGTCGGCCATCAGGTCCGACGCCGCCAGCAGCGGCAGCTGCTCGAAGCGCCCGTCACCTCCGATCGAGTCGAAGTGGAACGAGAAGCCGGCGTAGTCGCCGTCACGCAACATCTGCCCAATCGCCACCTCCAGACGTGCCGCATAGGCATGCTGCTCGCGCGCGAGCCGGGGGTCGAGCTCGAAGATGTCCGCGTGCCGCGCCAGGACCGCGTCGACGTCGGCGTCGGACACGGCCGACAGGCGCACCACCAGACCGCCGAGATCCTCGCTGACGATCATCGGTCCGATCTTGCGCAGCAGCGACGGCGGGTCATAGAGGATGTCGCCCATCCCATTCATCGGGTAGCCGAGCAGCGCGATCCGCGTGCGCCGCAGCGTGGTCACCGCCTGCGCCGCACGCGCCCAGTCGGCGAACGCGCTCGCGAATTGCACCGACCGCCAGTCGCCGGTGATCACCGAGAACGGCTTGCCGGTGCGCACGAGCGCGTTGGCCTGGTCCTGGGCACCGTGGATCCCCTGGTTGTAGGTCAGATCCGCCATGTCCCAAGCGGCGGTGATCGAACGCTCGGGCTGGATGTTCGCCAGCAGCACCGGCACCGTCGTGCTCATCAGCGCGCGCACCGTGCGCATCGCCGGCCCATAGGTCAGCATCACGATCGCGATCCCGTCCACGCCCTCGGCGGTGAGCTCGCCGACGATCGCCTCGACGTCGTCGCGGTTGCGCGCCGGGCGCGTGAAACTGACCTGCGCCACGTCGGACAGCTGCCGCGCGACCGTGGCCGCGAACTCTCCCTGGCGATCGGTGATCCCGGGCAGCATGTCGTCGTAGAGCTCCTGCATGATCCCCAGCAGGCCGATCCTGGGCAGCTCGCTCAACAGTGGCTCCTCTCGGTCGTACGGATGCGCTTGAGCCCGTGGAGCAGCCCGACCTCGGAGCGGCCGAGCAGCTCGTACAGGCGGCGGTAGATCTCGTACACCTGGTCGTAGGTCCGTTTGGCGTCCAGGTCGGGCTTGTACGTGCGGACGCTCTTCGGACGCGTGGCCTGCACCGCCGCTGCGATGTCGGCGAATTTACCGGCGGCCACCCCGCCGAACAGCGCCGCGCCGCGCGCCGGGATCTCGGGCACATCCGGGACGTGCACTTCGCGACCGCTGGTGTCGGCCAGCAACTGCATCATCAGCGGGCTGCGTTCGGCGATGCCGCCGCACGCCACGATCTCGGTCAGCTCGAGCCCGTGCTCCTCGAAGTTGTCCATGATCCGCCGGCTCCCGAACGCGATTGACTCGAGCAGCGCCCGGTAGATCTCCTCGCGCGTGGTCTGCAGCGTGAGGCCGAAGATCGCACCGCTGAGATCGGCGTCGGCGAGGATCGTCCGGTTGCCGTTGAGCCAGTCGAGTGCGACCAGCCCGGTCTCGCCCGGCTCGAACCTCGCCGCCGCTGCTTCCAGCGCCTCGTAGCTCCCTGGATCGGACACCATCTTCTCGACGAACCAGGCGAGCATGTCGCCGACCGCCGCTTGCCCTGCCTCGTAGCCGTACAGCCCCGGAAGGATGCCGTCCTTGACGACGCCGGTGATGCCCGGTAGCCGGGTCTCCTCGGGGTGGACGATCATGTCGCAGATCGACGTGCCGATGACGACCACGAAGGTGCCCGGCTCCTGGACCCCTACTCCCGGCACCGACACCCACGCGTCGACGTTGCCAACCGCCACCGCAACCGACTCGGGCAACCCCACCCTCGCCGCCACCTCCGGCGCCAGCGTGCCCGCTCGCGTTCCCAGCGGGACGAACGTGTCGCCGAGCTTCTCGCCCGGCGCGCCGAACCCGGGATAGGCGGCCTCGAAGTACTCGACCGGCGGCAGTCCCTCGGCCGGCGACCACATCGCCTTGTAGCCGGCGGTCGCGCTCTGCCGGCACTCGACCCCGGTGAGGTGCCAGACGATCCAGTCGGTCGCCTCGATGAAGGCGGCGCAGTCGTCGTACACCTCCCGGTCCTCGAGCCACACCTCGATCAGCTTCGGAAAGTACCACTCCGACGAGATGCGGCCGCCGTAGCGCCCCAGGAACGCATCGCCGCGCTGCAGCGCGACCTCGTTCAGGCGGTCGGCCACCGGCTGCGCGGCGTGGTGCTTCCAGAGCTTGGGCCAGGCGTGCTTGCGCTCGCGCCAGCGCTCAATCGTGCACAGCGGGGTGCCGTCGGCGGTCACGGGCAGGACGGTGCAGGACGTGAAGTCGATCCCCAGCCCGACCACGTCACGCGGCGCGACGCCCGCCTTGGCCACCACATCGGGCACGGCCTCGTTGACCACCTGCACCCAATCGTCGGGATCCTGCAGCGCCCAGTCGGACGGCAGCCGCTCGCCGGTGCCGGGCAGGGTGCGGTCGATCACCGCGTTCGGGTAGCGAACGGCGCTGGTGGCGAGCAGATCCCCGGTGCTCAGGTCGATCAGCGCGGCACGCCCGGACTCGGTGCCGAAATCGATGCCGATCGAGTACGCCGGCTCGCTCACCGCCAGGCGCCCCTGCAGGCGCTCATGCGCCGTTGTCTTGGGCCCGGGTTGTGCCTGCCTGCTCCGACATGGCGGCTTGCCTGGCGCGTCGGTACTCCTCCACGACGATCTCGTTGAGCTCGTCGACGCTGGTCTCTGCGGTCGGCTTGTCCAGCGCGATGACGCCGTCCTGGATCAGGCTGACCCGGTCGCACGCCTGGAACACGTGGACGTAGTTGTGAAGGATCATGATGATCGAGACACGGCCTTCGGCTTTGAGCCGCTGGATCAGGTCGAGGATCAGGGCGCCCTCCTTGGCGCCCATCGCCGCGAGCGGCTCATCGAGCAGGATGATGTCGGCGTCGCCCGACACCGTGCGAGCGACCGCGATCGCCTGGCGCTGGCCACCGGACAGACGAGCTACGGGGACGTCGAGCCGCGGAATGTTGATGCCCGTGTCCTCGAGCGCGCTGCGAGCCTGCCGGCGCATCGCGCGATTGGCGAGGAACGGGAGCGGCTTCTTGACCAGCTCACGGCGCAGGAACAGGTTGTTGTACACGGTCAGCTGGTCGACCAGGGCAAGGTCCTGATAGACCGTGTCGATCCCATGGTTGCGCGCGTCGAGCACGCTCTTGGGCGCATAGGGCTCCCCCTTGAGCCACATCGTTCCCGAGTCTGCCTTGTGAAAGCCGCAGAGGATCTTGATCAGCGTCGACTTGCCCGCGCCGTTGTCCCCCAGCAGTCCTAGCACCTCGCCTTTGCGAAGGTGCAGGTTGATGTCGCGCAGGGCGCTGATCGGCCCGAAGCTCTTGGCGACGTGCTCGACCCGCAACACGTCGTCCTCGGCCGTGACAGGGCCGACGATGCGCTCCTCGGGGATAGCCGCGTCAGCCACGGCCCGACCCCGTACGCACCCGCGAGACGTACGTGTTGAACGCCATCGCGATCAGCACCGCGAGGCCCAGGTAAAACAGGAAGTAGTTCGCGCTGACGCCCTTGATGTTCAGGCCTTCTTGGAGAATCCCTAGGAAGATCGCACCGATGAATGCCCCGACGACGGTGCCGGATCCGCCCTGGAGCAGGGTGCCGCCGATCACCGCGGCCGAAATCGCCTGAAACAGGATGGCGTTGGAGCCGGAAGGATCCGGCGTCGTGGTGACCGCGCGCACGGCCTCGAGGATCCCGACGAACCCGGCGAGGCCCGCACACATGACGAAGTTGCGGGTCAGCACGAGCTTGGTCCGGACGCCCGCCTCGGCCGCGCCGAGCCGGTTGCCGCCGACCGCGACCGTATAGACACCCCATCGCGTGAACGACAGGACGAGCTGGAGGATGATCGTGATCGCGATCGCCCAGAACAGCTCCGAGTAGGTGCCCCCGCCGAAGATCTGCGCGAACGTTCCCACCTTCACCACGGACGTACCAGGAGTGGTCACCTGCGTGGCATGGGAGATGATCAGCGTCAGGCCGTCCAGCGTGAATAACACCCCGAGCGTCGTGACGAACGACGAGATCCCGACCACCGACACCACCAGACCGTTGAACAGACCTACCAGCATCGCGATCAGCAGCGCAACGATCATCGCCGGCACGAGCGGGAGGCCGACGTTGTTGTTCAGCTTGTAGAAGATGAACGGTGTGAACAGGTAGACGGCGCCGATCGACAGGTCGATCTCGCCGTTGATCATCACGAACACCTCCCCCGCCGCCATGATCGCGAACGGGGCGAAGTAAGGCAGCAGCGACTTGAGGCTGGATTCCGTCAGGAACCGATTGGTGCTGACCGAGAAGTAGATAAACGTGATCAGCGTGACGATGATGATGCTGCCCTCGCGCAGGGTGAGAAACCGCTGCGCGAGGCTGAGCGCCCCGCCGCGCCGAGCCCAGGCCTTGGCCGGGCCCGTCGGTGGGGCGCTCGCCGGAGGAGTGCTGTCTGATGCGACAGCCATCGCTGCTCGAACCGAAGCCTACGACTTCGTGACGCCAGCTGCCGTGCTCGTGCCTTCGTACCGGCTCTTGGTGCTGTTGTACGGCTGCACGGTCGACTTGTCGAGGAACTTCAGACCGGTGTTGGTGTCCGCGATGCCCGTGAGGCTCTGCGACGCCTTGTACATGTAGAGCTGCAAGACGGGCAGGAACCCCTGCAGGTATGGCTGCTGGTCGATCGTGAACTGCAGGGCGCCGGCCGCGAGCGTCTGCTGCGTGGTCGGCGTAAGGTCATAGCCGCCGCCCTTGACGCCCTTGGAGGCCAGACCCTTCTGCTGGATTACCTGACCGACGTACTGGGTGCTGCCGCCGTCGACCGCGAACAGGCCCTTTGTGTCCGGGTGAGAGTTCACGTAGGACTGGATCGTCGACAGCTCCTGCGGGAGCGCCGCGCCCGTGGCGACCACGTGGGTCTTGATCGCGGAATGGCTCTTGAGCGCGTCCTGGGCGCCGTCGATCCGAGGCTGGATGTTCAGCGACCCGGGCGTCGCGATGAACAGCGCCACGTCGCCGGAGGGCACCAGCTTGGCGATCCGCTGGCCCATCTCCTGACCGGACACGAACAGGTCCTGGCCGATGTACGCCAGGCGGGCGTTGCCGGCGGCGTCGGCGTTGTAGGACAGGACCGGGATGCCAGACGAGAGCGCCTTCTGGACCGGGGCGTTGAACGCCGTCAGGCTGACGAGCGCGATCGCGATGCCGTCGACGCCGGCGCTCACCGCGCTGTTAAACGCGTTGACCATCTCGCCGACGTTGCTGTTCTGCGAGCCCGTCCACTGATACGAGCAGCCGAGCAACTTGCAGGCGTCCGCCGCGCCGTTCTGCGTTGGCGTGAAGAACGGGTTGGTCGTCACGTGGTTGACGAACGTGAACTTGTACTTCTGGTTGTCGCCGAAGATGCTCGACGCCGCGCTGCCGCTGCTGCCGCCAGCGGCCGAGGCCGTGCTACTGCTCGAGCTGCTGCCGCCGCACGCTTCGAGGATGAGGGCCGCCATTCCCGCGGCACCGCCGGTCAGCGCCGTGCGACGTGTGACCTGCCGCCACTTCTTGACCGGGTTGTCGTCCTCCTTGCGCTCGTCCCACTCGAGGCGCTCAACCGCGTCGTAGACGATATCTGGGTCTGCCATGTGCGCTTCTCCTCCTGGTCAGTTGGACCGACCCTGCAGTCGTACGCTTTCAAACCCGCGCGCTCGTGTCCACCCGTCCTAAATCGGTGCTAACGGCACGGTGGCTCGTTCGGGTCTGTCGTTGTCGTCATCCGGGCACGCGACCCGGGCGTCGGCTATGCAGCCGGCGATCCGCCTTCTCTCTCTCCTCTTCGTTCGTAGAACGACGGCGCGATGTTAGCGGTAACACATGCTCGGCTCAATGATTTTTTCCGGGGCCACTTCCGACCGAGCGACACGCTCCCCCGGGCGCTCGATCAGCCGGGCGGCACCGCGGTGCTCGACCGCACGATCAGCTGGGGCTCCACGCCCGGGCCCGCTGGCACCGGCGTCCCGGTCTCCAGCATCTGCAGCAGCAGCCGCACACTCCGGCTGCCCATCTCGTCGAAGTCCTGGCGCACCGTCGTCAGCGGCGGCGAGAAATACGCCGCCTCCGGGATGTCGTCGAAGCCCACGACGCTGAGCTGCTCGGGGACCTTGCGTCCGGCCTCGTGCATGGCACGAAGCACGCCGAGCGCCATCTGGTCGTTGGCCACGAAGATCGCCGTGACGGACCGTTCCTTGGTCAGCCGGCGGCCAAGCTCGTATCCGACTCGCGGGCTCCAGTCTCCGACCAGCGGCGACGGCACATCCGCGCCCGCCCGCTCGAGCGTGGCTCGCCACCCGCGGAGGCGCTGCTGAGACTCGAGGAAGTCGGGCGGCCCGGTGATGTGCCAGACGGTCTCATGACCGAGATCGAGCAGATGCTGAGTGGCCGTCGCCGCCCCCGCAAACTGGTCGATCGCGACCACCGGCACCGCCTGGGTCGGACCCGCCTCGACAGCGACCAGCGGCGTGTCGCCGGCAGGGGCGTGAAGCAGCGCCTCGGCTGACTGCTCCTGCGGGGTGATCACGAGGATTCCATCCACGCCGTGCCGGCGCAGCCGCTCGATTGCTTCCGGCACCGACGAGCGGTCCATCGCCTTGAGGCTGGTCGCGATGATGAAGTAGCCGGCCTCGTGCGCGGCGCGCTCCACTCCATAGAGCGTCGTGGCGGGGCCGTACAAAGTCGTGTCGAACGTCACCACGCCGAGCGTTTTCGACCGGCCCGTCACAAGCGCCCGCGCGACCGAGTTGGGGCGGTAATTGAGCTCGCGCATCGCCCACAGCACGCGGTCGCGCGTTTCCGGCCGGACGTGCAGGCTGCCGTTGATCACGCGCGACACCGTCTGATGTGAGACGCCGGCAAGACGGCCCACGTCCGACATCACGGGAGCGCGGCGACCGCGCATCGACGGTTTGTCGTCGTCCCGATCGATGGCGCCCACTAGCTCCTCACCCTCCGGCGCCAGATGTTAACGCTCACGGCGGCCCGACACACGGACGGTCCCGCGATCCGCGCGCGCAATAAGATCACGCCGCGCGGGGCTGGGCGGCGCCAACCTTGAAGGAGATCGATGAAGACGAGCCTCGGCATCTGGGCCTTCGGTCCCATGATCACGCGTTTTGTACCGGTCGGGTATCAGCCCCAACACAGCTATGACACCGAGCCGGTCGCCGAGAAGGTGCACCGCGCGGTGGAGGGACTCGGGGACCTGATCGACGGCTACGAGTTTCACTATCCCGACGAGCTGTCGCCCGACAACCTCGACGACGTCAGGGCAGCGCTCGGCGATCACGACATCTACTGCATCGCGGGCGGCCTGCACCTGCACCCGCAGTTCGCGCGCGGCGGCCTTGTCAATCCTGATCCCAAGCTGCGAGCTGAGGCCGTGCGGATCGTGCGTGAGGCCGCTGCGTTCGCCGGGTCGCTGGGCGCGCACCTGATCATCTGGCCGGGCGGCGAGGGCTACAACTATCCCTTCCAGACTCCGTACGTGGACTCCTGGGGGTGGCTGATCGAGGGCATGGGCGAGGCCGCGCAGGAATGCGCCAAGCACGGGGTGAAGCTGTTCCTCGAGCACAAGAACTCAGAGCCGGCGATGAAGATCCTGATGCGCAACATCGGCATGTGCCTGCACGTCGTCCACAAGCTCCAGGCGCAGGGGCTCGACAACGTCCAGGTCAACATGGACTGGCAGCACCTGATCATGAACGGCGAGCACCTCCCCGAGTACGCCGCCCTGCTCGCGTCCGAGGGGCTGCTCGGTCACCAGCACGCGAACTCCGGCTGGGGGACCTTCGACGACGACAACATGGTTGGCGCGACGGCGTTCATGGAGACGCTCGAGATGGCGCTGGAGCTGCGCCGCTGCGGCTACGGCTCAAACGGCGAGCGGCTCGGGTTCGACCTTTACCCGTACACCGAGGATCAGGTCGGGGCGGTCCGCCGCTCGGTGCTTCAGTGGCGCTTCATCGACTCGGTCGCGGCGCGGATCGACGACGCCGCGCTCCGCGAGGCTCAGCAGGCCAAGGACGCGGTGCGCGCGTACGAGCTCGTGTACGCGGCGCTCGGCGCATGAGGGCTTCTTGAGCACGCTGGTCGGGATCGACGTCGGAACCTCCGGGGTCAAGGGCCTGGCGATCGATCCCGAGGGGGCGATCCTCGCCCGCGCCGAGTGGGGCTACCCGCTGTCAACTCCGCGCGTGGGCTGGGCCGAGCAGGACCCGGCCGACTGGTGGGAGGCGACGGAGGCCGTCCTGGCTCAGTTGCGCGCCGCCGCGGGTCCCTTCGCCGGGATCGGGTTGTCGGGCCAGATGCACGGGCTCGTCGCGCTCGACGGCGCCGATCGCGTGCTGCGCCCGGCGATCCTGTGGAACGACCAGCGGACCGCCGCCGAATGCGCGGAGATCGAAGAGACGCTCGGGCTCGAGCGGCTGCTGTCGCTGACCGGCAACCGGGCGTTGCCCGGCTTCACCGCGCCGAAGCTGCTGTGGCTGCGCCGCCACGAGCCGACGGTGTTCGCACAGATCGCGCGGATCGCGCTTCCCAAGGACTACGTGCGCCTGCGACTGTGCGGCGAGCACGCGACCGACGTCGCCGACGCTTCCGGGACGCTGCTGCTCGACGTCGCGGCTCGGGCCTGGAGCGAAGAGATGCTGGGTGCTCTGGAGCTCGATCCGTCGTGGCTGCCGCCCGTGCTCGAGAGCCCTTCGGTGTCAGGCGAGACGGCCGAGGGCGTGCCGGTCGCCGCCGGGGCGGGCGACCAGGCGGCGGGTGCGCTCGGCGTCGGCGTCGACCGGCCGGGGCCGCTGTCGGTCGCGCTCGGCACGTCGGGCGTCGTGTTCGCCGCGCTGGAGCGGTTTGCGGCCGATGACGCCGGCCGGGTGCACGCGTTCTGCCACGCGGTCCCCGGCGCGTGGCACGCGATGGGCGTGATGCTGTCGGCGGCCGGCTCGCTGCAGTGGCTGCGCAACACCGTCGCGGCCGGCGTCGGCTATGACGTGCTGACCGCCGAGGCGGAGGCGTGGCCAGCCGGGACCGAGGGGCTGACGTTCCTGCCGTACTTGACCGGGGAGCGGACCCCGCACGCCGACCCGGACGCGCGCGGGTCGTTCACCGGCCTGACCGTGCGCCACGACCGAGGTGCGCTGGTGCGTGCCGTGTTGGAGGGCGTTGCCTATGGGCTGCGCGACTCGCTCGACCTGATCGTCTCGATGGGCGGGGCACCCGCACTGGGGCGCGTGTCCGGAGGCGGGGCGCGCAGCGACCTGTGGCTTGCGATCGTCGCGTCGGTCCTGGAGCTGCCTTTGGAGCGGGTTGCGGTCGACGAGGGCGCTGCGTTCGGCGCGGCGATCCTGGGCGGCGTCGCCGCCGGGGTGTGGCCCTCCGTGCACGAGGCGGTCGCCGCGACCGTACGCCCGGGTGGCGTGATCGAGCCTGTGGACGATTGGGTGGAGGTCTACCCCGAGGGGCGCGAGCGCTTCCGGGCGCTGTACCCAGCGCTGCGCGCACTCGACTAGCTCGGGCAAATGTCCCGATCGAAGCGTTGCCCGGCTCGCCCGGGACGTTGTCCGCGCGCTGTCTCGATGCGGGAAACGTCCCATCCGAACCTCCCGGCCCTCCGGCGCGGGACGTTCCCGTTCTGGTGGAGCGGGAACGTCCCGAAGCGATCGCGCCCGCGTGCCGAGCGGGACGTTTCCGTCCTTACGCGAGCTCCCCCACCTGCGCCTCGACCGCCGCGACCAGCTCCCCCGAGCGCACGAGCTCGCAAGCGGCTTCCAGATCCGGCGCGACGAACCGGTCCGGCCCCGGCCCGCCGACGACGGTCCGCAGTGCAGCGAGTGCCGCGGCGGTGCCGGGCCCCGGGTGCAGCGGCGCGCGCAGGTCAAGCCCCCGCCCTGCGCACACGAGCTCGATCGCCAACACGCGCGCCAGACCCGCCACCGCCGAACGCAGCTTCCGCGCCGCGCCCCAGCCCATCGACACGTGGTCCTCCTGCATCGCGCTCGTGGGGAGCGAGTCGACGCTCGCCGGCACCGCCAACCGCCGCCCCTCGGCGACGATCGCGGCCTGCGCGTAGTGGGCGAGCATCAGGCCCGAGTCGACGCCGGGGTCGTCCGCGAGGAACGGCGGGAGCCCGTGCGAGCGGGTTGCGTCGAGCAGCCGGTCGGTGCGCCGCTCGGCGATCGCGCCCACGTCGGCGGCCGCGATCGCCAGGAAGTCGCAGGCGTAACCGACCGGCGCGCCGTGGAAGTTGCCGCAAGATTCGACGCGGCCGTCGGGCAGCACCATCGGGTTGTCGATCGCCGAGTGCAGCTCGGCCCCGGCCACCCGCCGGGCGTGGTCGAGCGTGTCGCGCGCGGCGCCGGCCACTTGGGGGGCGCAGCGCAGCGAGTAGGCGTCCTGCACGCGCGGGTCCCCCTCGCGGTGGCTGGCGACGATCTCCGAGTCCGCCAGGAGCGCCCGTATGTTGGCCGCGCTCGCGGCCTGGCCGGGCTGGGGCCGAAGCGCGACGAGGTCCTCCGCGAACGCGCGGTCCGTCCCCAGCAGCGCCTCCACCGACATCGCGGCGGTGATGTCGGCGACCTTGAGCAGCCGCTCCAGGTCCTCGATCCCGAGCACCAGCATCCCCAGCATCCCGTCGGTGCCGTTGATCAGCGCCAGGCCCTCCTTTGCCCCCAGCTGCACCGGCTCGATGCCCGCCTCGGCCAGCGCCTGCGCGGCCGGCCGCAACACGCCGTCGGGGTTGCGCACCGAACCCTCACCGATCAGCGCCAGCGCGCAATGCGCGAGCGGTGCAAGGTCGCCGCTGGCTCCGAGCGAGCCGTGCTCGGGCACGACCGGAGTGAGCCCGGCGTTGAGCAGCGCCACGATCGCCTCGGCCACCTCGGGCCGCGCCCCGGAACAGCCCATCGCCAGGGTCCGCACCCGCAGGAGCATCATGGCGCGCACCACCTCGCGCTCGATCGGCGGACCGATCCCGGCCGCGTGTGAGCGGATCAACGCGCGCTGCAGCTTGCGACGCTCACCGGCTGGTATCCGCACCATGGCCAGCGAGCCGAAGCCGGTCGTGATCCCGTACGCGGGCTCCTCCGAGGCAGCGAGCGCCTCGACCACGGCGGCGGAGCGGCTCATCGC
>DASSGR010000189.1:0-31154 GCA_035693425.1 Solirubrobacteraceae bacterium
AGGAGACCTCTGGCTTTGCGTCCCCGCCTCGCGACGGGTTTGCCCTGAACAACAGCTCGCGGCCCTATCGGCCGCGTCGGTACCGCACGACAGCAATCGGTGGCACCGCTGGACGCACCGACGAATGCGCGGTGAAGTCACGCGTCCTGCTGCGTACTGGCCAAGCTCCCAGGCTGCGCGGCCGTCGCGCGGCTCGCGAGCTGATCGAGAATCGAGACCAGCTCCTTCGTGCGCGACAGCATCGGCGTGTGGTCGGTGTCGAGCTCAATCACCGGATCGCACCCAGCGGCGGCATACATCCTCTGCTGCAGCGCCGGCGGGATCGCGAGGTCCTGAAGACAGGTGACGTAGGCACGCGGGAGGCGGGCGAACGCGTCGCGCTTGTCAGCCGGAATCTGGACCGGTTGCGTGAGTGGTGCGACCGGCTGCGGGCGCCGCCGGGCGACAGCTTTACCGGCGGCGTCGTCACTTGAGCAGCCGTAGATCACGACGCGCGCCGCCGTCTCGGGCATCGTCGCGACCGGCGGGTCACCGTCGACAACGATGTTGGCCTGCACCTGATCGCCGGCTCCCTCGGGCAGCGAAGTGAGGTCGAGCAGGCTCTGGCCGTCGGCCGGAGCAAAGGCCGCGACGTATACGAGCGTCTCGACCTGCTCGGGCGTGCGCGCGGAGGCCTGAGTGACAACGACGCCGCCCATGCTGTGTCCGACGAGTACGGCGGGCCGTCCCGACGCAAGCGCCTCGCACACGCGCTCTGCGTAGGCGTCGAGCGTCACCTCGGCGACCGGCGTCTGGTCCTCGCCCGATCCCGGCAGGTCGACCGCTTGCACCGTGTGACCGGCCTCCTCCAGCCCCGGGATCACCGGCTCCCACGACCAGGCTCCGCCGAACGCCCCGTGCACAAGCACGATCCTTGCCATCTGTCCTCCTATCGGGTTGTCAGCACGACCTTACCCCGCAAACCCCCGCGTTCCACGAGCCGGTGGCCCTCGGCCGCCTCCGAGAGATCGAGCGTCATCGCGACCCGCGACTTCAGGCTGCCATCGGCGACCTGCGCCGTCAGCTGCGCGAGCGCGGCCGGGTCGGAGTCGACGAGCGGCATCTCCACGCGCAGGTCGAGCCCGTCGGGCAGCTCGACCGATCCGCGGGTGAACAGCGCCACGCCGCCGGCGCGAACCGGGGCGATCGCCGCCGCGCCGATCGGCACCGCGTCGAGCAGCGCGTCGACGGGGCCGACGTCCGCCAGGTCGGTATCCCGCGCCAGCACCTGATCGGGCCCGAGACTCGCGACCCAGTCCTCGTCGGCGTCCGACGCGACGGCAAGCACGCGAAGGCCTCGTTGGACGGCGAGCTGAGTCGCGAAGCCGCCCACGGCGCCGCTGGCTCCCGTGATCAGCAGCGTGGCGCCGGTGGGAGCGCCGATCAGCTCGAGCGCCTGGTGGGCGGTGAGCGAGTTCAGTGGCACCGTTGCGCCTTGAATGTCGTCGAGGCCATCCGGCCGGTGCGCCAGCCAGGCCGGATCCACGGCGGCCGCCTGCGCGTAGGCACCGACCCGGCCCCCGATCCGGGCCCACGGGATCATGCCGACGACACGATCGCCGACGTTGAAGGCGCCGTCGCCGGCGTTGACCTCGCTGACCACGCCCGCCAGGTCCCATCCGGTCACGAATGGCGGCTCCAGATCGGGCATCCGCCGGCGGTGCGCTCCAGTGCGGGCGGCGATGTCGGTCGGATTGATGTTCGTCGCGGCGATTTCGACGACGATCTCGCCCGTTGCGGCGCGCGGCCACGGGCGTTGTGCCTCGCGCAGCACCTCGGGCCCGCCGAACTCGGTGACCTCGCAGACCCGCATTGTCGATGCCGCTGCCACGGCGAAGCGATCGTAGTCAGGAGTCCGTGCGGGGTAACGGAACGCGGCGCAATCGAGCGTCCGATCTCAAGCGGGCCTGCGCTGAGTGGCAAGCGCCTTGACTTGCGCTCCGAGCGACGGTAGGACACGATCGACGTGGCGCCGCCGCGAGGCGGTCTCGTACCCATAGGAGGGCTTCACATGTCAAGCAGCACGCCGGCAGTCGGCGCATTCCCAAGTCCCTTCTCGATCGAGACGCCTCCAGGGTGTGAGGGCTGGGAGGAGATGTACCCGTACTACGCGATGTTCGACGAGCGCCGGCGCGACACCGACGAGAACCGCTTCTGGTTCTGGAACTCGATGCACTTCCCGGTGCCGATGCCCGCGTTCGACGCGATCTGCATCGACTCGCCCTACCAGGCCGTCGGCACCTGGCAGAACCGTGTGTTCGCGGTGCCGCCGGCTATGGGAATCGACTACCGGATCGTCAACGGCTACGTGTACATCTCGGGCAACCCGGTCACCGACCCCGACCAGATCGCCGAGCGGGCCGACTTCTTCCAGGAGCGAGCGGGCTACTACTTCGCCAACTGGAGCGAGCTGTACGGCAAGTGGAAGACCAAGATGCAGGCGCTGATCGGCGAGCTGGAGGACCTGCAGGTCCCGCAACTTCCGAAGTACGAGCCCGACGAGGTCGCGTTCGGCGAGGACCGCAACACCGCCTTCTACGAGCTCCTGGACTCCTACGGCCGGGTGCTGCGGCTCGGCGACCTGATGTGGCAGCACCACTTCGAGTTCTTGCTGCTCGGCTACGGCGCCTACGCGACGTTCGCTGAGTTTTGCAAGGGCAACCTGCCCGACATCCCCGACCAGCACATCGCGCAGATGGTGGCGGGGATCGACGTCCTGCTGTTCAGGCCCGACGCTGAGCTCCGGCGACTGGCGCATCTCGCGATCGACACCTCCGTCGACGGTGCGTTCGTCGAGGGCCGGACCCCGCACGAGATCGATTCCGAACTGGTCTCGAGCGAGGCTGGCCGCGCCTGGTTGAGCGAGCTCGAGAAGGTCAAGGACCCGTGGTTCAACATGGCCACCGGCGACGGCCTCTACCACTACTACCGCAGCTGGCTGGATGATCCGAGCATCCCGTACGCGTCGCTGATCGGCCACATCAACGCACTCCGCGCCGGCGAGCAGATCACGCGCCCCACCGAGGAGATCGAGCGCGAGCGCGAGCGCCTCGCCGCCGAGTACGAGGGGCTGCTCGAGCAGGAGGTGCGCGGCGCGTTCAACGAGCTTCTGTCGCTGTCGCGGACGGTGTTCCCCTACGTGGAGGAACACAAGTTCTTCTGCGATTACTGGTTTTTGACCCGCTGGTGGAACAAGATCCGCGAGTTCGGCGCGCTGCTCGCCGAGCACGGGTTCCTCGAGGACGGGGAGGACATCTTCCAGCTGGCGCGCCACGAGGTCGCCAGCGCGTTCGACGAGCTCGTGCTCACGTGGGCCACCGGCGGGCGCCCACTCGGGCCCGCGCACTGGCCGCCGATCGTTGCGCGCCGCAAGCAGATCCTCGAGCGCCTCGCGGAGTGGACGCCGCCGCCCGCGCTTGGCGTCACGCCCGAGGCGGTCACCGACCCGATGACGATCATGTTGTGGGGCGTGACGACCGAGCGGGTGCAGGAATGGGCGCGCCAGCAGGACGGCGGCCACGTGCTCAACGGCGCCGCAGCGTCGCCGGGCGTGGTCGAGGGGGCCGCGCGCGTGGTCAGGTCAGTCGATCAGATCGCCGACATCCGGGACGGCGAGATTCTCGTCTGCGGCAGCACGTCACCCGCGTGGGCGCCGATCTTCTCGAAGATCACCGCCACCGTCACCGACGTGGGCGGCGTGATGTCGCACGCCGCGATCGTGGCTCGCGAGTACGGATTGCCGGCGGTCGTCGGCACCGGGCGTGCGACGTCACAGATCCGCAGCGGTCAGAAGATCCGGGTCGACGGCTCGGCGGGGACGGTCACGCTGCTGGCGGGTGAGTAACACGTACACGAAGTCGCTGGATCAGCTGCGCCGCGACGACGAGTCGAGCTTCGGCGGCAAGAGCGTCAGCCTCGGCGAGCTGCTGGCGGCGCAGATTCCGGTGCCGCCGGGGTTTGCCCTGTCGACGGCGGCGTACTCAGAGTTCGCAGCTCAGCCTGACATTGCCGCGGCGATCTCAGAGGGCGCGGCTGACGCGATCGCAGAGACGATGCGTGGGGGGACCATGCTCGCCGGCGCGCGAGACGAGATCGCAGGCGCGTACGAAGCGCTCGGCGAGCCGCCCGTCGCGGTGCGCTCGAGCGCGATCGGCGAGGACAGCGAGGAGGCAACGTTCGCCGGCCAGCAGGAGACCTTCCTGTGGGTGCAGGGAGCCGATCAGGTGTGTGAGGCGGTGCGCAACTGCTGGATCAGCCTCTACAGCCCGACCGCGGTCTCGTACCGAGCCCGGCTGGGGCGGGAGCGCGAGGCTGCGATGGGAGTCACCATCCAGGAGATGGTCGACGCGGAGATCTCGGGCGTGATGTTCACCTGCAACCCGGTCAGCGGCGACCCCAGCATGGTCGCGGTCAATGCCTCCTGGGGCCTCGGCCTGGCCGTCGTCGGCGGCGAGGTCACCCCCGACGACTACCTGGTGAGCAAGGTCACGCGCGAAGTCGTCCGCGCCCAGATCAACGACAAGCACCACGAGTACGTGCCCGACCCGAACGGTCGCGGAGCGATCCGGCGCGACGTCGAAGACGAGCGCCGCACGGCCAGGTGCCTCGACGAAGACGCCCTAGCCACGCTGGTCGACGTCGCCAAGCGAGTAGAGCGCCACTTCGGCTCCCGCCAAGACATCGAATGGGCCATCGCCCGCGGCACCACCGCACCTGACGGGCTGTACCTACTCCAGTCCCGCCCCGTCACCGGAGTTGAGGGGCCCAAACCAAAGCCCGCGCCGGCCTCGGCGATCGCAGCCGTCATGACCACTTTCGGCGCCAACGTAAAGCGGGGCAGCCGGTGAGCCTTACCGACGACGACGTCCGCGAGATCCTGAAGCTGATCGACGAATCGGATCTAGACGAGCTTCACATCGAAACCGAAAACTTCGTCCTCCACGTATCCAAGGGTGCGGGTGGCGACGGAGCCTCTCTCACTCCTTTGATGGGAGTGAGAGAGGCTTCTCCCACCCGCACACCTGAGCGTCCCGAGGAACCCATTAGCGACGGGGCAACCACGATCGACTCCCCAATGCTGGGAACCTTCTACAGAGCAGAGCGCCCCGGCGCAGACCCCTTCGTCGACGTAGGCACCGAGGTAGAGCCAGACACGATCGTCGCCATCATCGAGGTGATGAAGATGATGAACTCGGTCCCCGCAGGCATCGCCGGCACGATCGCCGAGGTGTGCTGCGACAACGCCGCGCTCGTCGAGTACGGCCAGCCGCTGTTCCGGGTGGACCCGAAGTGAGCGCGATCGAGTTCGTCGACACGACGACCCGCGACGGCAACCAGAGCCTCTGGAGCGCGACCGGGCTGACGACGCCCGACGTGCTCGCGATCGCACCGACGATCGACCGGGTCGGCTACCACGCACTCGACTTCACCTCGAGCACGCACATGGCGGTGTCGGTGCGCTTCCATCATGAGGACCCCTGGGAACGGATCCGCCTGGTCAGCGCGGCGATGCCGAACACGCCCCTGGGGATGATCACCACGGGCATGCGCTTCATCTCTTGGACGCCGGCCGACCCCGACGTGATCGCGTTGTCGATCCGGCTGGTCGTCCGCAACGGCCTGCGCCGCCTGCAGATCGCCGACCCCTCGAACGACCCCGAACGACTCAAGCGGATGGCCGCGATGGCCCGGGCCGAAGGCATCGAGGAGGTCGTGATCGGCCTGACGTACTCGATCAGCCCGGTCCACACGCATGCCTACTACGCGCAGCGCGCCGCTGCGCTCGCCGACTGTGCCGAGATGGACCGGCTGTATCTGAAGGACCCCGGTGGTCTGCTCACGCCCGACGCCGTCCGCGAGCTCGCGCCGCACTTCGTCGCCGCTGCCCGCGGGCGGACCGTCGAGCTGCACAGCCACTGCACGATCGGCTTGGCGCCGCTGGTCTACGTGGAGGGCGTCCGGGCCGGGTTCCAGGTCGTCCACACCGCCTCCGGGCCCCTGTCGCGCGGCACCTCGCAGCCGGAGGTCGTCAACACGGTGCGCAACCTCGAGGCCGCCGGCTATTCCCACACGTTGGACCTCGAGGCCGAGGCGATCGTCGCCGAGCACTTTCGGGAAGTCGCACGCGCCAAGGGGTTGCCGAGCGGCGCGCCGCGGGAGTTCGACGGCGCCTATTACAACCACCAACTCCCCGGCGGGATGGTCACCACCACCCGCCGCATGCTCGAGGAGCTGCGCCGCCCCGAGCTGTTCGATCAGGTGCTCGACGAGGTGACGCGCGTGCGCGCCGAGATGGGTTACCCGATCCTCGTCACGCCGGTCTCGCAGTTCGTTGCAAGCCAGGCCGCGCGCAACGTGATCGATCCCGTGCGCTGGGCCAACGTCTCCGACGAGACGGTGCGCTACTTCCTCGGCCACTACGGCGACCCTGTCGCGCCGCTGGATCCGGACGTCGCCGAGCGCGTGCTCTCGCGGCCCGGGGTCGACAAGCTCAGACACCTCGAGCCGCTCAGCCTCGAAGGCGCCCGCCAGAGGTTCGGCAATCGCATTGCCGAGGAGGAGCTGCTGCTGCGACTGACGATGCCCGCAGAGCAGGTCGATGCGATGGTCGCCGCGCGGGGTCATTCCCCCGCGCCGACGGCGCGACCGGGCCGGGCCCCGCTGGTGACGCTCCTGCATGAGCTGGCGCGCCGACCGGCGATTTCGAGCCTTTCGCTGCAAAAGGACGGCGAGACCGTGGTCTGGCGACGTGCTTGAGCTCGGCGACGTCCGCGGGTTCGTGTTCGACGTCGACGGCACGCTCGTGCACCGGGGGCCGGATGGCCGCGGCCGCCCGCAGCCGGGAGCGGTGCAGGCCCTGGAGCGGATCCGCGCGTCCGGCCGGCCGCTGGTCCTGTTCACCAACGGCAGCCACGTCGGGCCCGCGGCGATCGCAAAGGGCCTGCGCGAGGACGGTTTGCCGATCGGCGACGACGAGGTGCTCACGCCCATCCAGAGCGCCATCACCTACTTGCGCCGCCGGCACCCGGGAAGCCCGGCGCTGCTGTTCGCATCGGCCGCGGCCTCAGAGCTGATCGCGCAGGCCGGCATCCCGCTCGCCACCGACGAGGAGGCGGAGGTCGTGTTCATCGCGCACGTCGACGACATCGACTTCGCCTCGCTCGAGCGCGCGGCGCGGGCCGTCCGGCGCGGCGCGCCCCTGCTGACCGGGAGCTACGTCCCCGGCTACGCGGGCGCCAACGGGATCATCTTCAGCCGCGGCGCGATGGTCACCGCCGCGATCGCCAAGGTCACCGGCGCGCGCCCCAAGGTGGTCGGCAAGCCTTCGCGCGCTGCGGTCGACGAGGTGGCGGCGCACTTCGGGCTGCCCACCGAGCAGCTGGTCGTGATCGGTGACGATCTCGGCATGGACATCGTGCTGGGCAGGATGGGCGGCTCGCGCACGGTGCTCGTGCGCAGCGGGATCAGCGGCGAGATCAACCTCGACCGGATCCCTGAGCGCCGCCGTCCCGACGCCGTGATCGACGGCGTCGCGGACCTGCTGCCCCTACTGTGACTGCGCGACCGCTGCCCGGCGGATCTCGCTGGGCGTCGCTCCGAACTCGCGCTTGAACACCCGCGAGAAGTGCGCGGCGTCGCAGAACCCCCATCGGAACGCGATCTCGGTGACCGACCCGGCGTTGCGACGCTGGAGGTCCTCCAGGCAGCGCAGGAGCCGCTCGCTCCGAACCAGTCCTGCGACCGACTCGTCGGCGTCCTCGAACAGAGCGTGCAGTGCGCGCACCGACATCGCGTACGCCTGCGCGATCGACGCCGGGCTCAGCGCCGGCTCGTGCAGGTGGGTCCGGACGTAGCGCCGGATCTCTGAGCGCATCGCGGCGCGCGCCACCGAGCGGCTTGGAGGCAGCGTCGGCTCGATCGCGGCGCGCAGCAGCTCGAGCGCCGCGTTCGCCGCCGCGTTGCTCGCAGCCGAGTCCAGGCGCGGCAGCTCTGCGACCAGCGCGTTCATGTAGCGCACGAGCAGTCGGGCGGGCCCGCTCTGAGAAAGCGACGGGAACGCGTTGACCTCGCCGAGCCTGGGGCACAGCGCCAGCACCCGGTCCCGCGGGAACAGCAGCGTGCGCTTGTAGAACGACTCGACGATCTCGACGTCGGTCGGCTGCGTCCCGTCCCACAACACCACGTCACCGGCCGTCAGGGCCAGCTGCCGGCTGCCCTCTCTGACCGTCTCCACACCGCGGCACACGAACTGAAAGCCGAGGATCTCCTCGCTCTGCTCGCGCTCGCGCTGCCCGCCGATCACCGACTCGCCGCGATGTCCCCGGAATGGCGACGCCGCGCAGTCGACGAGCATCAGCTCGCCGACCCTGCGGCGTGTGACCGCGCCGTCGAATTTGGGGGGCGTCCGCGACGTGGCGTCGACGTCGAACGCCAGGTGCGTGTCGGCCAGGATCTCCGCCCACGACTCCAGCCGGCGCGGCGTGCTCGCGCCGCTCACCCGCCAGCGCTCTGGCTCGCGGGTCCCGTTGCTGTGCGATACCGCGGTCACGGACCGGTCAGCCACGTTTGAGTTTCCTCTCTCTCCGACAGATGCGGCGTCATGCCGCGCCACCATGTTAATCGCAACGGGTATGGTCGATCAGTCACGACGATTTCCGTTCGCACCGAGGTGATCGAGTCGGCCGGCTTCTCGGAGGCCGATGTCGCGGCGTGGTCTGAGTCCGCGCCGACTGCGCAAGGCCTGTTCGACGCCGCCGCGCAGTCGGTCGCGCAGTTCCTCGCGCGGGGGGTCGAGCTGCTCGCGCGCCTTCCGGAGCCGCGGGATCGGTCAGAGCCCGAGCGTGCCGCCGCGTCCGCGATCAAGGAGAGCCTCACCCGTGCCCGCGAGGAGTTTCTCGACCAGCGCGCCGCTGAGCTCTACGAGCGGCTGACCAACGGCTACACGACGCCGGTGCGCCTCGAGCAGCTCGTCTACGACGCGGCAACGGAGGTGCCCGGCCTCACGCCGAGCCGCACCGAGATGGAGGCAGAACGCGCGCGAAAGCTCGCCGACAAGGAGGGCCTCGAGCTCGCCCAGGGACTGCTCGCCGCCCACGTGCTTGCCGCGCCGGCCCCGGGGCGTCACCTGGTGACGACGATGCTCGAGCCGATGCCGGAGGCGCTCGAGCGCCTGGAGCAGCTGCGCGCGACCGGCTCGGTCGACCTTGGGTATGCGCGCGTTACCCGTCAGGACCGCGCCGGAGTCGTCGAGCTGGTCAACGTCCGTCACCTCAACGCCGAGGACGGAGCAACCCTCGGCCCCACCGAGGTTGCCGTCGACCTGGCGCTGCTCGATCCCGAGATCGAGGTCGGCGTGATGCGCGGCGCCGTGGTCGATCATCCGCGCTACGCCGGCGAGCGCATATTCGGCGCCGGCATCAACCTCACGCACCTCTACCTCGGCCGGATCGACTTCCTGTTCTACCTGGTCCGCGATCTCGGCTACGTCAACAAGCTCTATCGCGGCGTCGCTACAGCGGATGGGACCGTCGAAAAGCTGTGGATCGCGACCGTGCAGCGGTTTGCGATCGGCGGCGCCTGCCAGCTGCTGCACGTGATGGACCACGTGATCGCCACGCGCGGCTCGCGCCTGTACCTGCCGGCGCGCAAGGAGGGGATCATTCCGGGCGCCTCCAACCTCCGGCTGCCGCGGTTCGTCGGCGACCGCGCCGCTCGTCAGGCGATCCTGTCTGGCCGGGAATGGACGGCGGGTGAGCCCGACGCCGACGCTTTGTGCGACGAGATCGTCGATCCCGAGGCGATGGAGCCCGCACTTGCCGCGCGTGTCGAAGCGCTGACCAGCTCCGGGCTGATCAACGCCGCCGCCAACCGCCGGGCGATCCGGGTGGGCCAGGAGCCACTCGATCTGTTCCGCGAGTACATGGCGACGTACGCGCGCGAACAGGCCTACTGCCACCTGAGCCCCGCGCTCGTGCGCAACCTCGAGACGCACTGGAATGCCCACCAGCGCAACGTCTGACGCGGCGATCTGGGACCCAGCCGAGACGATGTCGCGGCCGGAGCTCGAGGAGCTCCAGCTCCGGCGTCTGCGCGAGACCGTCGGACGCGTCCTGCGTGCCGACGGTCTGGGCGCGCGTCGGCTGTCCGACGCCGGAGTCGCGGCGCCTGACGACATCGCCGCGCTGAACGACATCGATCCGATCCCGTTCGTGACGAAGGCCGACCTGCGCGACCAGTACCCATTCGGGTTGCTGGCCGTCCCGCGCGAGGAGCTCGTCCGCGTGCACGCCTCCAGCGGCACCCACGGCAAGCCGACCGTCGTCGGCTACACGCGCGCCGACCTCGACACCTGGACAGAGCTGATGGCGCGGTGCATGACGATGGCCGGCGTGCGCCCCGGGATGCTGATCCACAACGCCAACGGCTACGGGTTGTTCACCGGCGGGCTGGGCTTTCACCAGGGCGGTGAGCGGATCGGCGCCACGGTTGTCCCCGTGTCCGGCGGCTTCACCGCGCGTCAGGCGCTGCTGCTGGGCGACCTTGGCGCGCAGGTGCTCGTCTCGACCCCGTCGTACGCGCTCGTGATCGCCCAGGCGGTACTCGACTCCGGACGCGACCCGCGATCGCTGGGCCTTCAGCTTGGCCTGTTCGGCGGTGAGCCGTGGAGCGAGGAGCTCCGGGCCGAGATCGAGCGGGTGATCGGCCTGAACGCGATGAACTTCTACGGCCTGTCTGAGATGTGCGGCCCGGGGGTGGCAGCCGAGTGTCTGGTCGCCCGGTCCGGGCTGCACGTCCAGGAGGATCATTTCCTGGTCGAGGTGATCGATCCCGACAGCGGCGTCCCGGTGCCCGCGGGCAGCGAGGGCGAGCTCGTGCTCACCACCCTGACCAAAGAAGCGCTGCCGCTGATTCGCTACCGAACCGGCGACCTCGTATCGATCTCGCACGATCCTTGCGAGTGCGGCCGCAGCACGATCCGGCTGATAGAGCTGCGGGGCCGCCGCGACGACATGCTGATCGTCCGCGGAGTCAACGTGCACCCGTCCCAGGTCGAGCACGTCCTGCTCGGCGTCGACGGCGCCGCGCCGCACTACCGCCTGATCGTCGACCGTACGGGCGCGATGGACGACCTGACGCTCGAATGCGAGCCGGCGGCTGGCGCCGACGCCGACGATCTCGCGGCACGCATCGCCAGGCAGCTGCGAGAGCACATGGGTGTCCGCTTCGAGATCGCCGTGCGCGAGCCCGGCACGATTCCCCGCAGCGAGGGCAAGGCCATACGGGTCGTCGACCGCCGCTAGACGCTAGACGCTAGACGCTACGCGGCTGCGGCGCCGCGCGTCTGCGCGATTGCGACGAACGCGTCGAGCGCGCCAGGCTCGGCCAGCGCATCCCGGCTGGCGACTTCTTCGGGCTTGGCGCCGAGCAGGATCCGCTTGACCGGGAGCTCGAGCTTCTTGGCGGTCAGCGTACGCGGGATCGCGGGTACGGCCTCGATCGAGTCCGGCACGTGCCGGGGCGACAGGGCTCCGCGCAGGGCGCCGGCGATCTCCTTGCGCAGCTTCTCGTCGAGCTCCTCGCCGGGCGTCAGCACCACGAACAGGATCAGCTCGCCGGGGCCGCCGGCACTGTCTTCGAGGTGCACCACGAGGCTGTCGGCGACCTCGGGAAGCTCCTCGACGACCGCGTAGAGCTCCCCCGACCCCAGCCGCACACCGCCGCGGTTCAGCGTGGCGTCCGAGCGGCCGGTGATCACGCAGCTGCCGCGCTCGGTGAAGATGATCCAGTCGCCGTGGCGCCATACGCCCGGGAAGTGGTCGAAGTACGCCGCCCGGTAGCGCTCGTCCCCCGGGTCGTTCCAGAAGCCGACCGGCATCGACGGCATCGGCGAGCGGATCACGAGCTCTCCCAGCTCGCCGACCACCTGCTTGCCGTCGGCATCGAACGCGGCCACGTCGACCCCCAGGCAGGGGCCGGAGATCTCGCCACGGTAGACGGGCAGCAGCGGCCCGCCCTGGACGATCCCGGTGCAGACGTCGGTGCCGCCGCTGCCGTTGTTGAGCAGGACGTCGGCGCCGAGCTGTTCGTAGATCCAGTCAAAGCCCTCAGGTGGCAGTGGCGATCCAGCGACGCCGATCGACCTCAGCCGCGACAGATTGAACTGGTCGCCCGGCCGCAGCCCGGCCTTACGGCACCCCATCAAGAACGCCGGGCTCAGCCCCATCATCGTCGCTTGCGTCTCCTCGGCCAGGCGCCACTGGAAGCCCAAGTCCGGGTACACGGGGTTGCCGTCGATCATCACGATCGCCGATCGCAACAGAAGCGCCGAGACCAGCGCATTCCACATCATCCAGGCGGTCGTCGAGAACCACAGGAGGCGGTCCCGCGGCTGCAGGTCCCAGCTCAGCCCGTGGTTCTTCAGGTGCTCGATCGTGATCCCGCCATGGCTGTGCACGATCGCCTTGGGCAGCCCGGTCGTCCCCGAGGAGAACAGGATGTACAGCGGGTGGTCGAACGGCAGCGACTCGAACGCCAGCGGACTAGGCTCGTCGACCAGGTCGTCCCACTCGATCGCATCGGGGATCTGGTCGTCGCGGCCGCCGCGATACGGCACATGCACGACGTGCTCGAGCGTCGGCACCGCGGCCCGGATCGTCGCCACGTCGGCGCGGCGGTCGATCGTGCGCTCGCCGTAGCGATAGCCGGCCACCGTGAGCAGCACCTTGGGCTCGACGATTCCGAACCTGGCCGTCACGCTGCGGGGCCCGAACTCCGGGGCGCACGTCGCCCAGATCGCTCCGAGGCTCGCGGTCGCGAGGAACGCCACCAGCGTCTCGGGGATGTTGGGCATGTACGCGACCACGCGGTCCCCGCGCCTCACGCCCAGGCGCTCGAGCCCGGCTCGTGCGCGCGCCACCTGATCGCGCAGCTCGCCGAACGTGAGCACGATTGGAGCCCGTGTCTGGGAGTGGGCGAGCACCGCGACCTGATCGTGGTCCTCCTCGGGCCCGAGCGCATGCTCGGCGTAGTTCAGGCGCGATCCGGTGAACCACTTGGCGCCGGGCATCTCGTGCCCGCTCAGCACCTGCTCATACGGGGTATGCGCGCGAATCCCGAAGAAGTCCCAGGCCGCTCCCCAGAAGGACTCGAGGTCTGAGACCGACCACTGCCACAGGTCGGTGTAGCCGCCGAGTTCAACACCGCGGTTCTCGCGCAGCCAACCGATGAAGCGACCGACCTGCGACGACGTGAGCGCGCCGGCCCGCGGAGTCCACAGGACCTGCCGCTCGCTCACCGGTGCACTGACCGGTGATTACGGCACATGTATCGCGGCCCCGGATGACCGTCATGCGGCGTCCTCGAAGCCTCGCGCAGCGCTGCTGCGCCACGGCTTCTGCGTCCTTGCCTGCCGGCCACCGGGTCGCGCGCTCCATGCACCCTAATCACCGGCCAGCACACTAGTGCTTCGCGTCCTGCAGCGCCCGCCACACGGTTTCACCGTTGACGGGCATGTCGACGTGGCGCACGCCGTAGGGAGTCAGCGCGTCGACCACCGCGTTGTGGACCGCGGGCGTCGAGCCGATCGTTCCGGATTCTCCGATTCCCTTGACCCCAAGTGGGTTGATCGGCGTCAGCGTCTCCATTGCCACGCGCTCGAACTGCGGGAACTCGGTGCTCGCCGGGAACATGTACGTCACCAGGTTGGAGTTCTGCGGGTTGCCGTCGTCGTCGTACGTGAGCTCCTCGAACAGAGCCTGAGCGATCCCCGCCGCAACCCCACCGTGCACCTGACCCTCGACCACCAGCGGGTTGATGATCCGTCCCGCGTCGTCGACCGCGATCATCCGCTGGAGGTCCACGCTGCCGGTCTCGACGTCGACCTCGACCACGGCGATGTGAGCGCCGAACGGGAATGTCGGCTGGGCGGCTGTGAAGTCCACCTCGGCCCGCAACTCCTGTAGCCGATTGCCGCCCTCCAGGCGACCCGCCAGATCGCTCCAGCTCAGCGCGGACTGCGGCGCGCCGGCGACGTGGAAGCGTCCTCCGTCGAGGTCGAGCACCATGTCCTCGGGGCTTGCCTCGAGCTCCTCGGCGGCCAGCTTCTTGGCGATCTCGACGACCTCCTCAGACGCCTGTCCGGCAGCGACGCCACCGATCTGGGTCGACTTCGAACCGTACGTGCCGGTTCCGCGCGCGACTAAGTCGGTGTCGCCCCTGAGCACCGTGATCTTCTCGATCGGGATTCCCAGGCGCTCGGAGGCGATCATCGCGAACGTCGTCTCGTGGCCTTGCCCCTGTGAGAGCGAGCCGGTCTTGATCACCGCCTCGCCGTCCTTGGTGATCTCGACGGCTCCGAACTCGGTCTCGCTGATCCCGTTGGTGACCTCCACGTACACGCAGATCCCGATGCCAAGCTGCTTATCGGTGCCGTTGTCGCGCCGGGCGGCTTGCTCCTCGCGCAGCTGCGCATATCCGGCCTGCTCGAGCGCGAGGTCGAGTGCACGCTCGTAGTCGCCGATGTCGTAGTGGGCGCCGGCCGCGGTCTGGTACGGGAACGCGTCCTTCGGGATGAAGTTCTTGCGGCGCACCTCCGCCGGGTCCATCGACAGGTCCGCGGCGAACATGTCCATCGCGCGTTCGAGCGCCTGCGTTGCCTCGGGGCGCCCGGCGCCGCGCACCGGCCCGGTCTGCGTGGTGTTGGTTACGACAGCTCTGACCTCGATCTCGATGTTCGGGATCCGGTAGACGCCGCTGGCCATCATCGCGGTGAGGTTGGGCAGGAACGCGCCCAGGCCGGGATATGCGCCTGCGTCCTGGAGGATCCGCCAGCGCAGCGCCTCCACCGTCCCGTCGCGCTTGCCGCCGATCTCGAAGTCGATCCGCTGCGCGCGGCCGTGGTGCATCGCGACCAGGTTCTCGCTGCGCGTCTCGGTCCAGCGAAGCGGCCGGCCGGTCTTGCGCGCGAGGTAGGCGATCAGCACGTCCTCGACGCCCAGGCCCTTGCCGCCGAAGCCGCCGCCGACGTCAGGTGCCACGACGCGGACCTGATCCTGCTCGAGCCCGAGGAGCATTGACAGTCCCATCTTGTCCTGGTGGGGCGTCTGCGTCGACAGCCACATCGTGATACGGCCGTCGTCGTCGGCGATGGCGGCGCTGGCCCGTGGCTCGAGCGGACATGCCGCCAGCCTCGGGCTGATCACGGTGCCACTTGTCGTCACCTCGCAGGAGGCGAACAAGTCGGTCGCCTCGAGCGGGCGGTACACGCACGTGTTGGTGCCCACCTCCGGGAACAGCAAGACCTCGTCGCGCGCCGACTCGGTGATGTCGGTCACGACCGGCAGTGCCTCGTAGTCGATCTCGACGAGTTCCGCGGCGTCGACGGCGCCGGCGCGGGTCTCGCTCAGGACGACCGCGACGATGTCGCCCACGAAGCGAACCGTGTCGGACGCCAGGAACGGGCGGAACATCCCCTCGTTGATCCCCAGGAACGGCGGCTGCGGATTGACCGTCAGCTCGACGTCAGCGGCGGTGAACACCTGGGTGCCGGGCACCTCGCGAGCCGCGGAAGCGTCGATCCCGGTGACCTTGGCGTGTGCCCACGGAGAGCGCACGAAGTTGACGTGCAGCGCTCCTTCCAGCGGCAGGTCGTCCACGTACTGGCCCTGCCCTCGCAGGAACCGCGGGTCTTCCCGGCGGCGCACTCGCTGTCCGACAACGTTGGCCAAAGCGCGGGAAGCTTTGCACACTCACACGCGGACGGCCACGAGGCCGATCGCCATGAGCACGAGCGCCAGCCACAGCGCCGACAGCGCGCCCTCTAGCGGATCGGCCAGCCGCTGCTTGGTGAGCTGTATCACGCGGCCGTCGTTGAGCCGCTGCTGACCCTGCACCGACGCGGTGCGGCGGCGAAGCTCCCGAGCCGGGGTGCTCAGCCGACGCTGGGCTGCGCTGAGCATGCAGCAGGCCGCGGCAACGAGGATGCCCGCCGGCCGGATCGCGAGCGCGTTGACGAAGTAGCCGGTGAACGCGGGGAAGCCGCCCCACGCGAGGGCAAACCACGCGTCGTTGTGAAATCGCCCGCCCCAAAGCTCGAGGTTGTAGGCGGGAACGATGAACGCTCCGACGAGCACGAGCGGGATGAGCAGCGGCGAGACCACGACGATCCCGACGACTCCGATCGCCACCGCTCCCGCGAGCCCGGCAGCCGCCAGCACGATCAAGGCTGTGCGGCTGAGCTTGGTGTTCAGGGGGCGGCCCCGCAGCTCGTCCAGCGCGTGCGCGCTGATCCCGACGGCCAGGAAGAACGCCGCGAGGGCGGCCAGGAGGCGGTCGGCGTGGATCGTCGTCGCGGCCGCCGCGCCGAGCGCGACGTAGCTGAGGTGCCAAAGGGTGTAGGGCGGATGCAGGATCGTGACGAGGTCGCGCCAGCCTCCGGAGGACAGCGCGTAAAACGCGGGCCGATCAAGCTCACGCGGTGCCGTTGCCATCTCTCACCCCCCACATCAGCAGTCCTGCGCCGAAGCTCATGCGCCGCTCGCGGACGTCGGCGATCCCGGCCGCGCGCCAGACCGCGGGCAGATCCGGCGCCTGGGCCGCGAAGCCCTCGATGCTGGGACCAAGGAAGCGCCCGACCTCGTACCACGCCGGCGAGGCCAGCCTTCCGATTGCGGGTAGGCCGACGCGCGTGTATGCGCGCCACGCGCCGCGCAGCAACGGCTGGCTCGGCACGCCGAACTCGAGCATTCCGATGCGACCGCCAGGTCGCACCACGCGCGCGAGCTCGCGCATCGTCGCGGCGCGATCATCGACGTAGCGCAGCAGGTAGGTGAACGACAGCGCGTCGAAGTGACCGTCGGCGAACGGAAGCCGTTCGGCCTCGCCTCGCACGAATGTGACCCGCCGCGCGACCGCCGGATCTCGCGCGGCCCGGGCCTGGGCACCGGCGAGCATCTGCTCGCTCTGGTCGAGCGCCACCACCTCACCCGCGCCGTGGCGTACTAGCTCGGCCGTGACCAGGCCCGTCCCGGCCGCCACGTCGAGCACCCGCTGGTGTGGACCCGGGTTGATTCCGGCGACGAGCGCACGCCGCCAGCGGGGATCCTGGCCGAAGCTCATGACCGCGCCCATTCGGTCGTATCGACCGGGCAGACCGGAGAACAGCTGCAGCGCGTGGGACTTGCGGGGGGAGCTTTGAGCGGACGCGACCACCTGAGTGCAAGCCTACGCGGTCGTTCGCGTGGTTCGGCCTACGGCGCGCCGGCGGGCAACGAGACGGCCCCGACGGCGTGAAGCTCGGCGGGCGGATCGCCGGGCAGCAGCCAGTCCTCGCCCGTCCACATGACCGTGGATCGCTCGGCCAGCTCGCCCAGCGCCTTCGTCACCGTCGGGCGTCGCGCGGCCACCAGATCGGCCAGCGTCGAGTGCGTCAGGTAAAGGGGCACGTGCACGCCGTCCTGGCGCACCGTGCCCCAGCGATCGGCCAGTTCCCAGAACAACATGTGCAGGCGCAGGTCGATTCGCGGCTGCTGCACGATCGCCATGTTCACGGCAATATGCCGCGACCGCCTCAGGGCGCGGCCGAACAGCGTGGACATGACCTCGGGATACCGCGTCACCCGAAGCGAGAAGTCGCTGTCGAGCAGCGCCAGCCGGCTCGGGCGAAGCGCGCGCCACTTGCCCGTCCGCGGCAGCGTGGTGCTGCCGTCGTCCTGATGCCACGGGCGCAGCAGGTCACCATCGCCGAGCAGCTCAGCGCCGAACCGCCCCGCGACCCCGACCCGTCGCACAACGAGCCCATCGAGGAGCAGCAGGCCGATCCCGAAGCGCATGTTGTCGAACTGCTCGGGTGGCGTCCACGGTCCGGCGGGCAGATGGATCGTCCGCGCGGTGCACTCGCGCACGGCCGCCGCGAGGCGCTCCCCGTGCAGATGCTGCCCCAGCTCCGCGTCGTCGACCAGCACCTGGCTGGTCTCGCTGGTTGGGTGCTCGAAGATGGACACAAATTGGTTATTCCCGTATCTGCTTTCCAAGACTCACCCAACCTCCCTGCTTTGTAAAAAGCCGGCCCAACCCTCGCCGTTCGGGCGAAGCGCCCGGCTGCTCAAGAGCCCGGGCAGTTGGAGCCTGCGTTCGACCAGAGGCCGTCAGGCGGTGGGGACTCTCGGGCGCGCTCGCCGATCTGGCGCGAACGCGGGAGCCGGCCGGCGCCCGGCGCCGATCGAAAGCAGCTGGTCGATCGCCTCGAGCACGGCGGCGTGCGTCGCGTCGCTGTGCCTGGTGATCGCGTGCACGGCGTGGGTGCCCACCGACTCGAGCGAGGGGTTCCGGTGCCGGGTCAAAGTGCGCAGGCGCTCCGGCACCAGCCGGCGCGTCCACCGGCCGCGGCGAAACTGCTGTGCCCAGGCGGTGAGGAACTCGGCGCGCGTGCGCTGGAGGTCGGCGGAGGTGCGGCTGCCCACGACCATCGATGCGTACGCGTACAGGTCCTGCCGGCGGCGGTCGTCGACCGAGTCGTTGTACGCGCGCATGAACGATCCGATCACTGGGCACACCGATGCGGGGTGGTCGGTGAACGGCTCGCCGGCGAGCATCGAGGCGAGCTCCATCACGCAAGCACCGTCGTCGGCGGAGGAGTGCTTGCCCTTGCTGAGCTTGATCGTTTGATAACTAACGGGAGACATCGGCGCCTTTCGTGAAACTGGTACTTGGCCTGCTCTTCAGGATGCCCGCTTTGACGGTGTCCCACGCAGGTTTCTGGCGGCGGCCGTCGCGGGGTTGCGGGCCTAGCTCCGCAGCTTCGCGAAGCCGGCATTCAGCAGCTGCTCGGCTTGACCCGTGGTGTTGATCGAGTGCAGCAGTACCACCCCCAGCCACGCTCGTCCACGCTGGGCGGTCGCGACCAAGCACGGCCCCGATGCGCTCGTGTACCCCGTCTTGACGCCGTTTGCGCCGGGATAGCGCGTGAGCAGCAGCGGATTGTTGTTGTAGAGATAGAGCTTGCCGCCCTTGATCGGAAAGGGGAGGATCGCGCTGCGCGAGGCCACGATCTTCGCCAGCAGGTGGTTTGCGAGCACCGCCCGCGCCAGCAGCGCCAGGTCGCTGGCGCACGAGTGGTTGCCCTGGTCCACGACACCCGAGACGGTCGAGAAGTGGGTGCAACTAAGCCCCATGGCGTGCGCTTGCGCGTTCATCTTGGCCACGAAGCCAGCCTGCGTACCTGCGACATGCTGGCTCAGCGCAACCGCGGCGTCGTTGCCCGACGGCAGCAGGAGGCCGTAGAGCAGGGCTCGCTCCAACACGTGCTTTCCTCGCGGCAGCAGCCCGACGCCGGAGCCGGTGAAGCGGGTTGCCTCCCGCGTGATCAGCACCCGATCGGTCGGCTCGGAGTGGGCGACGGTCACGAGCGCGGTCATCATCTTCGTCAGGCTCGCGATCGGCAGCTCGCGTCCCGGCGACCGCTCCCACAGAACCGCTCCGGTATGGACGTCGAACAGGAGGCCGCTGCGTAAGTGCTTGGGGTTGAGGCGAACCTGCTCGCGAGCAGGAGCGAGCTTGATCCCGTAATCGGTGCGCGGCGCAGGACGGTGGGCCGCCCGAGGCGCGACGGGGTTCGTCGTGGCATGGACGGTGGCCGGTCCGGACGCTCGCGAGGACATCAGTACCAGCAGCGCGGCGATGCCGATTCCCGCGACGAGCAGCACGAAGCCGACCGGCCGTGGCCACCGGCGGCGGCGTCGCCTTCGGCCGCGGCCCGGCTCGAGTATGCGCAGCCGCTGGCTCACCGGCGAGGGCCGGAGCCGAGGGCTCCCACGACCCCGATCATGATTACCCCGAACACCACCACCGCGACCACGCTGATCACGGTGACCCCGTTGCGCTGTATGTCCAGCACCGTGCCGACGCCGAGGGCAGCGATGAATACGAAGGCGATCGTGAAGACGAAGATGCGCACGCGATCAAGGAACTGAATACGGCGGCGGTACCTGTTTGCGCTTCGTGGCGAGCGCTCTGATCGCAAGGCCGCCGAACGCGAAGCCGCCGATGTGGGCGAAGTAGGCGACCCCGCCGCCTCCGCCTGTCGGGGTGGTGAGCCCCACAGCACCGAATATCGCCTGCTGCAAGAACCAGATCCCGAGCATCACCCAGGCCGGCAACTCGATGACCGTGAAGAACAGGATGATGAACACGAGCGTCAGCACTCGGGCCCGTGGATACAGGACGATGTAGCCGCCCAGCACCGCCGCGATCGCCCCGGATGCGCCGATCGTGGGAGCGGTCGAGGTGGGGTCAACCGCCACCTGCAGCGCAAGCGCCGCGATCCCGCCCAGCAGGTAGAAGAAGATGTATTTGACCGGTCCCATCGAGTCCTCGACGTTGTTGCCGAAGATCCAGAGAAACAACATATTGCCCGCGATGTGCAGGAACGATGCGTGCATGAACATCGCGGTGAAGACGGTCTGCCACGCCGGGAGCGTCCCGACCGAGCTGATGTGGGCGACGGTCCCGTCGGGGAGGGTCTGGCCGTTGCAGAAGACTCCGATCGGCTCGAATCCGGCGGTCGTCTGCTGAGCGAACTCCCCGCAAGGCGCCCCCGAGTGCGTCAGCGAGTACGGAATCGCCCCGTACTTGACGACCTCGTGATTGTCCGGGCCGCCGAAGAACGTCCCGCCGTGGCGGATCGCGAGCAGATACACCACGATGTTCGCGACGATCAGCGCGACCGTGACGAACGGGAAGCGGTCCGTCGGGATGTTGTCCTTCAGCGGGATCACTTGCTGCCCGGCTTGAGAGTAGGGCGGTCGGCGGTCGCGGGCGACCGGTACTCGCTGAACCTAGGCCCTGGCGAGCGGCGCGCCGGTGGCGGCGATGCGCCACGGCTGCTGGGCGGGACCGTCCAGCGCGAACGTCCAGTGCTCGGTGAAGCTCGTCTCGCGTGACTGGCTGCCCGCCAGCACCTCGGTCGTGCGGCGATTCTCGATGTAGCGCCGGCCGACCACGTCGACCTCGATCGTCATCGTCGGAGGCGTGGCGGCCGCATCGAGCGCGACGATCCGGATCTGCTTGACGCGCGGACCGCGCACGACCAGCCGAGTGCCGCCACTGGGATCGCCTGGGTGCAGTAGCTGTGTTGCCGCTTCGGGGTGCGCGATCGCCTTGAGGCTCGCGTCACTCCCGTCGACGGCCTCTGCCCACGCGGCCACCGCTCGCCGCGCCGCTACCTCGAGGACGTCGGGAGCAAAGCGGCCGTCCGCGAGGCTGAGGTCAAGCGCAGCGGCGCGCGCGTCGCCTTCGAACTGGAGGTCAGCCACTTCGGCGACGCTCGTTCCCTCGGGGACAGCGTCGGCGACGGCGCCCTCGACCAGCGCCTCGTCGCGCATCGCCTGCTCGTCGGCCCACGGCGAGGCGACGAGCTCGTCGTTTAGCGCGTGGGCGCCCTCGGCCCCCTGCTCGATGGACGCGAGGATCCAGCGTTCGCCGCGCCGACGCAGGGTCCAGAACTCACGCAGGCGCCGGGTCTCTGAGAGCTGTCCCTCGCTCTTGATGTGCTTGCCGTTGCGGTCGACGACGTAGTCGCGAAGCTTCGCCTCGATCCGCACGACGACGCGGTCGTCGTGATCTCCGCCGCGGTTGGTTAGGCCGACGTACTCGACGTTCGGCGGTTCGAGCGGCTGGACCCGGTTGCGCCAGCCTCTGCTCTGGAAATCGTCGAGCCGGTGCTCCCACTCGGTCAGCAGCTCGGGCGCGACGAGTTTTTGCAGCGCTGTGCGGTTGCCCGCGTCCCAGGCCGTCTGGATCTGCATGAACAGGCTGGCCGCGGCTGGCTTCACCACGTCTGGCGCGAACGCCGGTTCGTCCTCGGCGGCCTCCGCTGCCGCGAGCTGCACACGGCGCTCCCGGCGCGCGGTGCTCGAGCGGGCGGCGCGTCCGGCGCGCTGCCGCGCCGACCAGAATCCCCGTGTCCGCGGCGTCATCCGGGTGAACGTGAACCAGACGAGCGCGAGCCCGATCAGGACCAGCGCGCCGAGGCCGTGGCCGAGGACCGCGATCCGGATCAGGATCTGAAACAGGATGTAGATGCCGACGCCGCGGCCTCCGCCGCCGCCGCCGCCGAAACCGCCGCCGCCGCCGCCCTCACCACCGCCGCCGCCGAAGCTGTGCGAGCCGCCCCCGGCCGCCGCGAACGCGTCGGGCGCGCCGATCAGCACCGCCGCGATCGCCACTATCGCGGCCGCGATCGCGATGCGGCGCCGGCGCGTCATGCGTTCACGACCTCCTGGGCGAGCGGTCCTATGCCGGGCTCGTCCTGAGGGACGTGCTGGTCGGCGTGGTAGCTCGAGCGCACGAGCGGGCCGGCCGCGACGTGCTCGAAGCCAAGCTGGTACGCGGCCTCCTCGAGCGCCTTGAACTCGTCGGGGTGCCAGTAGCGAACGATCGGCAGGTGGTCCTCGGTCGGGCGCAGATACTGGCCGACCGTCAGCACCTGGACGTGGTGCTCGCGCAGCGTTCCGAGCGCGTCGACCATCTCGTCGAAGCTCTCTCCGAGCCCGACCATCAGGCCCGACTTCGTCACGACCTCGTCGCCCGCGAGCTCCTTGGCGTTGCGCAGGACCCGGCAGGAGCGCTCGAACTTCGAGCCTCGGCGCGCCAGCGGGTAAAGGCGCGGAACGACCTCCACGTTGTGGTTGAACACGTCGGGTTTTTCGGCGACGACCTTGGCCAACGGCATCTCCTCGCCGCGGAAGTCGGGCGTCAGCACCTCAACCTTGCAGCGCGGCGCCTGGCGCCGGATCTGCCGGATGACCCCCACAAACGCGGACGCGCCGTAGTCGGGGAGGTCGTCGCGATCGACGCTCGTGATCACCGCGTGCCGCAGCCCCATCCTGGCTACGGATCTAGCGACCCGCGCGGGCTCGAGCGGGTCGTTCCACGTCGGCTTTCCGGTCTTGACGTTGCAGAAGCCGCAGCGGCGCGTACAGGTGTCGCCGAGGATCATGAACGTGGCGGTGCCGCGCTGCCAGCACTCGCCGATGTTCGGGCACGCCGCCTCCTGGCAGACCGTGTGCAGGTTCTCGGACTTGATCAGGCTGTGCAGCTCGCGATAACGCGGGCCGCCGGGCGCGGGCACCTTGAACCAGGGCGGCTTGCGGGCTTTGTGCGGCTGCACCTCGGGGCCGAGGACCGTGAGCACATCGGCGATCCCCCCTGGATTCGATCTCGCGCGCGTAGCCACGCAATCAAGGCTAGCTCACGGGCATCCCGGGCTCGGGGGGTGAATCCACCATGTTTCGCCGCTCTTAACAGACGTGGGGCGAGAAACGCGTCATATATCGACGTTTCTCAGCCAGCCTCGGTTGGATGAGGCGCTGGCGGCCCTGGCCGTCCGGCAGTACGGCGTCTTCTGCCTCGATCAGCTCGCCGAGCTTGGACTGTCGGCGAGCGCCGCCAGGGACCGTGTGGCTTCGAGGCGTTTGCACCGCATCCATCAGTCGGTCTACTCATTGGCGCCGTTGACTCTCCTCGGACGCAACGGCCGCTACATGGCCGCGGTCCTCGCTTGCGGCCCGGATGCAGTGCTCTCTTACAGGTGCGCGGCGGCCTTATACGAGATCCGAGGCACCGCCCAGGCCAAGATCGATGTCACCGTCAGAGGCCGCTCCCATCGCAAGCACGCCGGCGTCGACGTCCACCGCTCGACGACGCTCACCCCCGGAGACGTCACCATCGTCGACGGCATCCCCTGCACGACGGTCGCCCGCACCATCCTCGACCTGGCTCAGGTAGTCGGACGCCGCCCGCTCGAGCGAGCGCTCGACCAGGCCGAGATCCTGCGGCTGCTGGACGTCTACGCCCTCCTCGACCAGATCGAGCACAACAAGGCCCGTCCAGCCGCCAAGCGACTCCGCACAGTCCTCGACGAGCACTACATCGGATCGACACCGACCTGGAGCGAGCTCGAGGAGGCGTTGCTCGCCGCCTGCCGGCGAGCCGGCCTGCCGATCCCCGAGGTCAACGCCTGGATCGACCCGGGCGACCACGATCCCACAGCGATCCGCGTGGACTTCGTCTGGCGCGAGCAGCGGGTGATCGTCGAAACGGACGGCCACGGCACCCACCACACCCGGCAGGCCTTCGAGCAGGATCGCCTGCGCGACCAGCGGCTGATCGTCGCCGGGTGGACCGTGATCCGGATCACGTGGCGCCAGCTCAAGCAGCGCCCGGAGGAGGTCACAAACCGGATTGCCCAGCTACTGAGTCGCTAGAACCCCGCAGGCGGACTCGAGCCGCGCCAGGCTGACCAGTCGCTGCCGCCGCCCCAACGCCTGCGCAACCTCGTAGGCGGCGCGCTTGCGGAAGCACCGCATCTGGCCCGCAAGCCGTCCGCTCTCCTTGATCAGCGACGTCATCCGGACACCCTGTAGGCCGCAGGCCACGACCCACTCGAACGGCTGCAGGTCGTTCTCGATGTTGATCGCGAACCCGTGGGTCGTCACGCCCCGGGACAGGTGGACTCCGATCGACGCGATCTTCCGGTCCTCAACCCACACGCCGGTGTAATCTGGCCCGTCCGCGACCCGGCCCCGAGCGGACACGCCCTCTTCGGCCAGAGCCGCGACCAGGGCGTCCTCGAGCGTACGCAGGTACGTGATCACGTCGTCGACGCGGACGATCGGATAGCCCACCAGCTGCCCCGGACCGTGGTAAGTGAGCTTGCCGCCACGGTCGGTCTGGACGATGTCGAACCCCTGCATCCGGTACCAGTCCTCGCCCATCGGCAGCTCGTCCGGCCCCGACCGGCGACCGCGGGTGTACACGGGCGGATGCTCGAGCAGCAACAACACGTCGGGCACCTCATCGCGCTGACGGGCCGCGCAGATCCGCTCCTGCAGCGCGAGCCCGTCGCGGTAGTCGACCACCCCGAGGTGGCAGACCCAGAGCTCCGGCGTCACCCGCCGACCGCCCCCTCGAGGTGCCGCTTGACGGTCCCCAGGAACTGAGCCGACAGCGCGCCGTCCAAGGCACGGTGATCCCAGCTCAGACCGAGGATCGTGATCGGCCGGATCGCGATCGAGTCGTTGCCGTCGGCGTCGGTGACCACCACCGGGCGCTTGATGACCGCCTCGAAGTCGAGGATCGCGACCTGCGGCTGATTGATGATCGGCGTGGCCATGATCGACCCATATTGGCCCGGGTTGGTGATCGTGAAGGTGCCGCCGCGGACCTCGTCGGGCTTGAGCTCACGGGACCGGGCCCGCCGTGCCAGGTCTTTGACACGAGCAGCCAGGCCCTCGACCGACAGCTCATGCGCGCCATGGATCACGGGCACGATCAGGCCGTCATCGCCGAGCGACACCGCGATTCCCAGGTTCACATCGTGATGGACCTCGTACTGCTCGCCCTCCATCGTGGCGTTCAACGCCGGGTGCTCGCGCAACGCATCGATCACCGCCCGGGACACGAACGCGAGTCCCGTGACCCCAAGCCGCTTTCGAGCGGCCTCGACGCGGGACATGTCGACCTCGATCCAGGTCGTGCACGTCGCGGCGGTCTCGAGCGAGCGCTTCATGTGCTCGCCGATCTGGCGGCGCATCCGCGAGAGCTGTCCGCCCTGGATCGCCGCGGCCGGTGCGGCTGCGGGCGCAGCGGCCGGCACCGGATCCGGCCGGTACGGGCTCTCGATGTGCAGCGGCGGCTCCTCGACAGCGGGCGCGGCCCCGGCGGCCCCGCCGTCCTCGACGAACGCGAGCACGTCCTGCTTGCGCACGCGTCCACCGCGTCCCGTGCCCTGCACCTGCGAGAGGTCGATGCCGTGCTCGGCGGCGATGCGCTGTACGACCGGGGAGTAGCGGCGCAGGTCGCCCGCGACCGGCGCGGTGCCGGCCGCGCCGTTGCGCGCCCCGTTCGTCGCCCCGGATTCCGGTGCATCGGTGACGGGTGCAGTAGCGGCAGCGGCAGTAGCGGCAGGGGCGACGGGTGCGGAGGTCGGTGCGGCTTCGCCAGCCGATCCGCTTCCGACGGCGATCCGTGCCAGCACCGTCCCGACGGTCACGGTCTCGTCGATCGCCACCAGGATCTCCGCCACCACGCCGTCGACGGGTGCCGGGACCTCGGTGTCGATCTTGTCGGTCGAGATGTCGCAGATCGGCTGATCGGCGCCGATCCGGTCGCCGACCTCGACCCGCCAGGCAACGACCGTGCCCTCGGCGACAGACACCCCCATCTGGGGCATCGTCACATCAACCAAGGCAGCTTCAGTACGCGAGGAGGTCACGGCACGCCTCCTTTACGCGCTCGACGGACGGAAGCACCGCCTGCTCCAGCGGCGGCGAGAACGGGATCGGGACGTCGGGCGTGGCTACGCGTATCACGGGTCCGTCGAGGTCCTCGAAGCCCTTCTCGGCGATCAACGCAGCGACCTGGGCGCCCGCAGCGCACATCTGATTGGCCTCGTCGACGATCACCACCTTCGAGCACCGCGCAACCGAATCCAGGATCGCGTCCGAATCCAACGGCACCAGCGAACGCAGATCGAGCACCTCGATCGAGGCGCCGTCGATGTCCTCGGTCGCCTCCAGTGCGGTGTGCACCATCGCGCCGTACGCGATCACGACCAGCTCATCGCCCGAGCGAGCTACGCGGGCCTTCATCGGCGTTTCGAACACTCCCTCCGGCACCTCACCCTTGATCCGCCGGTACAGGTGCTTGTGCTCCATGAAGCACACGGGGTTCGGATCGCGGATGGCCGCATGCAGCAACCCCTTCGCATCCTCCGCCGTCGACGGCGCGACGACCTTGATCCCGGGCGAGTGCATGAACCACGCCTCGGGGTTCTGGGAGTGGAACGGACCGCCGGAGAACCCTCCGCCGGACGGCAGGCGCACCGTGATCGGCACGGCCAGACCCTGGCGGTAATGCATCTTGCCGGCCACGTTGACGAGCTGGTCGAAACCGCACGAGATGAAGTCGGCGAACTGCATCTCGCAGACCGGTCGCATGCCGACCACGGCCGCGCCGATCGCGGTGCCGATGATCCCCGACTCCGCCAGTGGCGTGTCCATCACACGGTCAGGTCCGAACTCGTCGATGAACCCGTCGGTGACCTTGAAGGCGCCACCGAACACGCCGATGTCCTCGCCCATCATGAGCACCCGCTCGTCGGCACGGAGCTCGTCGCGCAGCGCCGCGGAGATCGCTTGCAGGTAAGTGAGCGTCGCCATTACGCCACCGCCCTGGAAGCGAACCCGCTCCAGCGAGCGACACCGTCGCCCAACGGCTCCGCGTCGCCGTCGCAGAACACGCCCTCGACCACATCAGCAGGGTCGGGCATAGGAGACGAAAGCGCCGTTTCGGCCGCCGCGTCGATCTCGGCGCGAACCTCGGCGCGCAGCGCCTCGATGTCGACACCGAGGTCGCCCAGGCGCTTCTCCTGTCGATCGACCGGATCGCGCTTGCGCCACTCCTCGACCTGCTCCTTGGGCACGTACTTCATGTCGTCGTGCGCCGCGTGACCATGCATACGCATCGTCACGGCCTCGATCAGGGTCGGCCCGCCGCCGCCGATGGCGCGCTCGCGCGCCGCTCGCGTGGCCTCGAACATGGCCTCGGCGTCGTTGCCGTCGACGGTCACACCCGCGAACCCATATGCCGCCGCGCGCTCGACCGGGTCTACCGCAAACTGCTTGTCGAGCGGCGTCGAGTAGGCGTACTGGTTGTTCTCGAGCACGAACACCACCGGAAGCTTCTGCACGCCGGCCCAGTTCATGGCCTCGTGGAAATCGCCCCGGGAGGTCGACCCGTCGCCGAACCAGGTCAGCGCACAGCGCGGCTCGCCGCGCAGCTTGAATGCCATCGCCATGCCGGTCGCGATCAGCATCATGTCGGGCAGCATCGAAACCATGCCGACGCAGCCGAGGTTGCGGTCGCCGAAGTGCACGTTGCCGTCGCGCCCCGCGGTGATGCCGGCGGCCCGGCCCATGTACTGGGCGAGGATCCGCTCAGGCGTGACGCCGCGGATGATGTGCGCGGCGAGGTCGCGATGCAGGATGCACAGCCGGTCCTCGGGAGCCATCGCGAACGCGGCGCCGGCCGACACCGCCTCCTGTCCGTATCCGTCGTAGAAGGAGCCGGGAACCTTGCCCTGCCGGTACAGAGTCATGGCCCGTTCCTCGAGCCCGCGCATCAGCAGCATCGCGCGCAGCAGCCAGATCCGGTCCTCGAGCGTCAGATGCTCGGTTGAGGCTTCGGTTCCGCCTGCCGCCGGCTCAGCCATGTGGGTTGCCATCTAGTTGCTTCCCTTTCGTTCGTGGGCCGGCCCGGGATCTCCGTCCGACCCTCTCCTAAAGCCGCGCCGGGATCTCCGGTTCGGCCCCTCGATCGGGCTGCGTCTAGCTTAGTCCAAGGACCGCGCGTAACGACCGCACCAAGAGGCCGGGTTTACCCTTATTTCATGGACAGCGCCTGGCTCCACCGGGCTCGCTGGAGGCGGCGCGGCGCTTGGCTTTGGCCGGCGTTCGCAGCGCTCACGATCGCCGACGCGGTCGTCGGGCACCTGCTTCCGCCGCTGGGCGACGGTCAGACGGTTGTCAGCGCCGGACTGGTAGCGCTCGTGCTCAACCTGATCGCGGTCGTCCTGCTGTCGCGCCCGCTTGGGGCGGCACTCAGGCGCGCCCGCGGGGACCTTCCCGGCATCGTCGCGCGGGACTATGCGGGGACCACCGTAATCGCGCTGGTCGCCGCAGCGCTGCTGACCGCCGGACTGGTGCACCGATCCACACTGCAATCCGAGCGCAACACGATGTACGACGCGGTCAAACGCGCGCAGGCATACATCGGCGACCGCGCGCCGGCGGAGTTCCGGCGCAACCTCGAGCTGGCGGACACGTTCGTGATCCAGCAGGGCAGCATCTACCGGACTTGCGTTCCAAGCGACCACCGCCGGCGCACGTATTGCGTGATCGTCAAGGAGAAGCTTCCATTCGCGCGCAGCGTCAGCTTCTCCGGCTACGAGCCCAACGAGGTCATGAGCCAAGGAACCCAGTAGACCGTGGCGACCACATTCACAGCGCTCGTCACGGGAGCATCCAGCGGGATCGGCGAGGCGACCGCCCGGAGGCTGGCGCGAGAACCCGGCGCTCGGCTGGTGCTGGTCGCGCGGCGCGAGCAACAGCTGAACGACCTCGCCCGACGGCTCGGCGGCGCCACGGTGATCGCAACCGACGTCACGGATCCAGACGCGCCGCGACGAATTCGAGAAACGCTCGAGCGCGGGCACGGCGAGCTCCACATGCTCGTCAACAACGCCGGGGCCGCGTGGCGCGGGCGCTTCGGCGACGTGGGCTGGGACAACGTCGAGCGCCACATGAAGCTCAACTTCGAGGCGCCGGTGCGGCTCACCGAGGCACTGCTGCCGCTGCTGCGCGCCACCGCAGCACGTGACAGCGCCCAGCGCGTCAGCATCGTCAACGTCGCGAGCACGGCATCGCGCGTGTCCAGGCCCAACTCGGGCGCCTACTCCGCGAGCAAGTTCGCGCTGGTGGGTTGGAACGACGCCCTCCACGCCGAAGAACGTCCCAACGGCGTGCACGTGGGCGTGGTGCTGCCTGGGTTCGTCGCCACCGAAGGCTTCCCCGCCAAGGAGTTGAAGGCCAAGGCGGCCACCCGTTGGATCCTCGCCAAGCCCGAGACGGTCGCCGAGGCGATCTTCGAGGCCGGGCCCGGTGGCAAGGCCGAGCGCTACGTGCCGCGGGCCTACTGGCTGGCGGCGGCGGCGCGGCTGCTGGCCCCCGCGGCCGTTCGGCGGGCGACAGCTGGTGGTGCGTTCACCACCGCGACCGGGTATGACGGGACCGCGACGGGTTCAGATCCCGCTCCCTAAGCTACACCACTGTAACTAAGCGATTAGGAGCAGTTTGAAATGACCTCAAACGTCCGCCGAGTCGCTGTGCTCGGCGGCATCCGGATTCCATTTGCGCGACAGAACGGGCCGTACGCGCAGGCCTCCAATCAGGACATGCTGACCACCACGCTCGACGCGCTGGCGGACAAGTTCCGCTTGCGCGGCGCCACGCTGGGCGAGGTCGCCGCGGGCGCCGTCCTCAAGCACAGCCGCGACTTCAACCTGACGCGAGAGAGCGTCCTGGGCTCAAAGCTTGCCCCCGAAACGCCGGCCTACGACGTCCAGCAGGCATGTGGGACTGGGCTTGAGGCCACGATCCTGGTGGCCAACAAGATCGCGCTGGGGCAGATCGACTCGGGCATCGCTGGCGGCGTCGACACCACCTCGGACGCGCCACTCGCGCTCAACGAGAACCTGCGGACCACGCTGCTGTCGGTCAATCGGGCCAAGTCGCCCGTCCAGCGCGCCAAGGCGCTGACGCGGATCCGCCCGCAGCACGTCGTGCCCGAGATTCCGCGCAACGCCGAGCCACGCACCGGCCTGTCGATGGGCGAGCACGCGGCGATCATGGCCGAGGAGTGGGAGATCACACGTGAGGATCAGGACGAGCTCGCGGTCGAGAGCCACCGTAAGCTTGCGGCGGCCTACGACCAGGGCTTCCTCGACGACCTCGTCAAGCCGTACCTGGGACTCGAGCGCGACCAGAACCTGCGTCCCGATTCGAGCACGGAGAAGCTCGCCAAGCTCAAGCCGGTGTTCGGCGGCGAGCAGGGCACGATGACCGCCGGCAACTCGACGCCGCTGTCAGACGGCGCCTCGGTCGTGCTGCTGGCGAGCGAGGAGTGGGCCGCCGAGCGTGAGCTGCCCGTGCAGGCCTACATCACCCACGCCCAGACCGCCGCGGTCGACCACGTCCACAAGCGCGAGGGGTTGCTGATGGCGCCCACCTACGCGATGCCGCGGATGCTCGACAAGGCCGGGCTTGGCCTCGGCGACTTCGACTTCTACGAGATCCACGAGGCGTTTGCGTCGCAGGTGCTGTGCACGCTGAAGGCCTGGGAGGACGAGGAGTACTGCCGCGACCGGCTGGGACTAGACGGCCCACTGGGGTCGATCGACCGCGACAAGCTGAACGTCCACGGCGGCTCGCTGGGCGCGGGTCATCCGTTCGGGGCGACGGGCGGCCGGCTCGTCGCCGGCCTCGCGAAGATGCTTCACCAAA
>DASSGR010000190.1:0-6299 GCA_035693425.1 Solirubrobacteraceae bacterium
TCGTTGTTGAGCCCGGCCATCAGCTGCGTCCACGCGTGGTCCTCGCGTCCGACCAGGCGCTCGGCGGCCACCTGGCAGTCGGTGAAGTAGATGTCGTTGACCTCGCGGCCACCCATCGTCTCGATCGGGCGAACCTCCATCCCGTCGGTGCCCGCCGGCACCGAGATCATCGACAGGCCGTGGTGCTTGTCGTCCGAGCGGCTCGTGCGGCACACGAGCAGGATGTGCCTCGCGGCGTGCGCGCCGGTGATCCACGTCTTCTGACCGTTGATCACGTAGCCGCCGTTGGAGCGCTCGGCGCGGCAGGTGAGGCTGCCCACGTCAGAGCCCGCCTCGGGCTCCGACATCGCGATCGCCTCGACGTTCCCGCGCACGATCCCGGTCAGGATCTCCTGCTTGAGCTCCTCGGTCGCAAACCGCTGCACCGGCCGCGCGGCCATCATCGTGATCGGGAAGAAGCCCATCGGGATCTGGCCGCGCGCGAACTCCTCGCACAGCAGGCACATGTCGACGTGGCCGCCGCCGCTGCCGCCGTACTGCTCGGGAATCGAGACCCCCACCCACCCCAGGTCCGCGATGCGCTCGTACAGCTCCTGGTTGTGGGGCTCGCGACCGTGGTCGGTGAGCGCCTCGCGCTGCTCGCGCGTCCCGCACTCGCGCCTTGCGAAATCGCGGATGGCTTCGACGAACGCGATTTGTTCGTCGGTCAGGTCGTTGGTCGTGTATGGCAAGGTAAGGACTCCGAGAAGTGAGCAGTGAGGCTCGGTTGACGTCGACGTTGTTCCCAGCAGACGATGAGGTGCAGGAGCTGCTGGTCGGACCCGAGTCAATCACCTGGCGTATCGCCAGCGATGCCCGGCTGTGGGTCGTGATGTTGTATCCGCTGCTGTTGCAGGTGGCGCATCCGACGGTCGGCGCCGGCGTGCAGGACTTCTCGGACTTCGAGCGCGATCCGTGGAAGCGGCTGTTGGGGACGCTGGACTACGTCAGCCTGCTCGTATACGGAGGGCGCGAGGCGGCGCCTGCGGCTCGCCGGCTGCGCGACATGCACCGGCGGATTCACGGGTTGCGAGAGGACGGCCAGCGCTATCACGCGCTCGAGCCCGACGCCTATGCGTGGGTGCATGCCACGCTGCTGATGGCCTATGCCGCAGGGCACGCCCGATTCGGGACTCCGCTCGGCGACGCCGAGTTGCACCGGTTCTACGACGAGTACCGCAAGCTCGGCCGCCTGATCGGCGTGCGCTACCGCGACCTGCCCGACGACTGGGACGGCTTTCTGCGCTACTACGACCGGATCGTCAGCCGCGAGCTCGTGCACACCGAGGCCGTCGACCAGGTGCTCCGCGCGCTGGGCAACGCGCCGGCGCCTCCGGCGCCGATCTCGGGGGCGCTGTGGCCCGTCATCCGCATGCCCGCGCGGCGGGCGTTGTGGCTGGGCGGCGTGGGCCTGCTGGGACCGTCGCTGCGCGAGCGCCTCGAGATCCGCTGGAGCCGGCTCGACGAGGCTCAGTTCCGTGCGCTCGGCATCGGGTGCCGGTCGCTTACACCGGTCATGCCCGAGAGCTTGCGGGTGATGGGACCCGGGCAGCTCCGGTACCGAGAGCGCGCGATCGCCGGCGGCCCGCTTGGGCCGGGCGGCCAATGACCCGGCGGCGGCTGGTCATTACATTGGCGCGGTGCGGATCAGACATGGCGATCCGGCCCGCGACGCCGCCGCATGCGCGGCCATCTACGCGCCGTACGTGAACGACACGGTGATCTCGCTCGAGGAGGCGCCGCCCAGCCCCGAGCAGATGGGCAATCGCATCACCCGCATCACCGAGCGCTACCCCTGGCTGATCGCCGAGGAGGACGGCGAGGTCGCCGGCTACGCCTACGCGGGCGAGCACCGGGAGCGCGCCGCCTATCGCTGGGCGTCCGACGTGACGGTGTACCTCTCCCCCGCCTACTTCCGGCGTGGGATCGGCCGCGCGCTCTACACCGCGCTGTTCGACCTGCTCGTGTTCCAGGGCGTGTACGTGGCCTGCGCGGGCGTCACGTTGCCCAATGAGGCCAGCGTCGGCCTGCACGAGTCGATGGGCTTCCTCCCGGTCGGTGTCTACAAGCGCGTCGCCTGGAAGTTCGGCTCGTGGCACGACGTCGGCTGGTGGCAGCTACAGCTCGTTGAGCCGAGCGTCGACGCGCCCGCGGAGCTCGGCCCGCCCGCGCAACTGAACGGCTCAGGCTGCTGAATAAGTGGGCAATATGCCCACATACTCAGCATCGACCCGCGCGGCTACTCCTTCTCGAGCACCAGCGCCAGCGTCGGACACGCGTCCGCCGCCATCTTCGCCAGACCGACCAGCTCCGGCGGCACCCGCGAGTCGTCGATGATCGGATAGCCCCAGTCGTCGAGCCGGATCAGCTCGGGCAGCAGCTCGACACACAGCCCGTGGGCGTCGCAGGCGATCGGGTTGACGCGGATCCGCTGGCTCATTGCCACAGCGACCCGCGTCGAGAGGGAGGCGAACCGCTCGCCCCCGCAGCCGCAAACGCCACGTCCTCGCCGATCGGCAGTCCGGCGGGCAGCGCCCGACACCGGGCGCTCAGGTGCCCCTCGATCTCCTCGTCGAACACCTCGAGCACGCTCTGCACAAACCGCACGGCGCCGTCCGGGTGGTGGCAGGCACCGCGGCCGCGCACGTCGCGCGTCCAGCGCAGCACCCGCTCGCGCTCGCCGCGCGACGCGGTGCCTGCCGCCATGGCAGCCACCCCGTCGGCGATCGCGCGCAGGCCGTACACGCACGGCCCGCACTGGCCCGCCGACTCACGCGCCAGGTAGTCGATCACGCGCGCGCTCTCGTGCAGCCCACACGCCGAGTCGCCCAACGCGATCAGCACGCCCGAACCCAGGGTGCATCCCACCGAGCGCAGGTCCTCGCGGGCCAACCGCAGATTCACCGCGCGCTCCACCTCAACCCAGGTGCCGAAGTAACCGCCCACCAGCAGCGCGCGCAGGCCCTCGGTGGGACCGCCGGCAGCCGCGAGCAGGTCCGTCATCGGTGTGCCGAACGCGAGCTCGTAGACCCCGGGCGCGGCGACCGCCCCCGAGATCGTCACCAGCGCCGATCCCGGATCGGCCTCGGTGCCCAGCTCGCGGAACCACTCCGCGCCGAACCGAGCGATCAGCGCCATCTGCGCGAGCGTCTCAGGGTTCTGGATCAGTGTCGGCCGCCCGCGGAATCCACGTTCGAACGGGCGCGGCGGAACCGACACAGGAATCGCGGGGCCGCCGTTGAGAGCATTGATCACCGCGCTCTCCTCGCCGGTTACGTAGCCATCGGCGCCGGCAAAGACCCCGATCGAGAGCCCCTCCGAGCGCACGGCGATCGCGGCCTCGACCGGCGCGGGCGACATGCCGGGTCCGAGCTTGACGATCACTTCGCGCGCGCCGCACACCTCGGCGGCGAGCACGGCGCCGTCGAGCACCAGGTGCGGCAGGCGCGAGATCAGCAGCCGGTCCTTGGCGCTCGCCGGCTCGGTCTCTGAGGCATTGACGACGACCGCGCTGGCCCGCCGGCGCCGCGCGACTGCGTCGAGCTTGACCGCGGTCGGGAAGTCGGCGCCGCCGCGGCCGCGCAGACCGCTTCGGCCGATCTCGTCGATCAGCCCGCGCCCCGCAGCCGGCAGCGGACCATGGATGCCCTCGTGCTCGCCCAGCGTCATCGCTGCCGGGGTCGAGTCCAGCCCGGCAAGCAGGCGCGGCAGCCCGTGATGACCTTCGCGCGCGCTCACGCCCGCCTCGCAACCAGCGAGCCCGTCACCGTGCCGCCCTGGTCGTCGATGTTCAAGTTGGCGCGCAGCAGCAGCTGCGCTCCGGAGCCGTCCTTGACGCGGGCGTCGAACTGCGAGCCGTCGAGCGAGACGATCTGGCCCGCCATCGCCGAGCGAAGGCCGACCGCCGTCAGGTCGACCTGACTGCCGGTCATCGACAGGCCGCCGCCTTCGGGCGCGCCGGCCAGGCGCACGCGCAGGATGCCCCGCTCACCGCCGGTGAAGTTGAGCGCCAGATCGACGACCTCGCCGCCGGATACCGCCGACTGGGAGATCGTCCCCGAGATCGTCGCCGAGAACGGCCGGGGCGCATGGCCGGCGGCTCGACCCGCCGTCGAGACCGTCACTGTCGAGGCGACACGATGCGGCGCGAGCAGCGAAGCCGGGGTGCCGGAACGGCGCGCCCAGCCGTGCTGAAGCGGGCCTTCGACGGCGAACACGATGAGGCCCGCTCCGACCGCGGCGGATGCCGCGATCGCCGAGGGCCGGAGCCACTCCGGAGCCTGCGGTTCGGTGGTTGCGATCCTCGCGAACACCGCCAGCAGCACCGCCGCGACGCACGCGCCGGTCAGCGCGAGCATCCACCAGGCCATCGAGTCGCTGCCGGTGCCCAGCCCGTGGAACACCGCGACGGGCCAGCTGGCGTACGCAAGCCAATGGATCGCCCGCCACGAGCGGTAACCAAGACGCCGGCGCAGCAGACTGGTGACGACCAGCGCGATCAGCAGGTCGAACGACAGCGCGCCGAGACCCAGCCAGAAGGGACGATACGTGCCCCTGAACGGGATCACTGCGTCAAGCAGCGAGATCGGAGCAAAGCTGTCGAGCACGCTCGTGACCACGTGGAGCACCAGGAACACGATCACCAGCAGCGAGACATCGCGATGCAGCGCGTCGATCGTGAACCGCGGCCACCTGGGCCCCGCGTCGAACCGCACGGAGCCCAGCACGCCGAGCACAACGCTCCCGGTCAGCAGCAGCAGCGCCACCGCACCTGTGCCGCGAGCGAGATACCAATAGGCGCTTGGGCCCGCGGCTGCGGGGACGAGCGCGCTCACGCCAGGTCGTCGCCTTCCTCGGGCCACCCGGCGACGTGGCGGGCGACCCCGCCGGCGGTGACAAGGCGGCTCGGCAGCCGCAGCGACTGAAGCCACCCGACGGCGCGCTCGCCGCGGATGATCGAAGCAGTGCTGGCGATGTTCGCGTCCAGGCAGGATCCCGCCGCCACGCTCACGGTCCGCCAGATGCCACCGGCCGGCCGACCCGTGGCCGGATCGACCAGGTGGTGCGCAAACCCGTCGTCGGTCGCCCACTTGCGCACGGTCGTGCTCGACGTGGCCAGTCCGCCGGACTGAAGCGTGATCCACTGGCCGGGGACGTCGAGATCGGAGCGATGATCGTCGGTCACCCGCACCCGCCACCCGCCGTTCGGAACCGGGCCCGACAGCGCGATATCGCCGCCGAACGAGACCAGTACGCCGCAGCCCGCGGCGCGCCGGGCCGCCTCGGCCGCACGGTCGGCCGCCAGCGCCTTGGCGGCGGCGCCGAGGTCGAGGCGCACGCCGCGTGCCAGGCGGATCGTGCCGGCCTCGGGGTCGAGCTTGATCGTGCGCCAGCCGGGAACCGGCACGATCTGGATCCGGCGCGGCTCGGCGGCCCCGACGAGCGCATAGTCGCGGTCGTACCCGAGCGCCATCAGGGCCTCGCCGACGGTGGGATCGACGTCGCCGTCGGTCAAGCGAGCCGCGCGCAGCGACGCCGCGACCGTTTCGATCAGGAGCGGGCTGACAGGCACCATCTCGCCGTCCGCGGCGTTGACCATCGACAGCTCCGAGTCGTCGCGGAAGCGCGAGCAGGCGAGGTCGAACGCCTCGACAACCTCGGTGACGGCCGCTCGCGCGGCCGCCATCCGCCGCAGGTCGGTGACCCCGACTACCGCTGTGCTTCCAAACGCCTGAAAGCGCGCATGCTGCTCGCGACCCGCCATCTCATCACCCGATCGGCTCAAGAGCCCCCGGACACGGCAGGACCACCGCCCCCGCCCGACGAATCGGACGGAGCAGCAGAAGACTGCGGGGCCGGACTCGACTGAGCCGGACTCGGCGAGGGCTGCGGGACCTGAGCCGGGCTCTGAAGACCGAGGTCGCCAGGATTGGCCACGGCCGGCAGCGCCGGCTCTGATTGCGAGACGGGTCGGGACGTGGCGGAACTGGAGCGCGGGGTCGCGCTGGACGACCTGCCGTGTGCGATCTCGGCGACGAATACGGCGAAGCCGGCGGTGAGTGCCGCGCTCGAGCCGATCACCCAGCGGCGCATGTGACTGACGCGGCGCAGCGCCTGGTCGCGGCGCAGGCGTGCGTCGGACCGGCCGTCGGGAGCCAGTCTGGGGTTGCGATCGTCGTTCATCGCCGCAAACAGAATCAGTCGGCGGTAAGAGAACCGTGAGAATTGCGCCTCACCGCCGTAAGTTCGCGGGCCGTCGG
>DASSGR010000191.1:0-2803 GCA_035693425.1 Solirubrobacteraceae bacterium
GACTGGCTCGACGGTTGACGTCGCCGTGGAAGCGCTGACTCCGGGCACGCTCACCGCCCGGGATCTCGAGTGGGTGATGACCGACCCGCCGATCACGATGTGGCGGGCCTACACCGAACACGGGAGCTGTCTGCGCCTTAGGTACGCGCTGGAGCCCGAGTGGGCGGAGTTCGTGATCGACGAGCGCGGCGACTCGGTGTGGGTTTCCCGCGCCGACGGCATCGCGTTCAAAGAAGTCGCAGAGCTGTTGCTCGGGCCGGTGTTCTCCTGCGTGCTGGCGCACCGCGGCTTCACCTGCCTGCATGCCGCGACGGTAAACGTCGCGGGCCGGGTGGTGGCGATCGCGGGTTCGAGCGGCGCCGGCAAGTCGACCACCGCGCTCGGTCTCGTGAAGCACGGCGGCGCGCTGATCGCCGACGACGTAGCGGTTCTGAGCCAGGATCACAGCGCTCCGGCTGTGCGTTCGGGCGCTCCTCGGCTGCGCGTGCGCCCGGATTCCGCCGCCTCGCTCGTCGGCTCATATGCCGCACTTGACCCGATGTGGATTCACGAGGAGCGCCGCCCACAGAAGCGCTATGTCCACGTGGACGAGTCGACCGCGGTCGCCGACAACACAACGTGGCCGCTCGACGTCGTGTACCTGTTGACCCCGGACGACGAGTGCGCTACTCCGACGCTCACTCCCGTGCGACCGACCGAAGCGCTCTCTCGGCTGATGGCCCACCGCCACATGGCGACAGCGCTCGACGCAGCCGCGCACCGACGCGATTTCCAGAAGATCGCGCAAGTGGCGGAATCGGTGCCGGTCCGCGAGCTGACGCGTCCCGAGGATCTGGCCTCCGCGCCCGACACCGTCGCCGCGATCCTGTCCGATCTTGAGCAGCTTGGTTGATGATCCGCGGCTGAGCACCGCACGCCTCAGCGACTCGCTGCGACTGGTCGCTCCGGCGATGCCCGGGGAGCTGATCGGCCCCGACGCGCAGCGATCGGTTGGTGCGATCGCTGGTGCCCTGCCGCCGTTTCATCAGGCCGGATTTGAGTGCCGGCTCGACGCCGACGGGCAGGTCGATCTTCAGCAGGCGTTCCCGAATGATGAAGCCCTGCGGACCCTGCTGCGGTTCCTGGCCGCCGAGTCTGACCGCGACGAGCGATGGGACGCGGTGACACGGCTCGCGGAGCGCCACCTGGAGGACGGCTTGGCAGCCGGCGGCCTCGCCGAGATCTGGGTCGAGCCCGACGTCATCGGCGCTCTCGACCAGCCCGAGCTGCAACTGACCGATCTCGCCCCGTCTGTGTTCGCGGTGCTCGACTCGTCAGACGCCGGCGCGTCCCTGGATGCGTCCGTAGCGACCGTCCGAACGCTGTTGCCGCATCGCGCCGCGGCCGATGCGGAAACCGCATTGCGCCGGTGCGCAGGCGTATGCGACGCGCCGGGCCGAATCAGCCACGTCGGCGTGATGCTCGGTCGTCAACCGGCGGCGCTGCGGATCCACCTCAGCGCGATCCCGCTGCATGCGCTCGACGCGCACGTGCAGCGACTCGGCTGGGCTGGCGACCGCGAGCAGCTGTGCTCGCTGGCCGCGACACTGCTCGATCACGGCGATGACCTCGTGGTCTGCCTGGATGTGCTCGACGGGCAGGTGCTGCGGATCGGGCTCGAATGCTTCTTCTCTCAGAAGCAGGGCGTAGATCCGCGATGGCCGCCGCTGCTGGAGCGCCTGGTCGAGCTTGGGCTCAGTTCCGAGGCCAAGGCGCAGGCGCTGCTGGGCTGGCCAGCGGCGCTGACTCCGCTGGATCTCCCCGATCGGTGGCCCGACGGCCTGATCGTCCAAAGCTTGACCTATCCAGCCGACATGCTCGGCATCGTCGAGCGCCGCCTCAGCCATATCAAGGTCACGTGCACGCCGGGCTTGTCGCCGAGCGCCAAGGCCTACTTCGGCTATGGCCACGTCCGCATGAGCGCGCGGCCGGTGGCCGACCCGCCGCATCGAGCGCCGGAGCTCGCGCCGGCGCCGACGGCCGACGCGGCGATCGACGCAGCGACCGAGCGCTTGCTGGACGCACGTGACCAGGGCGGCCTCTGGCGCGACTTCTACGACCGCGGACGACCCCGCGACGTCGAGCGGCGCGTCGCGGGCTATGCGAGCGACGAGTGGGTCAGCGCCTACATCGCGACCGCGCTCGCCGCCGGAGGACGCGCGGACGCCCGGGATGCGGCACGTCACTCGCTGGAACGGCTGCTTGCCCGCCGGGACGCGGTCCGGACGGGCTGGGGTTACCACGCCCTGCTCCCGCCCGACGCCGACACCACTGCCTGGGTGCTGCGGTTGGCCGCTGCGCTTCACGCCGGTGACGGGGATCGTCTCGCGCAGGCGCGATCCTTCATTGCGAGCCTCACCGATCCCAACGGCGCGGTCCACACCTACCCGGAGGGCGCCGCCGATCAGCTCGCGGAGTTCCTGCGGATGGACGGCAGCTACGCCGGGTGGTGCGCCGCGCACACTTGCGTGACCGCGGCGGTGGCCGTGCTCCAGCCCGACGGAACGAGCGCGCGCCACCTGCTTGACGTGCAAAACGCCGACGGATCCTGGAGCGGCCACTGGTGGGATGACGACGAGTACGCGACCGCTCGAGCGATCGAGGCGCTGGCAGCCAGGCCCCGCGCCGGCGACGCGGTGGCGCAGGCCGTCGCGTGGTGCGTCGAGCGGATCGGGGAGACCGGCGGCGCGCGCTCGCGCGCGCACGGCGGTCCGTCGCCGGTCGCCACGGCGCTCGCGCTACATGGCATTCGCGCCGGCGCCCT
>DASSGR010000192.1:0-76374 GCA_035693425.1 Solirubrobacteraceae bacterium
GGCAACTTCCCGCAGGCGTTCAGTCACATCGGTTTGATCACCGCGGCAGCGGAGATCGACAAAGCGCGACGCGCTGCGCGGTGACCGCGGCGGGCGCGCCGTTGACGAACGCGGAGTGGTCGGTTGGGAACTCCGCGAGCATCTCGTCGTAGCTGCGCGTGAGCTCATCCGGCTCGCCGGTGAACTTCCAGATGGAGACGTGCATTTCGTCCTCGCTTTGGTTAGGTGGTGTGTGCACAGTCGTCTGCTCGAGTGCTGGGCGGCGACGCGATTGCCGCGGACGAGCTGTTCGCCGAGCCGCGCGCCGCGACGATCACGCCGGCGCCCCCGCGTTCGTCGTGCGTGACCTACGCCACCACGGGGAGTTCCTGAAAGCGATCCGTCAACACGACCGTGCGGACGACCTCATCGGGGAGGCCGAGGCGAAAGCGCGATCGCTGGGACTCACCTACGGACCCGGCGACGATTGAGCTCGCTGCTCAGCGTGTGAGCCCCCGGCCCGTACCAGAGCAGCACCAGCATCGCCACGAGCTCGACGGGCGCGAGCGTCAAGCTGATCAGCTCCCCCTTGGCGATGCCCGACACGATGATCGCGCCGACCATGTTGCCGGCCAACACCAGGGCCGCCGGCCTGGTCAGTACGCCGGCGATCAGCAGCAAGCCCCCGAACACTTCGATCAGGCCGACGATGACGACGAACGCGTCCGGCGCGGGCAGCCCGTATGCCTTGAACGAGGCGAGCTCGGACCCGTGGTCGGCGAACTTTCCGATGCCGAAGACGACGAACACCCCGCCAGCGAGCAGGCGCAGCAGGAGGAGCGCGCGGTCACGCTTCATTCGGTCAAGATTGACGCTTGCGCGCAGCGATTGCGACCTTGCTCGGCTGCGTGCTCATGCAGCCGAGCGAAGCTGTTGGTGCGAGCCGCGCCGCGCGAATCGCCGCCACGTGCGGAAAGCGCGCGGAGGAGAGGTACGCACGATCCACCGCCGCGGCGGCGATTCGCGCGACGCGGCCACGCGAGTGGACCCGCTACTTCAGGAGATTGCGCGCGTTCTGCGCGTACGCCGTGACCACGTCACGCGTAAACGCGGCCTGTGCGCGGGCGAGCGAGGCGAGCGACTCGATCGGCAGCGAGCCGCCAACCTGCTCCTGGTAGTCGGCGAACGTCTTCAGTGTGGACTCGTAGGCCTCGAGGTAGGCGAGGCCGGCGTTGCGCCCGTAGTCCAGGATCCGCTCGTTCAGTTCGCGAATGCGCTCGGCTGCGGCTTCCGTGGTGTCGGTCTTCGTTGCTTGGGGTGACATTTCCGTTCCTTCGGTCAGAGTAGCTAGTGCTTGCAAGATAGCGCAAGCTAAGCAAGCATGCAAGCGAGTTGCTCAGCTAGCATAGTCGCCCAGCGCCGGCCTGCGGCCTGGAGCGGCTACTCGTCGCCTTGCCGGCGGTTGGCGTCGCGCAGGCTCTCGTAGATTTCGAGCAAGGCGCGTCGCTGCCGCGGCGTCAGGTCCGGGTCGGCCTCCAGCGCTACCCGCACGCTCGGGGACTTGCGCCTGGGCTCGGGATCGATCCCGGCCTGCGAATACAGGGCATCAGCCGACATCTGCAGCGATCGGGCGATCGCATCGACCACCCGTCGCGAGGGCTCTCGCTGACCGCGTTCGATCTGCGAGAGATATGGGTTGGAGATGCCGACCATGTCGGCGAACTGCCGCATCGAGAGCTCGCTGAGCTCGCGCTGGTGGCGGATGAACTTCCCTAGAGGGTGTTCCTGCTCGTCCTCGGGCTCCGGAGGCATCTCATTGTCTGCCATAGCGGACAATATTGCACAGCAAACTGTGCGGCGCAAGCACCGGTAGGGATCCAGGCTGCGGCGGCGGTCAGCGCGAGGTGTAGCCGGCGTCGACCGAGAGCACCGCTCCCGTGACGTAGGAGGACTGGTCTGAGCACAGCCAGAGGCTTGCCTGGGCGACCTCCTCGGGCTGCCCGAAGCGCCCCAGGAGGCTGATCAGCGGAGCGAATTCCGCTTCGGTCATGCCGACAGTCGCTAGCGCCCCGCGGATCATCGGGGTGTCGATCGCTCCGGGGGCCACAGTGTTGACGCGGATCCCCAGCGGCGCGTTCTCGAGCGAAGCCACCTTCGTGAGGCCGATCACGCCGTGCTTTGCGGCGGTATACGCCGCGTTGTTCGGCTGCGGCCTGAACGAGCTCACCGAGCCGATGTTCACAATCGCCCCGCCGTCGCCCTGCTCGAGCATTTGCGCGACCTCGTACTTCAGGCAGAGGGCGACGCCCTTGAGGTCGACCGCGAGGATGCGGTCGAACTCCTGCTCGTCGAGCTCGGCGATCGGATGCGTGTCGGGCGTGACCGCGGCGTTGTTGACCGCGCAGTCGAGCCGCCCGTAGCGCTTCACCGCGATGCGGACCATATTCTCGGCGTCCGCGGCGCGGGAGACGTCGGTCCTGCAGAAGGACGCGGAGCCGCCGTCGCGCTCGATGCGCTCCACGGTCGCCTGACCGAGTTCTTCGTTGACGTCGCTGACGAGCACGTGCGCCCCGGCGGCTGCAAACACCCGCGCAGTCGCCTCGCCCATCCCCATGGCTGCGCCAGTGACGATCGCGACCTTGCCTTCGAGGGATCCTGCGGGCATCTGCACCTTCCTTTCGGGGTCGAGCGCTGGCGGCAGGCCGGACGCAGGCCACCAATTCAAATTGAAGTCAACTCGAAACCCTACACGTCTTCGGCGCTGAGCACCAGGCCCTTACGGGCGGCCGAGGTTGAGGCTACGGTCATGAGCGACCGCGTCGGTTCGCATATCGAGGATGCGCATTGACACTCACGGGGGATGGTTGCTAAGTTGGTCAACTTGAAGTGAATTCGATTGTGCGTGTGTGGGTTCGAGAGGAGAACAGATGGCCGATTTCGACGTCATCGTGTTGGGCACCGGAGCCGCTGGGCTCACGGCGGCCGTGACGGCAGCAGAGCTGGGCGCGAACGTCGGCCTGTTCGAGAAAGGGGCGACGATCGGCGGCACCACCGTCTACTCGGGCGGGATGATCTGGATCCCGCTCAACCAGCACGAACCGCCGGAGAAGGGCGACACGCGCGAGAAAGCTCTCGACTACCTCAAGGCGCTGTCAAACGACACGATCACCGACGAGATGGCCGAGACCTACATCAACGTGGGTCCCGAGATGGTGCGCTGGCTGGACGAGCGCACGCCGGTCAAGTTCCGCGCCGTCCCCGACTTCCCGGACTATCACCCCGAACAGCGGGGCGGACTACCGCAGGGCGGCCGGTCGCTCGAAACCGCGATCTTTCCCTACGGCGAGCTGGGCGAATGGGGGGACCGCGTCCACATCTCCCCGTACTACCCGAGCTACCACCTCACGATCGGCGAGACGACGCTCGGCCAGGCAATCCCGCAGGAGCTCACCCCAGAGGAGCTGCAGCGACGCGCCGACAACGACGAACGGGGGATGGGTCTCGCGCTCGGAGGCCGCCTGCTGAAGGCCTGTCTTGACCGCGGCGTCGAGCCGCAGACCAGCCACCGTGGCGTCGAGCTGATCATCGAGGACGGCGAGGTCGCCGGCGTCGTGTTCGAGACCCCCGAGGGACGCAAGGAAGTCCGCGCGCCGAACGTCGTGATCGCGACCGGCGGGTTCGAGCACAACGCCGACCTCAAGCGCGCGTTCCTGCGCGGGCCGTGCACGCACACGGTCGCGGTTGACACGAACACCGGCGACGGTCTGAAGATGGCCATGCGCGTCGGCGCGATGCTCGGAAACATGCGCGAGGCCTGGTGGATGCCGATGATCGAGCTGCCCACCGACATCGTGGCCACGGGTCAGCAGTTGCTGACCTACGAGCGCACGCTGCCGGGCGCGATCATGGTCAACCGGGAGGCCAAGCGCTTCACCAACGAGGCCGCCAACTACAACGCCTTCGGCGCCGCGTTCCACGAGCAGGACACGATCATGGGCGTCTACCGCAACCTGCCGTGCTGGCTGGTCTTCGACCAGACGTGGCTTGAGAAGTACGGGTTCGCAGGCGGCCTCGGCGGGACCGAGAAGGCTCGGACGGACTGGATCACCTCCTCCGACACGGTTGCGGGCCTGGCCGAGAAGCTCGGGATCCCCGCGGACGGGCTCGAACAGACCGTCGAGCGCTTCAACGCCAACGCGCGCGATCTGCACGATCCGGACTACAGACGCGGCTGGAGCGTCCAGGACCAGTGGTGGGGTGACCCGACGCTGCGCGACGGGACAGCCAGGGCGTCGCTGGGGCCGCTCGAGACTCCGCCCTACTACGCGATCCAGGTCTTCAGCGGGGCCCTTGGCACCAAGGGCGGGCCCCAGACCGACACCCGCGCGCGTGTGCTCGACGTCGACGGCGACGTGATCCCCGGCCTGTACGCCGCCGGGAACGCGATGTCCTCGCCGCTCGGAATGACCTATGGCGGTGCCGGCGGCACGCTCGGCCCGGCGATGGTCTTCGGCTTCCTAGCGGGTCGCGACATCGCGCAGCGCGTCTCTGCCGTCAGCCCGTCGGCGCTTGCCGCGGCGCACGGCGGCGCATAAGCACATCGGACACATCGGACGAGCTCGGCTGAAGACGAGAGAAAGGGAACCAATGGAATCGAGCGTCATCGCGGAGCGGCACGGCACCGAAGTCACCGGTTGTCCCGTGCTCCACCACGACTTCTCTTCGACGCGCGAGCTCGGGGCCTACTGGACGCTGGCCAACGAGCTCCGGGAGAGCTGCCCCCACTTCTACAACAAGTACGAGGGGGGCGGCTACTGGGTGTTCACGCGGCACGAAGCCGTAAAGGACATATACAAGACCCCGGAGATCTTCTCCAGCGAGTCGATCACGCCGTGGGAACCGGATCCGATCTACCGGTTCGTCCCGACCCAGGTCGACGCCCCGGACCACATCAAGTACCGCCGGATCCTGAACCCGTGGTTCTCGCCCAAGGCGATGGAGGCCGCGGCCCCGGTGATGCGCGACATCTGTCGCGGCTTCATCAGGCCGATCGTGTCCAAGGGGTCGTGCGACTTCATCGAGGAGTTCGCACTGCGCTTCCCGACGGCGGCGTTCCTGACGGTGATCGGCGTGCCGATCTCCTACACCGACCTGTTCACAGGTTGGGTCGACGCGTTCTTCGGCGGCTTCGGCGGAGACCCCGAGGGCGCCGAGGGGATGGCCAGGGCGCTGGGGGAGATGCGCGACTTCTGGACCAAGCAGCTCGACGACCGCCGCGGCGGTCCGATGCGCGAGGGGGACCTGTTCTCCTACCTGCTCAACTCCACGTTCGACGACAAGCCGATCGGCGACGACGTGCTGCTCGACATGTGCACGGTGCTCACACTCGCCGGGCTCGACACCACGCGGGCGGAGCTGGGATACATGTTCCATCACCTGGCGCTGCATCCCGAGCATCGGCAGGCCCTGATCGACGACCCGGAGATCATCCCGCTGGCCGTCGAGGAGACGTTGCGCTACTACACGATCATCTTCGGCGACGGGCGTAAGGTCACCCGCGACACCGAGTTCCACGGCGTCCAGCTGAAGAAGGGCGACATGGTGTACGGGCTGGTTTCGGGCGCGAACCGCGACCCCAGGCACTGGGAGCAGGCCGACGAGTTCGTCATCGACCGCAAGAAGAACAACCACTTCGGCTTCGCCAGCGGTCCGCACCGGTGCCTCGGAATGCACCTCGCCCGCCGCGAGATGGCGATCGCCGTCGACGAGTGGCTCAAGGTCATTCCCAACTTCGAGCTCGACACCGACGCCCAGCTGATGGAGCGCGGCGGTGGCGCGATGATGGCGCTGAGCACGCTTCCGCTGCGGTGGGAGGTGACGTCGTGAAGCTCTGCGTCAGCACGGCCTGTATGGGCCACGGGCGCTGTTACACGCTCGCACCGCAGCTTCTGAGCTCGGACGACGAGGGCTATGTGACGATCCGCGGCGGCGACCCGATCGACGTTCCGGATGACCTGCAGGACCTCGCCCGCGAGGTCGAGGGGACCTGCCCCGAAACGGCGATCAGCCTTATCGACGAGTAGCTATCCCGCGCGCTGCCTCGCGAAGCGCGGCCCACTCGGTGAGCTTGACTCGCGGTCGTGCGGGGCTCGAGGCCTCGCCGACCGCGGTCTCGACCGCGTCGATCGCCTGCCAGCCCTCCCACGTGACCACGTCGGCGCAGTTGTCGGCGATCAGCGCGTCGATGTCCTCCTCGGGCGGCTGGTTTAGGCGACCGGCGGCCGCATCCTCGAGGATCTTGTCGACGGTGTCCTGGGAATCCTTCTTGTTGGTACCGATCACGCCGGACGGGCCGCGCTTGATCCAGCCGGACACGTACTCGCCGAGCTGCTGGGTGCCGTCGGCGTCGGTCACGCGGCCGCCCGCATTGAGGATCAGCCCGCGTCGCTCGTCAAACGGGATCTCGGCGACAGGCTCTCCCCGGTAGCCGATCGAGCGGAACACGAGTTGCGCGGGAATCTCCTCGAAAGTTCCGGTGCCGCGTGCGCCCAGCGACCCGTCATCACGGGCGACGATCGCGTTGTTCTCGATCTTCACGGCGCGCACGTGGCCGTTTTCGTCGCCGAGCAGCTCGACCGGTGAGGCGAGGAAGCGGAAGCGCACGGTGATCGGCTTGCCGGTCTTCGGCCGTGACGCGTAGTCCTGGAGGATCTCGACGTTGCGACGGCGGGTCTTGTCGGCGTCCTGCAACGCGACCGCCGACAGCTCGTCCAGCTCGCCGCAGACCACCTCGACGTCGCCGCGCTCGAGGTCTCCCATCTCCAGGAGCTCGGGATTCGTGAACGCTGCCTGCAGCGGCCCGCGCCTCGCGAGGATCGTGATCTCCTCGACGCCGCTGCACCGCAGCACGTCGATTGCATGGTCGGCCGTGTCGGTGATCTCGAGCTCCGACGCCGCCAGCGCGAGCATGCGTGCGACGTCGATCGCGACGTTGCCGGCGCCGACGACCACAACCTGTTTGGCCTGCAGGTCCACCTCGAGGCCGCAGTGGTCGGGGTGGCCGTTGTACCAGGCGACAAACTCCGTGGCGGAGTGCGAGCCGTTCAGGTCCTCGCCTGGAATGCCCAGACGCTTGTCGGTCGAAGTCCCGAACGTGTAGCAGACCACGTGATAGTGGTCGAGCAGCTGCTGCCGGGTGACGTCGCTCCCCAGCTCGACATGCCCGAAGAAGCGGAAGCGCTCGTGCTGGGAAGTCTTGTCGTAGGCCTTGGTGACCGACTTGATCTTCGGATGGTCGGGAGCGACGCCTGATCGGACCAGGCCATACGGCGTCGGCAGGCGGTCGTACAGGTCGACCGAGAACTGCGGCTCGGCGCTGGCCAGCAGCTGGCCGGCGGCGTAGAAGCCGCTGGGACCTGCGCCGATGATCGCGGCGCGGAGGGGCTCGCTCATGACCAGCTGCTCCGGCCTGAACTGAGTTCAGGGATGGTGAGCATCGAGGAAATGTTCGTCTTGCCAGTCACTTGACAGGAACGGCCGAACCGTTCACAGTTCAGAACTGACTTCAGTTTAGCATCTAGCGTCATGTCCTGTCACTCATCTTTCCATTTGACGATAGCTCCAGCGATCTCCGGCGAGGACCGATGCGCCTGGTGATCGTCGGGGCGTCGCTGGCCGGGCATCGCGCGGCGCAGGCAGCCCGCGGCGCCGGGTTCGACGGCAACCTGATCGTGGTGGGCGAAGAGCGCCACCCGCCATACACGCGGCCGCCCCTCTCGAAGGAGCTGCTGGCGGGCGAGCAGGAGGTCGAGCGCGTCCATTTCCCCTGCGACAAGTTCGAGGCCCAGTGGCGCCTGGGGGTGTCCGCCGTCAGCCTGGATCGGGGGCGTCGGCGGGTCCTGCTCTCCGACGGTGACGAGCTCGCGTATGACCGGCTGATCCTGGCCACCGGCTCGCGCGCGCGTCCGTGGCCCGGCTCCGGCGCCGAGCTCGAGGGCGTCCACGTGCTGCGAAACCTCGACGACGCGCTCGCGCTACGTGCCGCGTTCGACCGCCGGCCGCGCGTCGCGATCGTCGGGGCGGGGTTCATCGGCTGCGAGGTCGCCCAGACGGCGCGCAAGCAGGGGCTCGACGTCACGCTGATCGACATCGCCGCCACGCCGATGCTGCCGCTCGGACCGACGCTCGGCGAGTGGTGCGCCGACCTGCACCGCGACAACGGCGTCGACCTGCGCCTCGGGACCGGGGTAGGCGCGCTGCTGGGCAACGGCCACGTCGAGGCGGTCGAGCTCAGCGATGGCGAGCGCATCGCCGCCGACGTGGTGGTGGTCGGTCTGGGCGCGGTCCCGAACACCGAATGGCTCGCCGGCAGCGGGCTGCAGCTGAACCCCGGGCTCGAATGCGACGTCACGCTGACCGCTGCCAACGACCCGGACATCCTCGGCGCCGGAGACATCGTGTCGTGGCCGCATCCGCTGGCCGATGGCCAGGCGCTCCGAATCGAGCACTGGACCGTCGCCGCCGAGCAGGGGCAGTTAGCCGGCCGCAACGTGCTCGTTGCGCATGCTGAGCGAAAGCCGTATGACGCCCCGCCGTACTTCTGGTCAGACCAGTACGACAAGAAGATCCAGTCCCTGGGGCTGCCCGGACGAGCGCAGCGCCTCGAGGTCATCGAAGCCACTCCCGATCAGTCGCGAGTCGTGTATGCGGGCGAGCGCGACGGGCGCCTGGTCGGCATCGTCGCGATCAACGCCGCCAGGCGTTTGGGCTCGTACCGCATGGCGCTGGCGGAGCCGCCGGCGTTCGACGAGCTGCGCGCGACCGTCGCGGCCGACCCCGGCGCGCTGCACGCGCCCCCCAAGACAGCCTGACGCTGCGTACGGCGTCCCGCGGCACGCCGGTCGGTCGTTAGATTGCGCCTTCTCGACATCGCTGAAGAAAGGTTCGCAATGCCCGATCGCGCCGCCATCATCACTGGAGCTTCCAGGGGCATCGGATATGCCCTGGCCGACGTGCTCGGCGAGGAAGGCTTCGCCCTGACGGTCACCGCTCGCAAGCCGGAAGGAATCGAGCGCGCGGCGAACCAGCTCCGAGACAAGGGGTACGAGGTGGAGGATCTCGCGGCGAATATGGCCGACGAGGACTCGATTCGTCAGGTGGTCGAGCGGCACCGCGACCGCTACGGCCGGCTGGACGCGCTGGTCAACAACGCGGGCGTCGGGATCGGCGCGCAGGCGACCGAGCACCAGACCAAGTACGTCGACATGCAGGTCGACGTCAACCTCCGGGCGATCGTCATCTTCTACCGGGAGTGTCTGGAGATGCTCTGCGCCGCCGGCGCCGAGCACCGCAGCGCGCTGGTCGTGAACATGGCGTCGATGGCGGGCAAGTCGCCACAGCCGTGGCTGTCGGTGTATGCCGCAACCAAGGCCGCCGTGATCGCCTACACGCGCGCGATGAACAAGGAGGTCGCCGCCAAGGGCGTCAAGTCGGTCGCGTTCTGCCCCGGCTTCGTCGACACCGACATGTCGGACTTCATCAAGCAGTCGGTCCCCGCCGAGGAGATGCTCCGTCCATCCGATATCGGGGAAGGACTGCGGTTCCTCCTGCGTGTCTCTCCTATGTGCGTGATTCCTGAGATCGTGTTCGAGCGGCCCGGGGAATCGATCTAGCGATCCTCGTGTACGAGCCGCTGAGCTTCGACCCAATCGAGGAGGCCGGGCGTCAATGGCGCCGCCACTGGGGCCCGGCGATGGTCGCGCCGATGACGGCCGTCACCTCGGTGATGCGGGTGCAGCAGCTCTGGCTGTCGCGCCTGAACGAGGAGCTCAAGCCCTGCAACCTCACGTTCCCGCGCTATGAGGCACTGATGCTGCTGTATTTCAGCCGCACCGGGGCGCTGCCGCTGGGCAAGATGGGAGCGCGGCTGCAGGTCCACCCGACGAGCGTCACCAGCTTGGTCGACGGGCTCGAGCGACTGGGTTATGCGCAGCGCACGCCGCATCCGAGCGACCGCCGGACGACGCTGGCGACGATCACCAAGGCGGGTCGCCGCGTCGCGGAGGAGGCGACGGAGGCGCTGCACGAGATCAGGTTCGGCACCCAGCCGCTATCCCGTTCAGAGCTCGAAAGCGTCACCGAGGTGCTCGGCCGTGTCCGTCTGGAGGCTGGAGACTTCACGGCAAAGTAGTTTGACTTCCTACTATCGGACTCCCTAATATCTGGTGGGCGATGACCGTTACCGAGGGCAGCCTGCCGTTCACGACCCTGTCGGGTGACTCGGTCGCGCCGCTGTACACCGAGGACGACCTGCCGGCCGATCTCGACTCGGCCATCGGGCTGCCCGGCCAATTCCCCTTCACCCGCGGCGTCTACGAGTCGATGTACCGCGGACGCCTGTGGACGATGCGCCAGTTCGCCGGGTTCGGCACCGCCGAGGAGACCAACGCCCGGTTCCGCTACCTGCTCGATCACGGTCAGACGGGGTTGTCGACGGCGTTCGACATGCCGTCGCTGATGGGCCACGACTCCGACCACCCCCGCTCGCTAGGGGAGGTTGGCCGGGAGGGTGTCGCGGTCGACACGGTCCTGGACATGGAGACCCTGTTCGCGGGGATTCCGCTCGACGAAGTCACGGTGTCGATGACGGTCAACGCCCCGGCGGCGATCATGCTCGCCTTCTACGTGGTGGCGGCCGAGCGCCAAGGCATTCCGGCGGACCGGCTCGGCGGGACGATCCAGACCGACATCCTCAAGGAGTACATCGCCCAGAAGGAGTGGTGCTTCCCGGTCGATCCGGCGATGCGGCTGGTGACCGACATGATCGAGTGGTGCGCGGGGCACATGCCGCGGTGGCATCCGATCTCGATCTCGGGCTATCACATTCGCGAGGCGGGCTCGACGGCCGCGCAGGAGCTGGCGTTCACGTTGAAGGATGGGTTGACGTATGTGGAGCAGGCGGTCGCGCGGGGGCTGGACGTCGACGTTTTCGCGCCGCGGTTGAGTTTCTTCTTCAACGCGCACATCGATTTCTTTGAGGAGATCGCCAAGTACCGTGCGGCGCGGCGGATCTGGGCGCGGGAGCTCAGGGACACGTTCGGGGCGCGCGATGAGCGGTCGTTGCTGATGCGCTTTCACACCCAGACGGCGGGGGTGTCGTTGACCGCGCAGCAGCCGTTGAACAACATCGTGCGGACCGCGATCGAGGCTTTGGCCGGTGTGCTCGGCGGCACCCAGTCGCTGCACACAAACAGCTTTGACGAGGCGCTGGCGCTGCCGACCGAACAGGCCGTCCGGGTCGCGCTGCGCACCCAGCAGATCATCGCGCACGAGACCGGCGTGACGAACACAATCGACCCACTCGGCGGGTCGTACTTCCTCGAGGCGCTCACCGATCGCATGGAACAGCAGGCGTACGAGTACTTCGCCAAGATCGACCAGCTCGGTGGGATGGTGCAGGCCGTAAAGGAGGGCTATCCGCAGCGGGAGATCGCCGACGCCGCGTTCGACCTCCAGCGGGAGATCGAAACCGGCGGCCGGATCGTCGTCGGCGTCAACGCGTTCACCGAGGGCGACGACACCGAGACTCCGATCCTGCGGATCGACCCCGCGCTCGAGCAAAAGCAGATCGACCGGCTCCAGGCCGTCCGGGCGACGCGCGACAGCGAAGCGGTGCACTGCCTGCTCGCGCAGATCAGCGAAGCCGCGGCGGGGGAATCGAACCTGATGCCGCTCTTGGTGCAAGCTGCCCGGGCGCACGCGTCAGAAGGCGAGATCGTGCAGGCGCTCCAGAAGGTCTGGGGCGACTACCGCGAACAGCCGGCGTTCTAGAGAGACAGCCCTCCGTCGACCGGCACGGTAGCTCCGGTCAGCGCCTCAGGGGCCGAATCGACCAGCCAGAGGATCGCGGCGGCGACCTCCTCGGCGCGGATCAGCCTCGAGATCGGCTGCTGGGAGGAGAACGCCTCGGCCGACTCCAGGCCGTAGAGCCGCGCGCTCTCGTCGAGGATCGGCGTCGCCGTGGAGCCGGGGCTGATCGCGTTCGCCGTGACGCCGGTGCCGCGCAATTCGGCGGCCAGAGCGCGGATCACGCCCGTGACGCCGGCCTTCGCGCCGCAGTACGCCGCCAGCATCGGGAGTCCCCGCGTCGCGGCGGCGGAGGCGACGGCGACGAAGCGCCCGGCCCGCGGCTCCGGGCGGCGCAGCAGCGCCGGGATGCCGAGCCTCGCCGCCACCAGCACCGACCTGAGGTTCGCGTCGAGCACCGCATCCTGCTGGTCGGCCGACATCTCCCACAGGGGCACCCCTCCAGCGATGACGCCGGCGATCGCGATCACCGCGTCGACGCCTCCTAGCTCTCGCTCGGCGGCGTCGACGGCGCGCTTCATGTCCTCGCTCGACGCGGCATCGCCGACCAACGGCTGGATCGAAGCGCCGCTGCCGGCGAGCGCGCCGGCGCGGGAGACGACGTCGTCCAGCTCCTCACGGGTCCCGAGCCGGTAGGGCAGCCGCGGATCGTCAGAGCAGCGGTCGACCGCCACGACGTTCCAGCCCGACTCCGCAAGGCTTGTGACCGTGGCGGCGCCGATCCCGCGCGCCGCGCCGGTGACGATCGCTGTCTTGCTCACGACGCCCCGTTCGAGGTCGCGTCGAGCAGCGAGCCGATCTCGCCGACGAAGCGCTCGAGTAGCGCGCGGCCATCGCCCGCGGTAGCGCCCCTGGAGTCACCGAGGACGCCGTTCTGCGAAACGGCGGCGACGCCGTGCTCCCGAAGCCGCGGCAGCAGCAGGTCGATCCGCTGCGTCGCGCCGACCGGCCGCTCGTCACGTACGAGGTCGGGGGCGAGCGCGAGCATCAGGGAAGTTTCCACCCGACCAGCGTGTGCGTCTCCACCTTCCACTTGAGGCTCCCACAGGTGCACGGTCCGCCGCTCGGCGCGAAGCCGCGCGACGGCTCGAGCGACCGGCTCGGCGTTGCCGCCGTGCCACGAGACCAGGGTGACGTCGTGAAAGACGTCAGCGCTGCGGACGAGCTCGACCAACGTGGCCTCGAGCGCCGTCTGCCCGAGCGAGAGCGTTCCCGGAAAGCCGCGGTGCTCGCCACTTGACCCGTACGGCAGCGCCGGAGCGACGACGACGTCGGCGCGGCCGGCGGCCACCGCGTCGGCAACTCCCGAGGCGATCAGCGTGTCGGTGTTCAACGGCAGGTGTGGTCCGTGCTGCTCGGTGGCCCCCAGCGGGATCAGCAGATGGATGTCGACTCGGCCAACTAGCTCCGGGAACGTGGCGCAGCCAAGCCTCACCGGCCACCCGCCGGCGCTCCGAGCTCGTCGGAGACCCCCAGCCTGCGTTCGAACCCGTCTGGAACCAACAGGTCCGCGGCAGAAAGCTCGCTCACCGACGTGCGCCCAAGCCCGAGCAGTGCGGAATCGATGCCGCTGCGCATGATGTCAAGCACGTTCTCCACGCCCACTTGTCCGTTGGCGGCCAGGCCCCACAGATATGCCCGTCCGATCATCACCGCCCGGGCGCCGAGCGCCACCGCCTTGACGACGTCGCTTCCGCGCCGGATTCCTCCGTCGAGCAAGATCTCGATCCGGTCGCCCACAGCTTCGGCGATCGCGGGCAGCGCGCGAATCGTCGCCGGCGTCCCGTCCAGGTTGTTGCCGCCGTGGTTGGACACAGAGATGGCGCTCACGCCGACGTCGGCGGCTCGCTTGGCGTCGTCGACGCGCATCACGCCCTTCAGCATGAACGGGCCGTCCCAGTGCTCGCGCAACCACCGCAGGTCATCCCAGCTGGGGCTCTTCGTCATCATCCACTGGCCGTAGGCGCCGAAGAACGTCGGCGGAGCGCCACCGTCAACGGCCATGTTCGGAACCGTCAGACCTGGCAGCTGTCCCGTCCTGGCCCATTCGTAGAACCAGCGCGGGCGGACGATTGCCTCCGGCGCCAGTCGCAACATCGTGCGGAAGTCGAGCTGCTCCGGGATCGTGGGGCTTCCCCAGTCGCGGCCGTGCGAGAACGTCCAATCGAGCGTCACAATCAGCCCGACCGCGCCCGCGGCTTTGGCGCGCTGCACGCGCGCGAGGATCTCCTCGCGCGAGCCCGCCCAGTAGACCTGGAAGAAGGTCTGGCCGTTGGCGGCGACGACTTCCTCCACGGGCTTTGAGGCAAATGAGCTGAGCCCCATCGCGGTTCCGCGCGCCGCCGCCGCTCGGGCGACGGCCACCTCGCCGTCCGGATGGACCGCCTGCACCCCGGTGGGGGAGATGATCACGGGGAGGGCGATCGTCTGTCCCATCACCGTCGTGGTCAGGTCTCGCTCGCTCGGCAGGTCGGCCACGCGCGGCGCAAAGCCGAGCTCGCCGAACGCGTCGACGTTGTCCTTGAGCGTGAGCCCGTGCTCGGTGCCCGCCCAGATCGCCATGTAGACCGACGATGGAAGCATCCGCTTGGCGCGCCGCTGGGCCTCGGCGACGGACTCGAACCACGCGCCCGCCATCAGCGGATCACCTCGAAGCCGGCAAGCGGAGACTCGTCACACGCGGAGACGGGGCGTCGGCGTGAATGGTCGGCGGCGGGACGGGGGACATCCCTGTCATGCAGCAGCGACAGCAACGACTCGCCGTTTCCGAGGACGCACTCGGGATCGGGGCCGGTGAGCGGCAGCCCGGTGAAGAACTTCGCCGCCATGCACCCGCCTCGACACGAGTCAAAGTGCAAGCACGATGCGCATGCGCCACCGGTCTGCGGGCGCCGGAGATCCTCGAACAGCTCGGAGTCGCGCCAGATGGACGCAAAGCCGCCCGTCGACCGGAGGTTCCCCGCGCGGAACGCGTCGTGGATCGCGAACGGGCACGCGTAGACGTCGCCGACGGGATCGATCAGGCAGACGACGCGGCCCGCTCCGCACATGTTGAGGCCGGGTAGCGGCTGGCCGTAGGCGGCGAGGTGAAAGAACGAGTCGCCGGTCAGCACCTTGTCGCCTCGGTCAAGCAACCAGTCGTACAACCGGCGTTGCTGCGACTGCGTCGGATGCAGCCTGTCCCAGACGTCCGCGCCGCGGCCGGCCGGCCGAAGCCGCGTCAGTCGCAGCTGCGCTCCGAAAAGATCGGCGAGCGCCTCGAAGTCGTCGAGCTGCTCCATGTTCTCGCGCGTGATCACGACGGAGATCTTGAAGCTCGGCGCACCCGCCTCCGCCAGCCGCTCCAGCGCCCTGATCGCGGTCGCAAACGAGCCGGCGCCGCGAATTGCGTCGTTCACTTCGGCAGACGCTCCATCCAGCGAGATCTGGACATCGACATAGTCGTTGGCTGCGACGCGGGCGGCGGCCTGCTCGGTGATCCGGGATCCGTTGGTCGAGAACTTGACGCCGACATCGTGGGCCGTCGCGTAGTCGAGGATCTCCCAGAAATCGCGGCGGACCGTGGGCTCGCCGCCTCCGATGTTGACGTAGAAGACCTTCATCGCCTGCAGCTCATCGATCACACCGAAGCATTCGTCGGTCGTCAGCTCTCGCGGATCTCGGCGCCCCGAGCTCGACAGGCAGTGGATACACGCGAGATTGCACGCGTACGTGAGCTCCCAGGTGAGACAGATCGGCGCGTCCAGGCCGGCCTCGAAGTGGTCGACCAGGCGCGGGACAGCGGCGGCGTCAGGCATGAGCGGCCTGCTTCGTGACCACGCCCGAGCTTGCGGGGTGCTCGACGACCATGCCCGAGCTTGCGAGTGTCTCCAGCGCCCGCTGGTAGACGGGGAGCTCCTGCTCGGTCACCCCGGCTGAGCGGCAGGCCGCGAGCGCCGTCGGCTGCTCGTCGAGCGCCCGCACGACATCCAGCAGCTTCCGGCTCTTCAGAAACGAGAGTCGGCGGGTGCCGAAGTGGTAGGCAAGCGCTCCGAACGGCTCAGGGCGGATCGCTACCTGACGGTCCAGTCGCCACGGGCGTTCGAGCTCGAACGGCATCGCGCGGATCAGTAGACGCCGCACATGCCGTCGATCGAGACGTCTTCCACGAGCAGCTCTGACTCGACGAGCTCGTCTCCGGTCCGATCGCGATCGACTGGCTGCTCGAGCGCTTTGCTGTCTGCATGCGGTGCAGCAGGGGCAGCGCTCTGGTCCGGCTGAGCTGACGTCATATCTCCTCGCTTTCGCTCCTGAATTAGCTTGGCATCATCAGTCGAACTGAAGTAAGCTCATATTCGCCTACTTCACTAGGCTTATATCAGTCAACGGAGAGAGCAGCAAGGAGGTCCGCTGATGTCGGACTCGGAATCGATCGTCGACCTCCTCGTCTTCGGCGGTGGCATGGCCGGGATGAGCGCGGCGGCACGTGCCTGCAGCGACGGAGCAAGCGTAATTCTGGTGGAAAAGGGCCCGGCGATCGGGGGCTCGGCCATATACGCGGGTTTCATCTGGACCGCGCCTACGGTCGAGGTGATGCGCGAGGTCAATCCGGAGGCGGATCCCGCGCTGTCGGCGCGCGTCGTCGAGAACTATGCCGACGGACTGAACTGGGTTCGGTCGCTGGGCGTCGAGATCGCCGACCCCGTGACGGTGTTGGGCTACGGCCGTGGCTCTGCGACCGACATGGCCAATTACCTGCTGGCCTGCGAGCGCTTGGTGCGCGACAAGGGCGAGCTGCTCGTGGGGTGGTCGGCGCAGCGGCTGTTGTTCGAGGACGGCGCCGTGGTGGGGGCGGAGGTCGAGGACGGCTCAGGCGAACGGCGCGTGATCCACGCGCGGTCGACGCTGTTGGCCACCGGTGGCTTCGGGGGTGATCGCGACCTGCGCGCGAAGCACATCCACCCGCTGGCGGCCGACTTGCCACTGCGCGCCAACACCAACAGCGTCGGCGACGGCCTGCGTCTCGGCCTGTCGGTCGGAGCCGGATTCGGACCCCCGGACGCCGGCTTCTACGGCCACTTGATCCCCTCGAAGATCGCCTACAACAACCCCTACGAGTTCACGGATCTCACCTTCTACCACTCGGAGCACGGGGTCCTGCTCAACCTCGACGGCCGGCGGTTCTGCGACGAGACGATCGGCGATCACCTGAACACGCTGTATGTGCTCGACCAGCCCGAGGCGCGGGCGCTGCTCGTCTATGACCAGCGCGTCCACGACGAGTGGATGATGGCGCCCTACGTCGAGGGAGTTGAGCCGCTCGACAAGTTCCAGCTTGCGTACAAGCGGAGCGCCCGGGCCGCCGTGGCGGACGAGATCGAGGAGTTCGAGGCGCTGCCCGAGGAATGGGGTTATCCCGGACCTGCCGCTCGCGACACGTTGCTTGAGTTCAACCGGCAGTGCGAGGCGGGCAATCCGTCTCCGGGTCGCAAGCTCGACGCGGCGCCGCTGGTCGCCCCTCCGTTCTACGTGATCGAGGTGATTCCCGCGATCACGTTCACGTTCAGCGGACTGCGGATCGACCCCGAAGCGCGCGTGCTCGACGAATCGGGGCAGGTGATTCCCGGCCTGCTTGCTGCTGGGGCAGACGCCGGCGGAGTGTTCAACCGCGCGTACGCCGGCGGCCTGGCCTGCGCGCTCGTGTTCGGGCTGCAGGCAGCGGCGACTGCCACCGCCAATCGCGCTGCGGCCACGTAAGGCGAGCCGGGCCATCCCCGAGCCGGCCCCAATCGAGGTCGGGATCGTCCTACGCGAGCAGGACCTGGGCGCATGGTCGGGACGGCTGCACGAGCTCGCCGAGCGCGCGGTGGCGGCGGGTGTGGATCACCTCACCGTCGGCGACCATGTCAGCTTCGCCGACGGCCATGGCGCTGACGGCTTGATCCAGGCGGCCGCGCTGCTGTCAGCCCACCGCGGCGTGGCGGTGCAGACCGGGGTGTACCTGCTCGCGCTGCGCCATCCGGCGATCGTCGCGCGTCAGCTCGCGACGATCGCGCAGCTCGCCCCGGGCAGGTTCACGTTCGGCGTCGGTGTGGGGGGAGACGATCCGAGCGAGCTCGAGCTGTGCGGCATCAATCCCCGCGAACGCGGCGCGCGGACGAGCGAGGCGCTGCGCTGCCTGCGGATGTTCCTGGAAAACGAGGAGGTCGACTTCCGCGGCCGCTTCTTCGAGCTGCACGGCGCGATCCGTCCCGCGCCCGCGCCGCCGATCCCGATCCTGGTGGGCGGCCGGTCGGACGCTGCGCTGGTGCGCGTCGCAGCTCTGGGGGACGGCTGGCTGGCGTTGTGGGTGTCGCCGCGGCGCTTCACGGAGGCGGTGCAACGAATCGAAGCGGCGGCTGCCCAGGCCGGCAGGGAGGAGGCGCCGCGGAGTCACGCGCTTCAGCTCTGGGCTGGCTTTGACGCTTCGCCGGCACGCGCAAGAGACCGGCTCGCCACAGCCATGCAGGCCGCCTACGCGCTCCCATTCGAGCGCTTCGAGCGTTACGCGCCGTGCGGTCCGCCGGAGGCCGTCGCCGAGGCGCTCGAGCCGTATGTCGGGCTGGGCTGCCGGACGTTCAACTTCGTCCCGGAGGCCGAGACCATGTCGGCCGCGATCGAGGCTGTGGCTGAGGTGAAGGCAGTTCTATCTGGAGGCTACTTATAGCAGTCGGCGGAGCGCCGCGCAGGGGAGCCAATCGGGGGGCGACGCCTTTTATCTCGGGGGCTAACGCGTCCTAACGCAACCTCAACCTTGACATCCGCGCAGAGCCTGTCTAGGATTCGACTTGAGTTCAATTCACCTCCCGAGGAGAGGGTGTTTCATGCGACATGGCTGCTGCGCCGCGTGGGTACGCGCATCAAACTGGATAGCGATTGGTGCAACGGCGTCCACGCGCCGCACAAGGGGGGGAGCACGGTGGTAAGCGTCACCGAGCAGACTCCGCAGCGCGCCGGCCGCCGGAAGTTCCACACCGGCTTTGACCGCTTCAGCGGCCTCTACCTGTGGGCGCTGTTCATCATCGTCTTCGGCATCTGGGTGCCGAACGAGTTCCTGACGACGTCGACGCTGCACAGCGTGGCGGCCCAGCAGGCGGTCACCGGAATGGTGGCTCTGGCCGTCCTGATTCCACTATCGGCGGGGCTGTATGACCTCTCGGTCGGGGCCACGGCCAACCTCTCGGGAATCCTCACCGTGGTCCTGCTGAACAACCACCACTGGGGCGTGGTCCCGGCGATCCTCGCGGGCATCGTCTGCGGAATGGCGGTGGGGGTGGTCAACTCGTTGGTCATCGTCAAGCTCGGCGTGAACTCGTTCATCGCGACACTGGGCATGAGCTCGATCCTGTCCGCGATGCTGGTGATCGTCTCCTCCAACAGCCAGCCGCTTCCGCCGACCTCGACGGCTTGGAACAACTTCACGCAGACGACGATCGCCGGGTTCCAGATCGTGGTGCTCTACCTGATCATTCTCGGCTTCATCCTCTGGTGGCTGCTCGCGCACACGCCGGTCGGCCGATATCTGTACGCGGTCGGCGGTAACACCGAGGCGGCGCGTCTCTCCGGAGTGCGCATCAACAGGTGGAGCACATGCTCCCTGCTGATCTCGGCAACCATCGCGGGCCTTGCCGGAGTGATGTTCTCGTCGCTCAACGGCCCGTCGCTCAACTTCGGTCCCACCCTGCTGCTCCCCGCGTTCGCGGCGGCATTCCTGGGCTCGACCCAGCTCACGCCCGGCAGGTTCAACGTCTGGGGGACGCTGCTGGCGATCTACGTGCTGGCAACCGGAGTGCAGGGGCTCCAGCTCGTGTCGGGGGCCAGCTGGCTCAGCGACATGTTCAACGGCGTCGCTCTGATCGTCGCGGTTGCGCTGTCGATCAAGCGCTCCCCGTCGGTTCTGGGGCAGCGTCTTAGAGCCAGGCTGCGGCGAGGCGGCTCCACGCCTCTGGGCGGCGAGCCCGGGTCGACCGGACCCGGGGATCTTGACCCGGGCGCCACCGCATCGTCACGAGCTGGTTCCGGGCCTAGCTGACGGGCCGGCACCGACCCCACATCACGTTCCCTAGAACAGAAACCACAAGGAGAAGAGATGCAACACCGCGCGAAAACCGATAGGCGGCACCGACCGCGGATGATGAAGGCGGCGGCCGGCGTTAGCGCCATCGTCGCGGCTGTTGCGCTGGCGGCGTGCGGCTCCTCGAGCTCGAGCAGTTCCTCGACCGCCTCCGGCGCGTCGTCCGGCTCAGGATCCAGCAACGCCAACGTGGCAAAGGCCACGGCTGCGTTGCAGCAGTACAAGGCGGACGTCACCAAGATCGGCATTTCCACGCCGCTCAAGTCCGCACCACCGAGCGGCAAGACGCTGGTGATGCTGGCGACGAACAACCCGTCGAACGTCCAGCTACAGCAGTCGCTCAAGCAGCTGGCCGGCCTCGTGCACTGGAACTACCAGCAGGTCAGTTACGACCCCGCCAACCCAGCGACGTTCGGTGCCGCGGTTGACACGGCGCTCACCAAGCACGCCGACTACATCGCGGAGGCGGGCATCCCGCTGACGCCGGCGCTAATCAAGAAGGTGCAGGACGGCGGAGCCAAGTGGGCTCTCACCGCCGTGTACCCGGTTACGGTGAAGTCGCCGATCATCGTCGACAGCGACGCCTTCGCCAACGACGCGAACATGGGCAAGATCATTGCCGACTACTTCGTGTCTGATTCGGGCGGCAAGGGCAACGCTGTGGTCGAGCACGTGCCGGCTTACCCGATCCTCGACGGCTTTACCAACACGTTCCAGTCCGAAGTGAAGTCGATGTGCCCGGACTGCAAGATCACGATGGCCAACATCACTATTCCGGACCTGGTTGCAGGGAAGGCGCCGAGCACGCTGGTGTCGGCGCTGAGGTCCAACTCCGACGCCAATTACCTGGTGTTCGACGATGGCCCCTTCGCCGCAGGCGTCGGCTCCGCACTCTCCGCAGCCGGCCTCAAGCCGAAGATCATCGGTCAGGCCGCGGACCAGACGGCCATCGCCGAGCTGAAGGCGGGTCGGCAGCTGGCGTGGACCGGTTTTGACCCGGTCTACTCGACCTACCAGATGATGGACGGCATGCTCCGCGACTCCGAGGGCATGCCGGTCCCGCAGGACCAGGAGGCCACCCAGCCGACCCAGCTGCTGACCAAGGACAACGTCAGCGACATCACGAACTGGAGCCAGCCGACTGACGCGCTGGCGCAGTTCAAGACCCTCTGGCACGTCTCGTAGCCAGGCGATCAGACCACCAGGAGACCTGAGGAGAAGACGATGACCGCGGTTCTGGAAGTCGAAGGGATATCGAAGACCTTCGTCCGTACAAAGGCGCTGTCGAACGTCAGCCTCAGCATCGAGCCCGGAGAGGTTCATGCGCTCCTGGGGCAGAACGGCTCTGGAAAGTCGACCCTCATCAAGATCCTGTCCGGATACCACCAGCCCGACCTGGGCGGTGGTGTCCGGATCGAGGGTCAGGACTTGCCGTTCCAGACGCCGGTGCAGTCCTACCGGCTCGGATGCCGGTTTGTACAGCAGGATGTGGGCCTCGTCTCGACCCTGTCGGTTCTGGACAACATGGCGCTCGGGTCGGGCTTTCCCACGACCCTCGGGACGATCAAGGGCAAGGACACGTACAAGCAGGCAAAGCAGGACCTCGAGAGGCTCAACCTCGACATCGATCCACGCGCTCTGGTGGCCACGCTGAGCGCCTCGGAGCGCACCGGCGTGGCCATCGCCCGGGCCCTGCGCGAAGATCCTCAGTACCCGGCCAAGCTGCTCGTACTCGACGAGCCCACCGCGACGCTTCCCGTCGACGAGGTGGACCATCTGCTCGATCGGGTCAGTGCGATGGCGGCCACCGGCGTCGGCGTGCTGTACGTGACCCATCACCTCGGGGAGATCTTCCGCGTCGCCCACAAGGTCTCGGTTTTCCGCGACGGCGTCGTCGTCGGGTCAGGCGACGTGAAGGACTTCGACCACGCGGGGATCGTCTACCTGCTCGCCGGAGAGGAATTGCTGGCCGAGGAGACCGAGTCCCGGCGCCAGAAGGCGGCCAGGTCGGCGGCTCGTCGCCACGAGACCTTGTTCGAGGTCAAGGACCTGCGCGCCGGAGCTCTGGCGGGCGTGTCCTTCAGCGTCGAAAGCGGAGAGATCGTCGGGATCGCGGGACTCGCGGGGTCGGGCCGCGACAGCGTGCTCGGCGCGAGCTTCGGCGCTCTGCCGCGGGCCTCGGGCGACGTGATACTCACGGGCCAGCCGCTCCCGCCCGGACGCCCCGATGTCGCGATCGGCCGCGGGGTCGCATATCTGGCGCCTGACCGGAAGACGGGCGGATCCATCATGACGATGAGCGCCCGGGAGAACTTGACACTGCCAAACCTCAAGCCGTTTTGGAAAGGCCTGATTCTGCGTCGTCGGAGCGAGGCATCGAGGGCCAGGGAGTGGTTTGAGCGGCTCTCGGTCAGGCCCCCGAACGCCGTCAACGAGCCCCTGAGCATCTTCAGCGGAGGAAACCAGCAGAAGATCCTGTTCGGCAAGTGGCTGTCCCAGGCGCCTACGGTGTTCCTGCTAGACGAGCCGACGCAAGGTGTGGACGTCGGCGCCAAGGCGGACCTGCACCGCGAGCTCGTCGCGGCCGCCGAGAGTGGAGCCGCGGTAGTTGTCAGCTCGAGTGATCTGGAGGAACTGGCCGACCTCTGCGATCGCGTGCTGGTGATCGTGGACGGTCGAATCAGCGCCGCGCTTGAGGGGGCGGAGCTGACCGAGGGAACGATCACCCGCCGGTTCATGCCGATCGCCGCCGTGCCAGCCGAGGCAGGCGGCGCCAACGGCGCAGCGCAGCACTGAGCTTCGCCATGGGCAAGGTCATCGGGCGCTTTGACCCGACTCCGTCCCGGACCCCGGAGGAGTGCGAGCGGCACTACACCGAGGTCCACGTGCACATGGCACAAGACCTCTTGCGCCCGATGCCCACGTTGCTCAGCTACCACACGAACCGTGCCGTAGCGCAGGCGGACGTCAATGGCGGTTGGCGGCAGCGCCCGCGCGCCTGGCGCTTTGTTGTCCTGCGATTCACGCCCGGGGAGACGCTCGCCTTTACCGCGGAGCAGAACGAGATGGTGGCGCAGGATCACGTCAACTGCCTGTACCGGCTGCGCTCCTGCGACGTCGACGAGACCGTGCTGTTCGATCGCGTCGCCGGCCAGCTTGCGCTGGCCAAGTTCTTAGTCGAGGCCGACCGCGCGCCTGGTGTGGACGGCGAGGCTGCATGGCGTGCGTTCAGCCGGCTCGCCGATCGTGTCCACGGCATGGTCGACGGCGCCTTCGGCGCGCGGCGGCTGATCGTCAACCGCGTGCTCAACGAGGTCGAATGCGAGCCTCTTGACGCGGAGGGCCAGCGGCCGGTCGGGCTGCTCGAGGGCAGCACCCGCGTCGGCTACATCGAGGCGTACTTTGATCACCCTCGCTGGGGCGAGGACGCACTGGGCCCGGTCGCGGCTCAGGGCTTGCTCCGCGATGCGGATCTCGTCGACGTCAACCTGCTCCGAGTCGAGGAGCAGGCGCCGGTCGACGTGACCGGTGAGTGATCAAACGGCCACGAAGCCGCCGTCGACCGGCAGCGCCACGCCGGTGATGTAGGACGACTCGTCCGAAGCCAGGAACACGACGGCTGCCGAGATCTCCTCGGGCTTGCCCTCTCGGCGCAGCGGGATCTGGGCCTTCATCGTCTCGACCGCTTCCGACGAAGCGCTCTCGGTCATGGCGGTGACGATCAGGCCCGGACAGATCGCGTTCACCCGGATGCCTTGGCGCCCGTACGCCGCGGCGGCGCCACGCGTGAGCCCGAGCACCGCCGACTTGCTCGCCTGGTAGGGGAGAGATCCGGGCAGCCCGACGAGCGCCGCCACGGAGGCGATGTTGATGATCGAGCCGCCGCCGTTCTCCGCCATCGACGGGATGACCGCGCGCATTCCGAGGAACACACCTTGCTGGTTGACGGCGATGACCTTCGCCCACTCCTTGTCGTCGGCCTCGATGCCGAACGAACGCATCTGGACCCCGGCGTTGTTGACGAGCACATCGATCGGGCCGTGGGCCCGCTGCACCACGTCGGCGACCTCGCGCCAGGCGACGGTATCGGTGACGTCGAGTCCGTGGTAGGAGGCTTCGCCGCCCGCGCTGCGCAACTCGGCGGCGAGCTGCTCGCCGTCTTGCGGCGCGATGTCGGCGATCGCCACCTTGGCTCCCTCGCGCGCGATCGCGCGCGCGTGTGCGGCGCCCATCCCGCGGGCCGCGCCGGTGATCAGGGCCACCTTGCCCGCGAGTCGGCCGGCGGCGTTCATCGGTCGTGTCCGGTCATCACGGATAGTGTACAGTTCTTAACTGAGTTCAGTTCTATAAATGTCTGGCAAGGCTACCCCTGGAGCTGCTGCATGAGCACCACCACGATGCGAGCAATCCGCTTGACGCAGTGGCAATCGGATCCCGTCCTCACCGATGTCCCGGTCCCCGAGCCGCACGGCTCGGAAGTGCTCGTCGAGGTGGCCGCGGCGGGGCTCTGCCGGTCAGACATCCACATTATGAGCAGCGCGCCGGCGACGTATCCATACACGCTTCCCTTCACGCTCGGTCACGAGATCGCCGGACGGGTCGCCGCGCTAGGTCCCGATGCGTCGGGTGTCGCTGAAGGCGATCCGGTCGTCGTCTACAGCCGGTGGGGTTGTGGCGTGTGCTGGCAATGCCGGAATGGGCGCGACAACGCGTGCGCGCGCACGCCCTTCGGCCCACACGGCGCGGGCCTGGGCCGAGACGGCGGTCTGGCGGAGTTTGTCGTCGTCCCGTCGACGCGCTATCTCGTTTCCGCGCAGGGACTGGATCCGGTGAGTGCGGCGCCGTTGACGGATGCCGCGCTCACTTCCTACCACGCCGTGAAGCTCTCGCTGGCGCAGCTGCACCCGGACAGCACGGCCGTGGTCCTGGGCGTCGGAGGCCTCGGGCAGATGGGGGTCCAGATCCTCAAGGCCATCAGCGACGCTCGGATCGTCGCCGTCGACTTGCGCAGCGCGGCCCTCGAGCTGGCCCAGTCCGCGGGCGCCGACGCGGTGCTGTCGGCGGACGGCGTGACGCCAGAGGACGTGCGGTCGGAGACTGGTCCCGAGGGGGCGGCCGTCGTGCTCGACTTCGTCGGCAACGACGCGACGCTGGCATTGGCCGCCGGATCCGTCGCCCAGGGTGGAGATCTCACGTTCGTGGGCCGAGGTGGGGGAGAGCTGCGGGTCGGACCGGGCCTGGTCCCGTACGAGACCACGGTTCGCATGCCGACGTGGGGGACCGCGGCGGAGCTGGCCGAGGTGGTCGAGCTCGCGCGCAACGGAGCGATCCGATCCGAGGCCGAGGTACACGGCATCGAAGATGCGATCAGCGCATACGGCAAGCTGCGCCAGGGAGAAGTGCTCGGGCGCGCCGTGGTCGTCCCACGGCAGTAGAGGGTGCGTGACACGCCAAGGGCCGTAACGCCTGGTCGGGCTTGCCGTGTGGCGCACCGCATAGGTGCATGGCGCGTCAGGCCTCCGTGCTGGCGGACGCCTTGACGTGTGATACACCTCTAATGGCAAATTGAACTGACCTCACTTCATATGATACGGTGGGACCCAGAGGGTGACCTCGGGAAACCGTGGAAGGAGCTGATTGAGATGGGACTCGTTGATGGAAAGGTCGCGCTGGTCACCGGCGCCGGTCGCGGACAGGGGCGCTCGCACGCGCTGCGGCTCGCGGCGGAGGGCGCCGACGTGATCGCGGTCGACATCTGCGCCAACACGGTCGAGACCATCCCGTACGCGCTGTCGACCGAGGACGATCTCGACACGACAGTGGAGGGCGTCAGGGCGGCGGGCCGCCGTGCGGTCAAGGCCGTCGCCGACGTGCGCTCGCTGTCGGAGCTTCAGAGTGCCGTCGAGGCGGGTCTGGCCGAGCTCGGCAAGATCGACATCGTCTGCGCCAACGCCGGCATCGGGTCCTGGGCTGTGGCCTGGGAGATGACCGAGCAGCAGTGGAACGAGATGATCGACATCAACCTGACCGGGGTGTTCAACACCACACGGGCGGCGCTCCCGTCGATGGTGGAGCGCGGCGAAGGCGGCAGCGTCGTCCTCACGAGCTCGACCGCGGGAATTCGCGCCTACGCCAACACGGCGCACTACACGGCCGCCAAGCATGGCGTGATCGGCTTGATGAAGGTGCTCGCGCAGGAGCTCGGCGAGCATCGGATCCGCGTCAACGCGGTGTGCCCCACGACCGTGAGGACGCCGCTGGTGATCAACGATGCGACGTTCGAGCTGTTCGCCCCACATCTGGAGAACCCAACCGAGGATGACGTCCGGGAGTCGTTCGAGGGACTGAACATCCTGCCGGGCGTCGCGTGGATCGAGCCGGGCGACGTGTCGGACGCGGTCCTGTTCCTCTGCTCCGACGCGGCCAAGTACATCACCGGCGTAGCGCTTCCGATCGACGCCGGCAACACCGCGAGGTGACCTCACGCGCGCGGCGCGCGCGCCCTACAGCGTGAGCACCGTGCAAGCGCTCACGCCGGGAGCGCCGTAAACCTGCGTGAAGCCGACGCGGCACGGTTTGGGGACCTGGTGGTCGCCTGCCTCCCCACGGAGCTGAAGAGCGATCTCGTGCACCTGTCGCAGCCCTGAGGCGCCGATCGGCTCGCCACAGGCGAGGCAGCCGCCGTCGGTGTTGATCGGGAGCCGGCCTGAGAGCTCGGTATCGCCGCTCTGGATCAGGGCCTCCTGCGCTCCGTGCTCGCACAGCCCGGTCTCGGCGAGGTGCATGATCTCCGCGCCGGACTCCGTGTCCTGAACCTGGGCCACGTCGACGTCGCTCGGGGCAATGGCGGCCTCCTCGAACGCCGCGGCCGCAGCCTCGGTCGTCGCCGACGGCGCGGACTCGATCGGGATCGACGGGCTGAACACCTCGAACGACCCAAAGCGCCGCGTGCGGAACGCAACCGAACGCAGGTACACGGGGGTCCTGGTCAGCTGCTTGATGCGCGGGCCTCGAGCTAGAACGAGCGCGACGGCGCCCTCGCCCGGCGAGCAGAACATGTACTGCGTTAGCGGGTTATTGACCATCTTCGAGGAGAGGATCTCCTCCTCGCCGAGCGGGGTCCGCCGCCACGCGTTCGGGTTGCGCGAGCCGTTCGCAAACGCCTTCGCCGCCACCTTGGCGAGCGTCGACGACGAGATCCCGTGCTCGGCCATGTAGCGCTGGATCTTCATTGCAAAGAACTGCGTGGTGAGCATCAGGCCCGTTTCGCCATACCAGGACCCGATTCCCCACTCCTCGGGCAGGGGGTTGAAGGCTCCGCGTGGATGCTTGTCGAAGCCGACCACGAGCGCGACCTCGGCTGCGCCGGAGACCAGCATCGCGTGGGCCGTGGTCAGCGCCGATCCACCCGTGGCGCATCCGTTCTTGACGTTGATGAACGGGACGCCGGTCAAGCCGAGGATCGAGACCGACGTGTCCGCGTTGCCGGCGGCATCCGACCCGCCGGCCGCGAAGTCGACGTCCTCCCACGAGATCCCCGCGTTCGCCAGGGCGCGACGGGCAGCGATCGCGCCCATCTGAAGCCCCGACACGCCATCGTGGCGCCCGAACTCGTGGATGCCCAGGCCGACGACTGCGACCTCGTCGCTGCCAGTCATTCGTCCTCCTCCAGCGGGCGGAAGGCGAACGTCAGCTTCTCGCGCGCTCCGGGAACGGGGATCAGCGTCAGCTCCATCGGCATGCCGATCTGCAGGCGCTCCGGATCGCTCTCGGTCAGCCGAGCCTCGACGCGGACTTCGCCCGGCAGCTCGATGTACCCTACGCCGTAGGGCTCGAACTCCGCGACGGCCGCCTCGGTGTACGGCGGGGCCTTGGGCGCGAAGCACTGGATGGTCCAGGTCCACAGCGTCCCGCGCGTCGCGAGCTCCCGGGGATGCACGTCTTGCGAAGTGCATTTCGCGCAGGACGATTGGCGCGGGAACGTCACGGTCCCGCAACGGCTGCACTCCGAGCCGATCAGCCTGGGCTCGGTGTCGGTGCCGCCAATCAGGTCGGGGTCGATTAGCTGCCGGGGACTTGTCTGCGTCATGGTTCGCTGGGGAACGCGAGGACGGGGGAGCGCGCCACCATGTACCGGCGCATCCGGCCCGACTCGTCGAGCTGCGCGACCGCCAAGAACGTGCCGATCCGTTCGCCGGTGTCCCAGCGAGTCTCGCCGAGAGCGAACTCGACGTCTCCGCTGACGCCGCTGTGCACGACGTAGTGAGCCCATCCGTCCATGTCGCCCGCGTCGATGAACCCGCGCAGCTGCTCGAGCCCGCCCAGGAACTGATTGCTCTTGCGTGAGTCATCCGCGGCCCACTGGATCGAGAACTCAACGTCCTCGGCCACGAGTTCGAGTGAGCTGTACGGGTCGGGGCCGTCCAGCAACTCGAAGTACCGCTCGAAGAAGGTGGTTGCCATACCTCTAGGCCGTGACCCCGGAGCGCTCGAGGATCTGGCTGACGACATCACGTTTGACGACCTTGAGCGACGGCGTGCGCGGGAAGTCATCGAACACCTCGACGGACTCCGGCCACGTGTACTTCGCCACGCCGTGCTCATCGAGAAACTGTTGCAGCGCCTCGAGCGTCGGCGCGGTCGTTCCCTCCACCGGGATGATCGCCGCACAGGCGCGCTCGCCCAGTCGCTCATCGGGCAGCGGCACGATCGCGACCTCGCGAACGTGCGGGTGTCGGAGGATCACGGGCTCCACCTCGGCCGGGACGATGGTCACGCCTCCGCGCCGGATGATGTCCTTGCTGCGCCCCACGTAGATGAACTGGCCATCCTCGTCGAGATATCCCAGGTCGCCTGTCCGGTAGCCGCCCCAATCGGTAAGCGACTCGCGCGTGAGCTCGTCATTGTTCAGAAAGCCCAGGAACCGGCTGGGGCCGTTGACGATGACCGAGCCCACCGTGTTCGGGGCCACCGGGCGCTCCTTGTCGTCGACGATCCGGATCTCCGTGCCGTCGTAGGGCCGGCCCTCGGTCAGCGCGATCTTCGCGTCCGGCTCATGAAGCCCATGAGCAGCGTGTCCCGGTACCTCGGACAGGCCGTAGTCGCCAAGCGGCGGGACTCCGAACGCCTCCTGCATTGCGACGCGGCGCTCGCGCGTGAGTCCCGGGGCCGCCAATACGCGCATCGACGGCAACTCCAGGCTGCTCTCCTGCTTGGCCTTGATCAGGTCGGCCGAGTGGGTCGGCATCGAGAGGACGTAGGTGCAACGGTGCTGCTCGATCAGCCGCAGCGCGTCCTCGGCATTCCACCGGTTGACAAGCACTCCGGTCGCGCCATTGAACAGAGGTGGGAAGTAGCCGAACACCAGGCCGCCGACGAAACCGAACTCGCAGACGACGAGGTAGATGTCCTCGCCGGTCAGCTCCCAGCGCTTGCAGATGCCCTCGGTCGCGTAGCGCAGCGTGTTATTGGAATGGGCGATCCCCTTCGGCGTGGAGGTCGTGCCGGACGAATGCAGCACCATCGCGAGATCGTCGCCCTGACGCGGCGCGTGCTCGTCGCGAGGATCCTCGTGCGCCAGGCGATCGACGAGCTCCGGCTCGATCGCCAAGAACAGCGGCACCTGGTCGGCGACCTGCTGACACTTGGCGAGCTCTTTGTCGCCGCCGAAGCCGAGCAGCGCCGTCGCATGGGTCTGCGCGAGCAGGGCCGAGAGCTGGGTCTCGTTGAACATCGGCGGCAGCGGCGCGATCACCACGCCCCGGTGCATGCAGCCGAGCATCGCGACCGCCGCCTCGATCGAGTGCCGGCCCAGCAAGATAACGACGTCGCCCGGTTGTACACCGCCGTCCGCCAGGCGGACCGAAACACCCACGGCGGCTCGGCGCAGCTGATCGAACGTGAAGGCGCGATCGTCGAGGATCAGCGCCGGCTTCTCCGGGTTCTCGTCCGCGCGACGAGCAAAGTCGCTCCACAGGTCTCCGTCACGCCAGTATCCCTGGGCGTAATAGCGATCAGCCTCGGGCTGAAACGTCACGGTCGGCATGTCCCTCCTCCATGTTCATTCTGTCGTGTCGTGTCGAGCGCCACTCAGGCAATTGCCATTCCTCCGTCGACGCTGAGCACGGTTCCGGTGACGAAGCTGCTTCCAGGCCCGAGCAGGAACAGGACGGCGTCGTCGAGCTCGCCGGACCGGCCGCCACGTCCCAGGGGAGTCCGCGAGAGTAGGAACTCGGGAAACTGCTCGGGGTCTTCACCCAGTTCCGAGTTCATCTCCGTCGCGAAGAACCCGGGAGCGACGGCGTTCACGCGGATCTTGTAGCGCCCCCACTGGGACGCGAGCTCTCGCGTCAAGCCGATGATCCCGGCCTTGGAGGCGACGTAGGCGGCGTCCGGGATCTCGCCGATCGAGCGCAGACCCATGAGCGAAGCGATGTTGATGATCGACCGGCCCCCTCCGTTCCGCATCCGCTGCGCAGCGAGGCAGGACAGTGCGTACGGTGCGACGAGGTTCAGGTCAAGCACTCGGGCGAACGTGTCTGCCGACGTGCGCAACGCCGGTGCGGTGGCTCCCGAGCCGGCGTTGTTGATCAGGCCGTCGAGCCGGCCGTGCCGTTCGATGACTCCGTCGATCAGCCGCTGGCGGTCGGCCTCGTCGGTGACGTCGCAGGTGACGGCGTCGGCGCCCGGAATCTCGTCGATCAGCGAAGCGAGACGGTCGGCGCGGCGCGCGGCGAGGACTGGGATCCCACCGGCATGGCCAACCGCCCGCCCGAGCTGGGCGCCAAGCCCGGAGCTGGCTCCTGTGATGACGACGACATGACCATCGAGCTGCGGCATACGGAAAAGGGATCCTCTTAGCTGAAGTCAGTTCAACTGTATCGAGAGCTTAGCCATAGCGCAAGCCCGATGGTCGGACAGGCCGTCAATCCGGGCGATCCGCGGGTTGCCGAGGGGTCGGTCCTGGGTCACTGATACAGTTGGTGTCACTTCAATTGAAAGAGGAATTTTGGCCAAGAACCGAGCAGTCCGGACGGGCCGTGGGACGCGAGGCGGGCCGAGCTCGCGGAGCAAGCGGCAGGAGATCCTGACGACCGCGATCGAGCATTTCGGCCGCAATGGGTACGAGTACACGAAGTGGGCCGACATCGCCGCGGACGTCGGGCTCGGCTCGACCGCTCTGTATCACTACTTCGAGTCCAAGCTGCACTGCCTGTTCGAGATCCACGCCGAGGCGCTGGAGGCCGAGCTCGAGAGGTTCGAGCGGCTGACGGCGGAGCGCGGGGACTTCGGTCCCGCGCTCGAGCGCCTGCTCAATGGGCTGTTCGATCTCACCGAGCTCGACGTCCTGCGCAACCGCGTGCTCGTCGCGGAGGAGGGCTTGATCGCGGCGCCGCGCACATCGCCGCGCGAAGAGGAGGCTCGACGCCTGGCGCGGTCCCGCATGCGCGACATCGAGTTTGCCTGGGCCGCCTTCCTCACCCGTGGGATGGAGCAGGGCACGATCCCGGAGGCCGACGCGCGGCTGCTTACGCACGCGCTGCTCGGGTTGTACAAGAGCGTGTGGGCCTGGTACCGGCCCGGAGGTGCCCTGACGCTGGGCGAGATCCGTGACTTCTTCGTGGAGCGCTGCCTGGCGGTCGCGGGCTACAGCCTGCCGGCTTCGGTGCCCGCCAAGGGACAGCGCAAGCCGCGAGCGACGCGCAAAGCCGCCTGATCGCGGCTTAGGGAATCCGAACGAGTGCCTTGCCGGTGGTGTCGCCGGACAGCACCCGCATGAGCGCCACGGGCGCCTGCTCGAGACCGTCGATGACCGTCTGCCGGTAGCACAGCCGACCGTCGCGCAGCCAACCGCCGAGCTCGCGGACGACGTCCGGAAGGCGATGCTGGTATGCGCTGCCTCGGAATCCTCGAAGCGTCAGGTTGTTGGCGGTGGCCTGGAATAGGTTGCTGGGGCCAGGTGTTGGGCCGAGCGACTCGTATTCCGAGATCGCGCCGCACAGCGCAGCCCTTCCCCAACCCCGCAGCGTCGCGAGCGCAGCCTCGAGGTGGTCACCGCCGACATTGTCGAAGTAGACGTCGATGCCCTCGGGCGCAGCTTCGCGCAGCAGGTCGACGACGGGCCCGTCGCGGTAGTTGAAGGCCGCGTCGAGGCCGAGCTCGTCGAGTAGAAACCGGACCTTCGCATCGGAACCGGCGCTCCCGATCACGCGGTGGCCGCGGAGCTTGGCGATCTGCGCGGCGAGGCTCCCGACCGCGCCCGCGGCTGCGGACACCCAGACGATGTCTCCCTCGCGCAGCTCCGCCGCGTCGATCAGCCCGGCATAGGCCGTCACGCCCATGGCACCGAGCGGCCCGAGGTACGTGTCGGCCGACGCCACGGACGTGTCGATCACGGCCAGGGTGGCGATGCCGGCGAGCGCCGGCTCACCGGCGGTGACGATCGCGTAGTCGCGCCATCCCTTCGCATGCCAGACCGAATCGCCCGGGGCGAACCCTTCGGCGCGCGACTCGATCACCTCGCCCACGGCCCAGATGTCATCCATCGGGGCATTGAGCGGGAACGAGTTGAAGTAGCCCGCCGGCCCGCTCTCCCTCAACCGCAGCCGCATCCCAGGATCGACCGAGGTGAAGGTGTTGCGCACCAGCACCTGGCCCGGCCCCGGCTCCGGAACCTCGACCTCGACGGTGACGAAGTGGTCGGGCGTCACCTCGCCGCGCGGGTACTCGACGAGCTGGACCTGGTGGGCGCGATCGACGCTCACGACGGCGACACCGCTATCGGCGGACCTTGTAGCCGACGGTCTCCCGATCCCAGACGCCTTCGGCCTCGATCCCCTCGGCCTTCAGCTCCTGCTTGAGGATCCGTTGCGCGTGCGACCTGGGCAGCGAGTCCACGAATCGCAGATACCTCGGCACCGCGAAGTGCGGCATCTTGTCGGTGCAGAAGTCGAGGATCGCCTCGGGTGCCAGGTCTGCGCCCGGCTTGAGGACGATCGCCGCCATCACCTCCTGCCCGCCGATCGGCGACGGCACGCCGTAGACGGCCGACTCGAGCAGCTCGGAGTGCAGCGCCAGGACGCGCTCCACTTCCCAAGCCGAGACGTTCTCGCCGCGCCGGCGGATCGAGTCGGTCGCGCGGGCCCTGAAGTAATAGAAGTCGTCGGCGTCCCGGTGGCCGTGGTCGCCGGTGTGGAACCACAGGTTTCGGATCGACTTGAGCGTCGCCGAGTCGTTGTTGTAGTAGCCGGACATCATCACGTTCGGGCGGGCCGGCCGGATGCAGATCTCACCAGGCTCGCCGACGGGGACCTCGGCGTCGTTCTCGTCCAGGATGCGGACGTCGTACCACGGCACGGGAACTCCCATCGATCCGGCCCGACGCTGATCGAACCGGTTGAAGGTGATCGGCCCGGTCTCAGTCAGGCCGTATACGTCGAGGATCACGACGCCGAACCGGGTTTCGAACTCGAGCACCTCGTCGCGTGGCGCAGCTGCTCCGACCACCACGCGGACGGGATTCTCCGCGTCCTCGGGTGACTCCGGCTGCTTCATCAGGATCCGCAACATCTCGCCCATCCCGTTGAACGCCGTCACGCGCTCGCGTCGGCACTGCTCCCAGAATCGGGTGGCGGAGAAGCGGCGGTTGATAATCGACTTGGCGCCGGCCACCATCGCGGCGATGGTCGTCATGTACTTGGCGTTGGCATGGAACAACGGGAACACAGACAGCAGCACGTCGTCTTCGCCGTAGCCGGCCACTTCTGCCGTGCTCGTCGCCAGGTTGATGTTGTGGTTGTGCGGGAGGACGACGCCCTTGGGCGGTCCCGTCGTGCCTCCCGTGAACAGGATCGACGCCGGGTGGTGCGGCGCCACTTCGAGCGTCGGCACCGGCGACGAGTGGGAGAGGAGCTCGGCGAAGTCGTGAAGCGGGCGGTCGCCGTTGGTGCCGGATGACTGCTCGCCCACGACCACCACGTGCTCGACGCTCGGCGCATCGCCGAGCCACGGGAGCACATGCTCCAGAAAGACATCCTCCACGATGACGACGCGAGCCTCCGTGGTGTTAAGGATGTGGGAGATGCCGGGCCCCCTGGCGGCGTCGTGAATCGGGACCTCGATCGCGCCGAGCTTCAGGATCCCGAACCAGGCGTAGAGGAACTCGGAGCGGTTGCCCATCATGATCGCGACCCGATCGCCTTGGGTCACCCCGAGGTCCTTGAGCCCCGCGGCGACACGTCCGGCGCGCTCGGCGGACTGCGCATACGTGACGGTGTCGTCGTCGAAGATGGCCAGCTCCCGATCGCCGTAGCGGTGTGCTTGCTCATCGACCAGTGTCGCCAGGTTCATCTCTCGCTCGCTCTCACATTCGTTCTGTATCTAGGTTCTGAGCAGTAGGCACGACGCCAACGGCCCCGCGCCCGCCGACACCGCGACCACCTTGGCTCCCGGCACCTGACGCTCGCCCGCATCTCCGCGTAGCTGGAGGCAGGCCTCGTAGAGATGGCCGAAGCTGTGCAGCCGACCGCCCGACAGCTGACCCCCGCTGGTTGCCAGGGGCAACTCTCCGGTCAGGCTGATGCGCTCGCCGCCGTCGACAAACGCGCCGCTTTCGCCGTGGCCGCAGAAGCGCAGCCCCTCGAGCCAGTACAGGCTCAGCACCGTGAAACCGTCGTACAGCTGGGCGCAGTCGACGTCGGCCGGCTCCAAGGCGGTCCTCGACCACAGATGACCGCCGGCGCTCATCGCCGCGGTGGTCGTCATGTCCTCCCACTGGTCCCACGAAGCGCGGCCGTGAAGCGCGCTCCCGACGGCTTCGAAGTGGATCGCCTTGTTGGGCGTGTCGGGCGCGTAGGCCGCGTCCGAGATGACCACCGCGGTGGCGCCGTCGATTGCGATATCGCAGTCGTACAGGCACAGCGGATCGCTGATCATGGTCGAGGACAGGTAGTCGTCGAGCGTCAGCTCGCTCGTCAGGACCGCCTTGGGATTCAGCGCCGCGTTGCGCCGGGCGTTCAAGCTGATCTGTGCGATCTGTTCGCGGGTGGTGCCGTACTCGTGCATGTGACGCCGGGCGTACAGCGCCATCCAGTTGGGCCCGGAGAACGCGCCGAACGGCAGGATCCACTGCATGTTCCCGGTGACCCCTTCGGCATCGGTGGCGACTCTTTGCGTGTTCGTGCGCCAGGCGGTGGCCTCGTTCAGCGCGCGGTAGACGAGTACGTGGCGGCACATACCGGACGCCACGGCCATGCAGCCGTGGATCACGGCGGCGAGCATGCCCGGGGTCTCCGGCCCGGCGGAGTACCAGTTCGTGTTGAGCCGCAGGGCATCGATGACGGCGTGCACACCCGGACCCGACGATCCGGGGCTGCTGGGGGCCAGGCCCTCGGCGCGCGTGACCGCCCCGGGCCACGAGAACACGCCGTCGATGTCCTTGGGCGTCAGCCCGGCGTCGGCAATGGCCTCGATGCACGCGTCCAGCGTCAGCTCCAGCACGCCCCGCGTGACCCTGCGCCCGACTTCCGACTGGCCGATGCCGGAGACGATGCAGCGCTGTTCGAAGCTCTCGGCCATCGTCATGCCGGCCTGAACACGGGCGCATAGGCGTCGCCCTGCTGGCGGAACTCCACCTGAACCGGCATGTCGATCGCCACCTCGTCCGGGGCGCACCCGACGACGTTGGTCATCAGGCGCAGATCGGATTGCTCCTCGAGCTGCACGATCGCGATTACGTAGGGAACCTCGATCCCGGGAGACCAGGGCCGCTCGTTGATCGTGTAGGTGTAGACGCGTCCGCGTCCGCTGACCGCGTGGGGATGCACGTCGTCGCCCAGACACCGCGGGCAGCGGGGCGTGGGAGGATGGATGTAGTAGCCGCAGTCATCGCATCGGGCGATCAGCAACTCGCCATCGCGTCCGCCGGTCCAGAACGCTCGGTTGTCATCGTCGATCTGCGGAATGGGCCACATGGATGTTCGGGTCTGGCGCTGTCGGTTTGACCTGAATTCGGGTCGAGCGTACCAGACCTCCGACAAGAAGCAAATGTGCCGCGCTGGAGCACGGCCGTCGCGCGCACGCGGGCAGAGGCCTTGGCACGTGAGCGTCATCTCTTTCGCCGCGGGAACTTCGTCGCATGCGCGAGCGACGTCCCGGCGCGTGGGACGTTGATTCCGCCTAGCGGGAAGTACGTCGCATGCGGCGGCGTCAGGCGTGCGCATGTAACGAACTTCCCGCTTCGAGCTTTCGAGCCGGCGCCTGGCGCCGGCCGAGCCGGGCTTGAACTCCGCAGCCTTCACCACTACTATGATCGAATCGACTTCAGGTCAACCAACCGTCCCGACCAAGATCTCAGTTAAGACGAGGAGAGCCCTGTTCATGCTGCCCCGCGAATTCCCGAATCTGTTCATCGACGGCCGCTGGCAGGAGCCAGACTCAAAGGAGCGGTTCGACGTCATCTCACCCGCCACGGGCGAGAAGATCGGCTACGTCCCGGCCGCCAACTCGACGGACATCGACCGTGCTGTCGAGGCGGCGCGTAAGGCGTTCTACGAGACCGACTGGCCGACGCGGCCGGTGGAGGAGCGCGCCGAGTGCATGGAGCGCCTCGCCGCACTGATCGCCGAGCACCAGCCCGAGTTCCGCGACCTGATCGTCGATGAGCTCGGGCACACCAAGCTGACCGCCGAGGTCTACCACTCGGTGGCGCCGACGTTGCACTGGAACTACTACGCGAAGGTCGGGCGCGAGCACAAGTTCGCGGAGGTGCGGGAGGCTGACCTCTCGCCGATGGCCGGCAACTCGGGCGGGCTGATCATGAAGTACGAGAGCAAGAGCCTGCTGGTGCGCGAGCCAGTCGGCGTCGTCGCGGCGATGACGGCGTTCAACTTCCCGCTGTCGGGCATCGCGCAGAAGACCGCGCCCGCCCTCGTGGCTGGCTGCACGGTGGTGATCAAGTCACCCGACCCCGATCCGCTGACGACCTTCGCGATGGCCGATCTGGTCAGCGAGGCGGGTTTCCCGCCCGGCGTCATCAACATCGTCGCGGCCACCCGCGAGGCCTCCGAGCATCTGGTGACGCACCCGGACGTCGACATGGTCAGCTTCACCGGATCGGTCGAGGTCGGCAAGCAGATCGGCAAGGTGTGCGGCGAGCTCATCCGGCCGTGCGTGCTGGAGCTCGGCGGCAAGTCGGCGGCGATCGTCCTGGACGACGCGGATCTCGACGCGGCGCTCCCGGTCCTGGTCGGCGCGAGCGCCGGCACGAGCCAGGGCGAGAGCTGCGTCTGCATGAGCCGGATCCTCGTCCCGAAGTCGCGCTACGACGAGATCGCGTCGAAGCTCACGGATGCGTTCAACAGCCTGAAGGTCGGTGACCCGCGCGAGGATGACACCGTCATCGGGCCGCTAGTCACTCAGGCCCATCAGCAGCGGGTCCTTCGCTACATCGACAAGGCCAAGGAAGAGGGCGCCACGGTCGCTACCGGCGGCAAGGCTCCCGAGCACCTCGACAAGGGGTGGTATGTCGAGGCGACGCTGCTCACGAACGTGACCAACGACATGACCGTGGCTCAGGACGAGGTCTTCGGGCCGGTGATCGCGCTGATCGCTTACGAGGACGAGGAGGAAGCGGTACGGATCGCCAACGACAGCCGCTTCGGCCTGTCGGGGTCCGTGTTCACCGGCGATCCGGCCCGCGGGTTCGATGTCGCCAGGCGCATCCGCACCGGCACGTTCTCGGTCAACACGATGGCCGCGGATTTCAACTCGTCCTTCGGCGGCTACAAGGAGTCCGGGGTCGGCCGCGAGCACGGCCCGTACGCGATCGACGAGTACCTGCTGGACAAGACGATCTCGATCGACCCCTCGCAGGAGTTCCCCGAGGAAGTGGTGCACGCGCTCCAGGCGACCCCGGCGCACGTCTAGCCGCACCGGGGGCGAAGCCGATGACCACGGCGCCGCCCAACCGGCGAGGCCGTTGTGTTCCGGCGGTGCACGACCGAGCCTTGCTGCAAACGCTCATCGAGCGCGAGCAACGGCACCTCGACGCCTCCACACCGGAGTCCGCGCGCATGTACCGGCGCGCGGACCAGGTCCTCGTCGGCGGCGTCGCATCGTCCTTCCAGCGCCGCGTGCCCTGGCCGTTCTACCTGGCGCGGGGCGACGGCGCGGTCGTCTGGGACCTCGACGGCAGGCGGATGGTCGACTTCCACAACGGCTTCGGCTCGATGGTGCAGGGTCACGCCAATCCATCGATTGCCGCCGCGGTTGGAAGGCAGGTGTCCAAGGGGAGTCATTTCGCGGCACCCACCGAGGACGCGGTGGTCGTGGCCGAGGAGCTAGCCCGGCGGTTCGGCCTTCCCAAGTGGCGGTACACGAATTCCGGCTCGGAGTCGACCATGGACGCGATTCGCATCGCGCGCGGTTTCACCGGTCGCGACACCGTGATGAAAACTGTCGGCTCCTATCACGGTCACCACGACACCGTCATGGTCGCGACGGGCGGCGATCGCGATGTTCCCGACGATCGAGGCAACTGGCCGTCGGTCGCCTACGGAGCGGGAATTCCGCCATCCGTCGCCGAACTGACCGTCGCCGTTCCGTTCAACGATCCGATTGCGCTGGAACGACGGGTTGATGAACTAGCGCGTGAGTCCCGCAAGCCCGCGTGCTTGATCATGGAGCCGGCCATGATGCTCGGGATGATCCTGCCCGAGCCCGGCTATCTGGAGGCGGTGCGCGAGATCACGCGGGTTCACGGCATCGTCCTGATCTTCGACGAAGTGAAGACGGGTCTGGCGGTCGCGGCTGGAGGTGTCGTCGAGCGCTTTGGCGTGCGTCCCGATCTCGTCACCCTGGCCAAGGCGCTGGGCGGAGGGCTGCCTTCAGGCGCGATCGGCGGCACGGAGGAGGTGATGTCGGTCGTCGAGGACGGATCGGTCTACCAGGTGGGCACCTACAACGGCAATGCGCTGACCGTCGCCGCTGCCCGAGCGAGCCTGTTCGAGGTGCTGACGCCGGACGCCTACGCTCACCTCGACCGACTCAACCGCCGCATGATCGACGGCTGCCAGCGCGTCCTCGATGAGCACGGCATGACCGGTTACGCGCTTGGGATCGGCGCTCGCGGCTGCGTGACGCTGTCGCCGACGCGGATCACCGACTACGCGACGCTGCGGGCGACTCAGGACATGGACCTGCTTCGGTTGACGTGGCTCCACGCGGTCAACACCGGCGTATTCATCACGCCCGCCCGGCCGGAACAGTGGACGCTCTCGATCGCGCACTCGGAGGAGCACGTCGACACGTATGTCGGCTTCCTCGACCGCCTCCTGACCGATCTAGAGGGCCTAGTAGCTGCAGAGGTTAACCCTGTAACCCCGGTGTCAAGACGTGGCACCGGGCCACCATCGTCGACCGGAGAAGCCATGTCATCCACCGTCCCCGCCACCGTGACGACCGCCGGCGTGCGTCTACATCCCGAAGCCGAGCGACGCTACCGCGAGCGGACTCGCCGTTCCCTGGAGTTGCTGGAGCAAACGAAGACGCTGATCCCGACTGGCCACGCTGGCGGGATGTGGTACCAGCTGCCCTACCCGTTGTTGCTGGAACGGGCGCAGGGCGCGCGCGTGTGGGACGTCGACGGCAACCGCTACCTCGACATGCGCATCGGTGACTGGGTCATGGCACTCGGACACCGCAACGAGACGGTGCGCGACGCCATCGTCGAGCAGCTCGATCGCGCAACACAGCTGGGATGCCCGGAATGGGGCCTCGCGCACCGCATGGCGTCACTTCTCATCGAGCGGATGCCGTCCGTCGAACGAGTGCGCTTTCTCGCCTCGGGGACCGAGTCGAACCTGATGGCGCTGCGTCTCGCACGCGCGTACACGGGACGGACCAAGTTGGCCAAGGCACAAGGCAGCTACCACGGCATCGCCGATGTCCTGGTTGTCGGCGATTCCTCGATCAGCTTCGACGCCGCCGGAGTGCCCGCGGGTGTGACGCCGGGCGTGGCGCAGGACGTGGTCGAGTTCCCCTTCAACGACCCAGACGGTGCCGAGTCCGTCCTCGATCGCGAAGGCGCGGACCTCGCCGCCGTCCTGGTTGAGCCGATCATGGGAGCGGCTGGCATGGTGCCCGCCACCACCGAGTTCCTGCAGCGATTGCGGGAAGTCACGGCGCGACTGGGCATCGTGCTGATCTTTGACGAGGTGGTGACCTTCCCGACTGCCTATGGCGGCGCGCAGGCATACCACGGCGTCACCCCCGACCTGACCGTGATGAGCAAGGCGATCGGCGGGGGGCTGCCGCAGGCTGCCGTCGGAGGCCGTGCCGAGATCATGGGGCTGCTCGATCCCTACCTGCACGACGGCCGGGCCCCGGTGCTCGCGGCGTCGACGTTTGGTGGCAATGTGACTGCCCTGGCCGCGGGAATCGCGACGATCGAGCAGCTCACGCCGGAGGTGCACGCGCGGGTGCAGGCGGTCGGGGAGCGGATGCGCCGCGGCATCGACGAGATCGGCGAAAAGTACGGCATCCCGCTGCACGCGACGGGCTTCGGACATCTTTACGGCATGCACTGGGCGCCGGAGCGCGTCGTCGACTATCGCACGCGGATGCTCGACGACAACGAGAAGCTCGCCAACATCATGCTCGGGCTGCTCAACGAGAGCGTCTACCAGTATTCGTTCGGCACCCTGCTGCTTAGCGCCGCCCACGGTGACGAGGAGATCGATGAGTTCCTCGCCGCGCTGGAGCGTGCCCTGCACGCGGTCGACCTGGTGTCCTGATGGACCTGGAACTGGCTGGCAAGCGGGCGATCGTCACCGGCGGCTCGCGAGGAATCGGGCGCGCGATCGCGCTCGGGCTGGCGGCCGAGGGTTGCGCCGTCGCGATTGGAGCGCGCGACGCCCACAGCGTGGAGGCGACAGCCGCCGAGCTACTCAGCCGCGGCGCGACGGCGCACGGCGAGACGATCGACGTGACCGACGCGGAGGCACTCGCGGCGTTCGTGGCGTCGTCGGCCGGCGTACTGGGTGGACTGGACCTCCTGGTGGCCAGCGCCGGTGCGCTCCGCGGCGGCCCGCGGATCTCGGCCATCGAGGCGAGCGATTGGCGCTACACGTTCGACATCAACGTCACCCACCCCGCGATCGCCGCGCGCGCAGCCGCACCGCTGATGGCCAAGACCGGGGGTGGCGCGATGGTGTTCATCTCCTCGATCGCCGGAATGCACCCCTGGACCCGGCCGCATTACGGCGCGGCGAAGGCGGCGGAGAGCCACCTCGCGGGATCGCTCGCGCGTGAGCTCGCACCCCTGGGGATTCGCGTCAACGCGATCAGCCCGGGCTCCATCATGCACCCGGGGTCGGGGTGGGAACAAGCGGCCGAGGACCGCGAGGCGTTTGACCGTTGGCTTGAGCACGAGCTTCCGTTCAAGCGCTTGGGCACCGACACCGAGGTCGCCGACGTCGCATGCTTCCTGCTGTCGGATCGCGCCTCTTGGGTGACGGGAGTCAACCTGGCCGTCGACGGCGGACAGAATCCGCCCAACATGATGACGACACAGCCGATGGCCGGCCGCTGGCGCAGCAGCTGAGCCGCTCGCCGGTCAGGCGAGCGTATCGGTGAGGATGAGCGCGCCGGAGTCGTGCACAGTGCCGCTCAAGCCGGCGTCGATGTATGAGGTCGTCGTCGCCTCCATGACGATCGCGGGCCCGGCGAACTGGGCTCCGGGCGCCAGCGACTCTCGCGCGATCAGCTCGAACTCGCACCACTTCTCTTCCGCGAACGAATAGGCCCGCGCGATGCGGGGTGCGCGCCCCGCACCATCGACGATGGAGTGGCGAGGACGCGCCGCGTGGGGGAGAGCAGTGCGCTCCACCGCCCGCACCGAGAGGATGTCGACGTCGACGTCGAAGCGGTGGCCGTATGTCCGCTCGTAGAGGTCGGCGAACCGACCTGCGATTTCCTGGGGCGATTCGGCGATGCGACCATCGGCGAGAGTTACGGGGACGGTCAGCGTGTACTCCTGTCCGGGATAGCGCAGGTCGAACTCGGCCTCGTGGGTCACCGTGCCCTGGAGGTTGGCCTGAGCTCGCGAATCCAACTGCTCGAAAAGCTGCTCGATGACCCGTTCGGCCCGGACCAGTCCGCCGTCGTCAAGCCGCGAGACGATCGTCAGCGCGGCCGAGCGCACCACGTCCTGCTCCAGCAGGCCCCAGGCGGAGAAGTTGCCGGCGTAGTTGGGAATCACGATCGTCCGGATGCCAAGCTCACGGGCCAGCAAGGAAGCAAACAACGGACCCGCCCCGCCATAGGCGATCAGCGCCGCCGAGCGCGGATCCTCGCCGACCTCGATGCTCACAGCGCGGATCGCGCCCGCCATCGTCGCGCCGGCTACTCGCAACACGCCGCGCGCCGCCTGCTCGGGATCCAGGCCAAGCTGCTCTCCCAGGCGTGCCAAGGCCGCCGCGGCGGCCTCGATGTCGAGCTTGAGCCCGCTGGCCAGAGTGTCGCGGGCGAGCATGCCGAGGGTCACGGCGGCGTCGGTCACCGTCGGTTCCGTGCCGCCTCGGCCGTAACAGACCGGCCCCGGGTGGGCGCCGGCGCTGCGCGGACCCACGTTCAGCAGGCCACGGTCGGCGGACGCGATCGAGCCGCCGCCCGCCCCGACCGACCTGACGTCGACCCAGGGTGTTTGCAGCGGCATGCCGACCACCTCGCCCTCGTACTTGACGCGCGGGCGCCCGTCGACGAGCAGACAGGTATCAAAGCTCGTGCCGCCGACGTCCGCGGTGATCGCGAGGGGAAGGCGGAGCTGTGCGCATAGCTTGCTGGCACCCACGGCGCCTGCGACGGGACCTGACATGGCCGTCTCAAACGGGCGCGAGCGGGCTTCGGCGAAGCTGAGGCAGCCGCCGGCTGACGTGGTGATGAGGCACTCGCCGGCGAAGGCTTCCTGGCGCAGGCCGGACTCGAGTCGCTCCAGATAACCCGAGACCGCGGGCCGGACGTACGCGTCGACTACGGTCGTCGACGCACGCTCGTACTCCCGGTACTGGCCGCTGACCAGGTGCGAGAGCGACACCGGCCCGGCGAAACCGGCCTCGCGCAGGACCTCCGCCGCCTCCAATTCGTGCTCCGGATTGGCGTGGGAGTTGATGAACATGATCGCGACGCACTCAACGTCTTCGCGGGCGAACGTCGAAGCCGCCTCGACTACACCGGCGCGGTCGAGCGGCTGGCGGACCGTGCCGTCGGCGAGAACGCGCTCACGGATGCCCAACCGCAGCGACCTGGACACGAGCGGTTCCGGCGTCCTGAACAGCCGGTCCCACATGTGCTCGCCGCGTTCGTCAACCCGGATCAGGCGGCGAATCTCGAGCACGTCGCGAAACCCTTCGGTCGTGAGCAGGCCCACGCGGGCGCCCTTGCGCTCGAGCAGGGCATTTAGGCCGACCGTCGTGCCGTGCAGGAAGTAGCCGGCGCGCTCCACCGCCGAACGGTCCACCGTCGCGGCGAGCACGCCCTGAACGGCCTGGTCCACCGCAGCCGGATTGGACGGTCCCTTCCCCACTGTGATCTCGCCGGACTCCTCGTCGAGCACGATCAGATCGGTGAAGGTGCCGCCGACGTCGATGCCGATGCGCGTTGCCATGAGTCCTCCTCTAGAACGCGTGCGGGTAGCGTGCCCGCGCGCCGGCCTCGGTCAGGTAACCGGCGTCGACATCGGCTCGCACCTCGTCGGCGGGCCGCTGCTCGGGCGGGCCGAAGGCGGCGCCGCCACCCGTGCGAACCTCGATCCGGGCTCCCTCGGGGACGTGCAGGCCGGTGACCTTGGTGTGTTGCTCGACGGTGCCGTCTGGAGCGTGGACGAGCACCTGGTTGCACCGGCCGGTGTCCCCGCCGGCGAGCGCGAACGGCGGTACCTGGGAGCGCTCGTTGACCACGGTGAGCTCCATGTCACGCAGCGCGGTGACGACGAAGTCGATCCCGGGCCCACCCCGGAAACGCCCCGCGCCGGCGGAGTCCGGGGCGTAGTCCGCCTGCTCGACCACCATCGGCGTCTTCGCCTCCCACACCTCCCACGACATCCCGCGCAGACCCGAGATGCCGATCGGCATCAGAGGGCCGCCGCCGTCGCCGTAGGCCGCCGCCGCCGGGGCGCCGCCGACGACGTTGATCGAGTCAGCCCAGAAGCTCCCCGCGGCGTCGAGCCCCCACATCACGAGAGAAACGCACATGTCGTACCCACCGGGCATGTGCTCCGGCCTGGCCTGGGCGATTGCCTCGTTGATCGCCTCGATCAGGATGTACATCGGGTAGCTGGCCAGCGCGCACGGCGCAGGACGCTGAGGATCGAACATCGAGCCGGGTCGGGTCCGTAGCTGGAGCGGGCGAAAGTAGCCTTCGTTGGCCCGACCGTCGTCGATCGCCAGGGCCATCATCGCGCACCGCATGGCGGAGATGACGCCGACGCGAGGACTGTTGACCGGGCCGGGTTGAGCCGGCGGAGCGTCCGTAACGTCGATAGTGATCGCCCCGTCCGCGATCTCGACCGCGACCTCGAAGGGGAGCATCACCTGCTCGAGGCCGTTGTGCTCGTGGACCATGGTGCTCGTGTAATGGCCCGGCGGTAGCTCGGCCAGCCGTTCGCGCATCTTGGCCTCGCTGGCGTCGAGGATCACCTCGACCGCGGACTCGAACTGCTCGAGCCCATAGCGCTCGATCAGCTCGAGCAGCGCCCGCAGTCCGGCGCGACAGGCTCCCGCCTGCGCGCTCAGATCTCCGGCCGCGGATTCGGGCAGGCGGGTGTTGGACAGGATCGTGCGGTAGAGATCATCATCGCGGCGGCCCGCCTTGAACAGCTTCACCCCCGGGTAGATCGTGCCCTCCTGAAACAGGTCAGTGCTGTTGCTGACGAACGGGGCAAGGGCGCCGACGTCGAGCTGATGGGCCTTGATCGCTGCGTATGCCACGAGTTCGCCGTCGAGGAAGCCGGGCACGATCACCGCGACGTCCCACTGGTGGGTTCCGGTCAAGTACGGATCGTTGACCACAATCACGTCGCCGTCCTGCAGGCCTTCCCCGGTCGCGTAGTGCTCGAAGGTTGCCTGGACGCAGAAGCCGAGGCTGCCGGTGAACATCGGCAGCGTCTGAATCTGGGACAGCATCCGGAAGCGGCGATCGTAGAGCGCGCCGCCGCCGTCGAGGACGTCGTAGATGATCGGGGAGAACGCGGTCCGCTTCAGCGTGACGAGCATCTGATCGGCCGCTGCGTCGAGGCCGTGGCGGATGATCGACGCCGTCACCGGATCCACGGCCGCGGCGCGGTCGAGCTGAGCCGATTCAGTCGTCGCGTCCATATCTGTCTCCTGTCCCGCGGCGGTTTGACCTAAGGTCATTTTGGTTTAGACCGACGGAGACGGAGTCTACCGGTACTCCCACAGGCCCGCAACACCAACGAAAAGCAGGTTTGACAGCCCGTGCGTGGTCAACTAGTGTGCTGCCTGCATCATGGCTGAGTTGAACTCAAGTTGTAGACCGCTGGGCGCGGGCGCAGCCCAGGTCGAGTGATGCCCGTCGAGGTCGAGCTTGTCGGCAGTTCCGCCATCGTCACCGGCGCGGGCCAGGGCATTGGCTACGCGATCGCCGGCCATCTCATGGCAGCCGGCGCCGACGTCCTCATCTATGAGATCGATCCAGCGCGCGCACACGCCGCGGCCGAGCGCCTCTCGGCCGAACATCCGTCTCAGCGCGCCCTGCCGTTCGCCGGCGATGTCACCGACGAAGTGGCCATGCGCGCCGCGTTCGAGCTCGCGAGCGAGTCGTTCGGGCCGCCGCGAATACTGGTCAACAACGCTCTCTACCAGTACCCCGACCTGATCGTTCGCGTCCCGGTTGCGGAGTGGGAGCGTGTGCTCGACGTAATCGCAACCGGCACCTTCATCGGCACCCGGGAGTTCGGCCGCCGCTTCATGGAGCACGACCTCGAGGGTGGCGCGATCGTCAACATCTCCACCCTGAACTACAAGGCTCCCGCGAGCATGCTTGCGGCGTACTGCTCCGCGAAGGCCGCGGTTTCGCAGTTCACGAACGTCGCGGCCCTCGAATACGCATCGATGGGCATCCGCGTGAATGCCATCGCTCCGGGCCTCGTCAACACCGAGCTTTCCGCCGCATTCCTGGGGGAGAGCCCCGAGGTGCCGGCTGCGTTCGTCCGCAACACACCGCTGGCACGCGTCGGTGAGCCCGAGGACCAGGCGCAGGTTGCCGTGTTCCTGGCCTCCACCGCCTCGGCCTGGATCACCGGCGTGACGCTCATCGTCGACGGCGGGATGCACCTTCTCGGCGTTCCCGACAACTGGGAACTGTTCAAGGGCCCCCTCGGCAGGACCGAGCCAACACCCGTGGACTGGCTGACCGACGCGCCTCACACCTGAGGCGGATACACGTAGTCCGGCTCGGGCATCGAGAACCCGGGTGGTGCCTGGCCGATTTCGAGCAGGAAGCCGAGATCGTCCGTGGCATCGAAGTACATGCCCCGCACCCGCTCCCCGTCGGGTGAGCCTCCTCTGAAGGTGGCGTCGAGCCGCACGTCGAGGCCGAGCGCCTGGAGCTCGTCTCTCGCGCCGGCGAAGTCCGGGACATCGAGGCGGACGTGGTGGATGTGGTCCGCTCCTCCGCCGTTCCTCAGCGAAGCCGCATAGAGACTGCGATCATCCAGAGGCTGGATGATCTCGACGCGAAAGGCCGGACCCAGCTGGGCCAGGGCCACGCGCATCTCGAAGTCGGCCGGCTCGCCATCGATCGCGGCTTCCATGTTTGAGCGGTCGTACGTGAACACTCGCCATGGGCCGACGCGGTAGCGATCCCACCAGCGGCGCACGGCGCCGTCCAGGTCCGCGGTCACGACACAGATGTGGTTTGCGCCAGTAAACAGAGAGAGTTCCTCCTCAAGGTTGCGGCGGGGCAACCGTTCGGTTACCCCGCCGCAATTGGTCAGGCAGTTACGCGAGAGAGCCTTACTGCAGGTGCCAGAGCGCCTTGAACTGCGAGGGCGCATCAGCCGGCTCGCTCCAGAAGCCGTTCTGGATGTTGACCGAGTTGATGTTGTCCTTGGTCAGGATCTGTGTGGGCTGGAGACCCTCCTGCGCCTCGTTGATCGGCAGGCCCTCGAGGTCGCGGAACATCGAGTCGAACATCGCGTAGGCCTGGTAGGCCGGGTCGAAGCCGGTCCACGCGGTCTGCTGACCGCTCTTAAGCGCGCCGATCGCGCCCTGATCCGCCGCCTGGCCGAGGATCTTGACCTTGTTGCTCAGGCCCGCCGCGTTGAGTGCCGAGTTGATCCCTTCCGCGAACGGGCCGTAGTCGAACACCATGTAGTTCGCATCGGAATTCGTACGCAGAGCCGAGACCATGCGGCTGGGGATCTTGCCCGCCGCCAGGTCCGGAATCGTGATGTTCACGAACTCGGTCTTGCACGAGGGGCACAGCGACTTGACGGTCGCGGTGAACGAGTTGGTGAACGCGGTGAGGATGGGGTAGGCCGGCACGTGCTCGATGATCGCGTTGCCCTTGCCGCCGGAGTCGGCCACGAAGAAGTAGGCGAGGACTCGGCCCATCTCCGCATCGTTCGCGTACGCGTTCGAGGCGGCGATGACCGGTGGCTTGACGGTCACGGGGTAGACCGCGGTGGGCATCCATTTCGCGCCGGCGGCCTGCACTTTCTGGAGCGCCTGGGCGGTGAGGGGCAGGCCGGCTTCGGCCACGTAATCCGGATGCTTGGCCAGCGCCGTATCGATTGCCTGGTTGAACGTCCCGATGTTGGCGGGGTCGTAGCTGACCTGGTAGTAGTTCCAGTGCGCGAGCTTCGCCAGCTCGGCCAGCTGCTTCTGAATGATCACGTTCCCGGGGTCGGTAGTGCCCAACATGACCAGCGTCTTGCCGGTCGGTGGAGGCGACTTCAGCGACTGGGTCTGAACGATCTTGGTGGGAGTGGCTTCGTACTGCTTCAGCTTCGCTTGGGCGGTCGCCACGCCGGCGCTCGACCCCGACCCTTGCGATGTGTCGGCGGCGTTGCTTGCCGAGCTCGACGAGCTCGACGAGCCACATGCGGCCAATGCCGCCGCGGTCGCTACGGCGATGGCCAGCGCCGCCAGATGGCGAATTCGTCGGCGGCTCTCGAGCCCGAACTGATGAAGCTGCATGACCCTATCTCTCCTTGATCTAAAATGAAGTGAACTCAGGTTAGGAGGGTACTCGGAGGCGGCCGCTGCGTCAAGGGCCTGCTTCTGGCAAACGTAGACGGGCGCCGCTCGAACGGGAGACGATAGCCTACCTCTGCGGCTTGACTTCCCAACTGAAGTCAGCTAAAGATCGCCGCCGGAGCGAGCAGCTTGCGTCCCCGATGAGGCTGGAAGGAGAACCGCCGTGTACAAGGCGATCGGCATCTGGTCATGGCCGCGCGACGAAGATCGCGCGGAGTTCGATGAGCATTACGAGAAGGTCCACTACCCGCTCGCCGAGAAGCTTCCGGGCGCCCGGCGCATCACCGTTCTGACCGGCGGTGAGAACGCGCGGGCGTCGGGCATATTCCGAGTGGCGGAGGTGTACTTCGGCGACCGCGCCGCGTTCGACCGGGCCGCCGAGTCCCCGGAGTGGCAGGCGATGGCGGCGGACGCGCAGCAGTTGATCGAGCGCTACGGAGTCACCCTGCTGGCCGCCGACGGCGAGGAAGCCGACCGCGCGTACTGACGCGTCGCTGTCGCTTAACTCTGCGCTGATGCCGCGGACCGGACGGCGTCCGAGAGGACTTTCATGCCGCCGTGCGCCATCTGGCCACCATCGACCGGGATCTCAAGGCCGCTCAGGTACGAGGATTCTTCGCTGAGCAGGAACAGGACGATCGCGGCGACGTCGCCGGTCGTGGCGGCCCGCGCCAGCGGCACGCTGCCCATCAGCGCGTCGGCGACGGTCTGCGGAACGTCTGAGGTCATCGCGGTGGCCATCAGGCCGGGCATGACCGCGTTCACGCGAATCCCGCGCGGGCCAAGCTCGAGGCTCGCCGCGCGCGAGAGGCCGCGGAGCGCCCACTTGCTAGCCGTATAGGGAATCGCGAAGTGACCGCTCAGCGCCGCAATTGAGGCGATGTTGACGATCGAGGACCCGGCCGGCATCAGGTCCATAAGCGCCTGCATCCCGAGCATCGGGCCGGTGGCGTTGATCGCGAGCGTGCGGTTCCAATCCGCGAGCGACACCTCGCCGAGCCGGCTACGCATCGTGATGCCGGCGTTGTTGACGAGGCCGTGGCAGGCGCCGTGTTCGCGCCGGAGCCAATCGGCGAATGCGTCCCACTGGCGCTCGTCGGTGACATCGAGAACCCGGGTCAAGACGCGGTGGTCGGGCGAGTCGGCAACCAGATCGGCGCCGATGACCGTGGCGCCGGCATCCGCTGCCGCGGTGGCGATGGCCGCCCCCAGTCCCTGGGCGGCTCCGGTCACGACGACGACGCGATCCCGGAGGCTCATCGCGCTGTGAAGGCGCCGTCCACGGCGTAGAAGCTTCCGCTGACGAACGAGGCCTCGTCAGACGCCAGCCACCCCACGAGCGCTGCCACCTCATCTGGCTCGCCGAGCCGCCCAAACGGGTTCAGCGACGCGAGGTAATCGGCGCCGGCCTGATCGAGCGAGGCGGCCAGCAGCGGTGTCCGGATGACGGCCGGCCCGACGCAATTGACGCGAACGCCCCGACCGGCGCAATCGATCGCCGCGGCGCGAGTGATCCCCAGCACTCCATGCTTAGCGGCTACGTACGCGACCATCGAGTCGCGAGCCACTACCGAGAACATCGACGCCATGTTGACGATCGAGCCCGTCTCGGCCGAAAGCATGTGCCGGAGCTCGGCACGCATGCTGTAGTAGACGCCGCTCAGGTTGATGTCGATCACTTTGCGCCAGTCCTCGATCGGGTACTCCTCGCTGCTGATCAAGGGTCCGCCGATTCCGGCGATGTTGGCGGCGATATGCAAGCCACCGAACGTGTGGACCGCGTGGGCCACAGCCCGCTCCGACGAATCCGGATCGGTGACGTCGCCCGCGAACGGGCTCCCCGACGGGATTTCGCCCGCCACACGCTCCGCCGCCTCCGGCTGTACGTCCATGACGACGACGCTGGCGCCCTCCGCCGCGAGCCGGCGCACGATCGCCTCGCCGATTCCCGATCCGCCACCCGTCACCAGAGCGACCTTGCCCTCGACTCGCGAGCTCACCTCGTACCCCCCCGAACCTCGATGACGTAGTTCCCGGCTCGATCCGGCTCGCCGCGCTGACCCGGACGAACCACGATGACCGTGTCCGGCAGCTCGATCAGCGCGGGACCCTCGATCGCCGCGGATGGAACCTCTTCGTAGACCGGCGTGTCGCGGAAGTCGCGCAACTCGGACCAGTAGACCGCGCGCGACTCAGCGGACGATTCATGTCGCTCGTCGGACATCAGATCCGCACGGCCGGTCGTCGCGGTGGCACGCACCTGGAACGCGGTGAAGTCGATACCACCGGTGCGGTCGCCTGAGCCCCGACCAAACAGCTGATCATGAACCTCCTCGAAGCGCTGGTCGATCCGCTCGACGGCACCGTCGTCGAGCCGCCCTGCCGGAACGGGCACCTCGACGTCGTGAATCTGCATCGAGAAGCGCATCCGCACCGAGCGCTCGAGCGTCACACCGGCCGTGTCGATCCCCTGGCCGGCGAACTTCTCGGCGGCCTCGGTCTCAAGCGCAGCGAAGATCTCTTCGACCGTAGCTCCGGGCACCGGAAGTTTCATCACGCGCCATCGCTGGACGACGTGAACGACGTCCGAGGTCGCGGCGCCGTAGGCCGAGAGGACCGACGCGGCATGCGGAAGTGGGACCAGGACCCCGGCGATGGCCGCCTGCGCTGCCACCGCAGGCGCGTGCAGAGGGCCTCCGCCCCCAAACGCGGCACAGGCGAAGTTCCGCGGATCGAGCCCGCGAAGGAGGCTCATCCGCCGGACGAGGTCGGCCATTTTGGCGTCCACCACTGTCGCGATGCCGGCAGCGGTCTCGTGCCGGCTCATGCCCAGCTGCGCCGCGAGGCGATCCACCGCCTCCTCGGCCAGGTGCCGGTCGAGCCGCATGCGGCCGCCGAGGTAGTTGTCCGGGTTGACCAAACCGAGAACCACGTCGGCGTCCGTGACGGTGGCGTCGGTTCCGCCGAACCCGTAGCAGGCCGGACCGGGCCGCGCCCCGGCGCTGCGCGGTCCGACGTTCAACCGCCCGACCTCGTCGATCCAGGCGATGCTCCCTCCGCCGGCACCGATCGATTCGATGTCGAGCATCGGCAGCGCCATCGCATAGCGCTCGAAGATCGAGATGTCGCGCTGGAGGGGGCGGCCGTCGTGGATCACGCTGACGTCGAAGGTCGTGCCGCCCATGTCGACGGCGATGACGTTGCGCAGCTGGGTCCGCTCCGCGATGCGGGCCATGGCGATCGTGCCGGCGACCGGACCGGAGTGCACGGTGCGAACCGGCGCATGGCGCGCCTCGGCACTGGTGATCGCGCCGCCGGCGCACTGCGCGAACTGGACCGAGCCCTGAAAGCCTCGTTGGCGGGCCCCGTCCTGGATCCGGTCGACGTAGTCGAGCATGAGCGGCCCGATGTACGAGTTCATGACGGCGGTCGTGGTCCGTTCGTACTCGCCGCTTCGACTCGAGAGGTCCGAGCCGCACGAGATGAACAGATCCGGCGCTACCTCGGCCGCGATCTCCATCGCCCGTCGTTCGTGCACCGGGTTCATGGTCGACCACAGGAAGCTGATCGTCAGCGCCGCGGCTCCGGCCGCGACGAGCTCGCGAACCGCGTCGCGCACCCCGTCCTCGTCGAGCGGCACGATGATCTCACCGTCCACGTCGATCCGCTCGGTGATCGGGCGGACCATCGAGCGCGGTACGAGCGGCTCGGGCCGGCGCGTCGAGTGGACATCGAGCGCCTCATCCGGCGAGAGGCCCGATGTCCGCCCCTGGCCCTTCATGATGAACATCGCGTCGTCGTGCCCGCGGGTGGCCAGGAGGCCGATGGCCGCTCCACGTCGCTCGACGATCGCGTTCGTGCCCGTCGTCGTCCCGTGAACGAGCAGATCGCACCGCTCCATCACCGACTCGAGCGTCGAGCCCATGTTGGTCGCCGCGTTGGCGATCGCGTCGAAGAAGCCAAGGGAGCGGTCATCGGGCGTGGTCGGCGATTTCCCGGTCGTAATCCGCCCCCCGTCGTGCATGATCGTGCAGTCGGTGAAAGTCCCCCCGATGTCGACGCCGACGGACAGCCCGGCGCTGGTCATGCCGTCACCTCCACCCGCGCCGCGAGCTTCGCGTCGACCACGGGCGGGTCGTCGGGCTTGCAGAGTTCGGTCGCGAGCGTGACGCCGCACCCAGGGCAGAGGAACTCGCGGACGACGAATGCCTCGTCGCAGAACTCGCTGGGGTCCAGGTACTGCCGCGGACTGATCGCTTGGGGGGCTCGCTCGAGCTGCGCGGCCCCGTCCTTGTAGTTCTGGTCGATCGGGGCCAGGGCGCGACCGCAGGCCAGGCAGCCCCAGTGCTCCTCGCCGTCCGAAGCGGGCCCAAAGCCGACGGCGCCGCCGGCAGAGCCGGTGTATCGCTCGGGATCGAGGCTCACGTCGTCTGGCGCCACCGGCGGCCGAGCCGCAGCGAGGCGATCGGCGCGCATTCGAAGCCGGAGCTCATTGGTCGCGGTCAGATCGGCTGAGCCCGATCCATCGACGACCACGCCGTACAGCGCGCGTGCATCATCCACGGTGATGGCCGCGCTGCTCACGTCGCCGGCGACAAGTTCGGGCTGGCGTGTGAGGGGATCGCCGAACCCGCCGCCGCCGCAGTACTGCGCGACGAAAACGTCTCCAGGATGCATCATCGTGATCTCCTTGGCAAACAGGCGGGTGAGCTCGCCGACATCGCGCTCGAGCGCGTCCGGCGTTCCGGGGAGGACGCCGCTGGCGAGGCGATCGCGCGGCAAGCCGGCCTCGCGGAAGCGATAGTCGCCCGTGTGACCTGGCAGGCCGCCACCGAGGCCGAGCGCGCAGTTGATTGCGTTGTCAAGGCTGACGAGCTGGACCAGCATCTCGTCCGTCTTGTGCAGAACGATCGCCGTCTCGAGCGAGTTGCCTCCCCGCCACCGTCCGGGTCCGCCGCTTCCCTGACGCTCGCGCCGGTAGAGGTAGAGGATGGGCAGCGCGTCCTCCCATTCCTCGGTGTTTCCCGATGGGTTGTTCGGCCACCACCAGGCTCCACCGATGTCGACGCCGTCGCGGTCGGGAAACGCGCCCAGCGCTCCCGCGACCACGTCGCCCGGCGGTTGGACCACGAAGCGTCCCTTGCGATCGTTTCCGGCGCCGAACCAGAAGCTCGGGATCGACTGGCCTCCGGCGGCGTTGGCGCGGCGGCTGAGGTCCTCGGGCCCGGACATCAGCATCTTCGAGACCGTGAAGGCGCTGAGATAGACCGCGGCGGTGTTCCCCCCGACGCCGGTGGTGGCGGCGGGATAGGTGGCGACGCTCAAGGTGCCCGGGGTGGGCTCGAAGCTGACATGGTCGAGCGCTCCGGCGTTGCAGAGGAGCTGATCCCAGCCGAGGAAGCTGCCCACCGCCACGAGCACCCCCGAACGCCAGGATCCGTAGGCGCTGCTCGCGGCCTTGTACTGGGGATCTGTGCCTTGGTTGGAGACGACCAACTGATCTCCCTGCTTGCGGATGCGGCAGCTGAACCGATGTGCCGCGCGGTCTTCCGCGCCGAGGCCGGCCATGTAGAAGCGCTCGGACCACTCGCCGTCGGGGATGCGCATCAGCCGCTCGCCGATCGCCGCCGAGCAGTCGCGGATCATCCGGCGCATCGCCCCCTTGACGGTGGCGGCGCCGTATTCGGCCAGCACCTCGGCCATGCGCGCCTGCACGGTGTGGATGCCGGCCATCTGGCTGCGCATCTGCAGCGCGAGGTGGTCCGGCGTCCGGCTCTTGCGCGTGTGCATCTCGAGGACGTCGATTTGAAGCTCGCCACCGCGGACGAGCTTGATCGGGGGGACGAGCACCGGCTCCTCGTAGAGGTCGTTGGCGAGCGGGTTGAAGCTCCCAGGGAATGGACCGCCGACGTCGCCGACGTGGCACTGACTGAAGATCCAGGAGAAGATCCGGCCTTCGTGGAACACCGGAGCGAACATGCCGACGTCCATGGCGTGCGTGCAGCCGATCCACGGGTCGTTGTGGAAGTACACGTCGCCCTCTCCGATCCCGGGATTCTGGCCCCGGTTCTCCATCGTCCACTTGATCGGCAGGTCGCCCAGCGCGGCGAACCATTGGATCGAGGGCCCGGCCATGAGCAGGTCGGCCGTCTCGGTCAGCAGCGCGGTGTTGAAGTCGTCCATGTACACGATCACCGGCGAGCCCGAGACGCGCCGGATCGTGTCGGAGTGGTCGAGGTTGATGCTCCAGAAGCGGTTGCGCAGCACCTGATAGGTGACGGGGTCGATGTCGAGATCGAACTCTGAATGGAGACGGACCTCAGGGGGGAGGCGCAGCTCAGCGGCGGGCGGGGGAACGTACGAGTAATGGAATCGGCCGTCCCAGGTCGCATCCTTCAAGAAGTCCGGGTCGACCTCAGGCCGGCGGAGGATCCCGTCCGGCGTGCTCGTCGCTTCGTGTGAGTCATTGCGCATGAAAGCCTCCGTCGATCGGCAGCGTGTGCCCGGTTATCCAGCGCGCCTCGTCCGAGGCGAGAAAGGCGACGACGGCGGCCACGTCCTCGGGTGTCGGCATCCCCGGTATCGGCGTCTGCGTCTCCAACAGACGGCGCATCGCGTCCGGGTCTGGCGCTCTTGCGATATGGCCCGCCACCAGATCGGTCATGACCGCGGTCGGCGCGACGGCGTTTACGCGGATCCCGTGGGCGGCGTACTCGATCGCCGCCGCGCGGGTCAGTCCGACCAGTCCCGCCTTGGAGAAGCTGTAGGGCGTCATGTTCGGCTTGCCGGCAAGCCCGGTGGATGACGACGTATTGACGATCGCGCCACCGCGTCCGGCGAGCATCGCCCGCACGCCCGCACGTAGCACGTGGAAGGCACCGTCGGCGTTGACGGCCATGACCCGGCGCCACTCGTCGTCCGTCGTGGCGTGGAGAGGCATCTGTTCCCCGACGATGCCCGCGTTGTTGAAGAGGGCATCGACCGTTTCGAAGGCATCGAGGGCAACCTCGAACGAGCGGTCGACCGCGGCACCGTCGGCCGTGTCTACCTGCACCGCCAGCGCATCCGGTAAGGACGCGGCGACGGCCTCCGCCCCGCTGCGGTCGAGGTCCGCGACGATGACCCTCGCGCCCTCGCGCGCGAACCGCTCCGCGGCGGCGCGGCCGAGACCCGAAGCGCCGCCGGTCACGAACGCGACCTTGCCCTCGAAGCGCCGCCCGATGGCGCTCGTGGCCCACGACGCCCAAACTGAATTCATATCATCACGGTACCAGCGAGATCGCCGCCGTGTCAACACGCTCGCGGACCAAGGCGCGGCCGGGTGATGCCAGCGGCTGGTTGGCCCCCGCCGAGCAAAGGTGGCCAGGGGCGACGAGCGCCATACCGGAGGCCTGTGTCGTTGACATGTCGGCGACGAGACGCTACGGTCCCGCATGAATTGACGTCAGTTTATGCGTGTCAGGCGAGGAGAATGACGGGTACACACCAGGAAGCCGGCCATGATGGATGAAGGCCTGGCTGGTCGTGTCGCGCTGGTGACCGGAGGTGGGTCCGGAATCGGGGAGGCGTGCGTAAACCGGCTTGGCGAGCTCGGGGCGAGCGTGCTGATCGTCGACCGCGACCGCGAGAGCGCCGAGAGGGTCCGCGACGAGGTCGCCGACGCGGGCGGGCGCGCCGAGGTGTTCGTGGCCGAGCTGACCGATCCCAGCGCCTGTGCCGGCGCGGTCGAGTACGCGGTGAGCACCTTCGGCGGGCTTCAGATCGCGGTCAACAACGCCGGCATCAGCGGCAGCGTCACGCCCTTCCACGAATTCGACCTGGACGAGTATCGCCAGGTGATGTCGGTCAACGTCGACACCATCTTCTATTGCGTGCGCTACGAGATCGCGCACATGCTGGACGCCGGCGGGGGTTCGATCGTCAACATGTCGTCGATCTTCGGGGTCGGCGCGCGTGACAACTATCCCGCGTACGTGGCCTCGAAGCACGCCGTTCTCGGGCTGACGCGCTCGGCGGCGATCGACTACGCCGACCGCGGGATCCGCGTCAACGCCGTGGGGCCGGCGGTGATCCACACCGCGCTGCTCGAGCGGCACCTCGACGACGATCTTGCCCGGCAACTGGCCGATCTGAATCCCAGCCGCCGGTTGGGGAAACCCGAGGAGGTAGCGAACGTCGTGGCATTTCTGTGTTCGGATGAAGCTTCGTTCGTGACCGGCGGGTTCTACGCAGTCGACGGCGGCTACACCGCCGGCATGATCACCGGCGTGGGTCAGCGGCGATGACCGAGTTGCTCGCCCTTTCGCCTGATGAGGTGCTCTCGACGACGAGAGCGGTCCGAAAGCGCCTGGACTTCACGCGGGCTGTGCCGGACGACGTGATTCGGGAGTGCGTCCGGCTGGCGATGCAGGCGCCCGCCGGTTCGAACATACCGCGGACCCGGTTCGTGGTCGTGCGCGATCCGGAGACCAGGCGCAAGCTCGCGGGTCTGTACAACCAGGTCTACACCGACCTGTACACCAACTCGCCGAGCTACGTGCGACGGGTTGGGCAGCCGGGAACCGGATCGGCGGTTCCGGACCGCCAGCAGCGGGTCGGCGACTCGGTCGACTACCTGGCCCATCACCTCGCCGACGCCCCGGTCATCGTCGTGGCTTGCCTCACCGGCATGCGCGTCGACGGTGAGCTTGCCCACATGGCGACCACGTTCCTCGGACAGAGTTGCCCGGCCGTGTGGAGCTTCATGCTCGCCGCCCGCGCCCGCGGGCTCGGTACGTGCTGGACGACCATGCACATGCCCCGCGAGCGGGAGGCGGCTGAGCTGCTCGGAATCCCGTACGACACCGTGCAGCAGGTCTGCCTGACACCGCTGGCCTACACCGTCGGGACCGACTTCAGACCGGCCCAAAGGGAAGACCCCGAGACGTACATCCACTGGGATCGGTGGGATCCGACCAAGCCGATCCCGGCCCCGTGGGCCGGCTTCGCAAACTCGACTCAGACCAACGGAAGCGAGGACGAGATGACCCACCCCGAGCAGATCCTGAACGTGATGTCGCGGTACTGCCGAGCGGTCGACGATCGGCAGTTCGATCTGTTCGCCGAGCTGCTCGCCGAGGACGTCCGGTTCGAGATGGGCGACGTCACCGAGAGCCGCGCCGAGCTGCTCGAGTACATCCAGGCGAACCTGTGGCCGGCCGGGCGCCACGTCTATGCGAACCCGGTCATCACCGTCGATGGTGACACCGCCCACGTCGACAGCGACTGGATCTGGTTCAACCCCGACCTCAGACCAACCCGTTCTGGCCGTTATTCGGACGACCTGCGGCGCATCGACGGGCGCTGGGTGTTCACCGTGCGACGGATCTCCATCGCCTGGGATCGCGAGGCCTCCGGAGTTGGGTGACCGATTCGACACAGACGGCACGATGAAGGCCGTCCAGCTGACGCGATGGGAGTCACCGCCCGAACTCGCTGAAATTCCGGTGCCCCAGCCCGGTCCGGGCGAGGTGCTCGTGAAAGTTGCCGCCGCCGGCCTCTGCCATTCCGACCTGCACTTGATGGAGTGGCCCGACGGGTTGCTGCCCTATGACCTGCCGTTCACGCTCGGCCACGAGAACGCCGGCTACGTGGCTGCCGTCGGCTCGGGTGTGACCGGCGTGGGCGAGGGCGATGCGGTGATCGTCTACGGCCCGTGGGGCTGCGGCTCGTGCTGGCGATGTGCACAGGGCATGGAGAACATCTGCGAACGGGTCGAAGAACGGCGCGCGCATGGCGGCGGGCTCGGACGCGACGGCGGTCTTGCGGAGTACCTCGCCGTTCCCTCCGAGCGGCTCCTCATCCCGATCGGGGATCTCGATCCTGCTGCGGCGGCTCCCTTGACGGACGCCGGCCTCACGCCCTACCACGCCATCAAGCACTCGATGCCGCATCTCGTCCCGGGCAGTACCGGCGTGGTGATCGGCGTCGGCGGGCTTGGTCACATGGCGATCCAGATGCTCGGCGCCCTCACCCAGGCCCGCATCATCGCGGTCGATCCCCGCGCGGAGGCGCGCGCGCTCGCCGAGCGAACCGGCGCTCACGTCGTGGTCCCGTCCGGCGAGGATGCGGTGAGCGCCGTACGCGCCGAGACGCCGCGGCACGCGGGGGCCTCGGTGGTTCTCGACTTCGTCGGCAGCGACGAAACGACCGCGTTGGCCGCCGCGGTCGCGGCGGTTGGCAGCCAGATCGTCCTCGTCGGCTTGGCTGGAGGCCGATACCCGATGGCGTTTGGCGTCTCGCCGCTCGAGGCGTCGGTCCTGATCCCGAACTGGGGCACTCGGAGCGAGCTCAGCGAGGTGGTTGCCCTGGCTCGGGCGGGAGCCCTCGACGTCAGCGTCGAGCGCATCCGCCTCGAGGATGTTCCCGCGACCTACGGGCGCTTGGCGCGGGGCGAGGTCACCGGACGGGCAGTGGCCATCCCATGAAGGAGGTGAGACCACCGCGTTTGCAAGGCAAGGTCATCATGGTCACCGGCGCCGGAACCGGGCTCGGCCACGCCGCCGCGCTTCGGGCGGCCCACGAGGGAGCCCGGCTCGCGCTCCTCGACATCGATGCCGCCGCGCTCGAGCGGTCGCGGACGACGATTCTCGCCGAGGTCTCACGTGCCGAGATATCGACGGTGACCGGCGACGTGTCACAGGAAGACCAGGTGCGCGACTACGTCGAGCAGACCCTCGGCGAGTTTGGGCGGATCGACGCGCTCTACAACAACGCCGGGATCGAAGGGGAGCAGAACCCGCCTTTCTCCTCTCCGACGAGGCATCGTTCATCAACGGCGCGGTGGTCCCGATCGACGGCGGGCAATCGCAGGCGTACTGAGCCGGAGAGCTTGAGCCGGGCCGATGAGCACGATTCCTGAGCTGGCCTGCCAAACGTTTGCCCTGGGTCCACTCACCCTGCGCAACCGGATCGTGGGCGCGCCCCACGGACGAGGCATGCTCGACGACGGGTTGGCCCTGCCCGCCGATGCCGACTACTGGCGCCGCGTGGCGGCCGGCGGCGCCGCGATGGTAACCGTGGGCGGCACGGTGACCGCGCCGGAGTCCACCTGGCGCCGGAGGATCGTCACCGAGGCCTGGCGAGAGGAGGGGATCGAGGGCCTGGCTCTGCGCGCGCAGGCCATCCGGGGGGAAGGAGCGGTGGCCGCCTGTCAGCTCGTGCACCTCGGGCGCGAGACGACGGGGGCCGACATGTGGTACCCGCCGGTCGCTCCATCCGCGGTTCGCTCGCCGCGCGAGCCGACGCGCCCGCGGGCGCTCTCGGACGCGGACGTTGACGACATCGTCGAGGGATTCCGCGTCTCTACGGTGAACGCGGCGCAGGCCGGCTTTCAGGTCGTCGAGCTGCACGCCGCCCACGGTTACCTGCTCGCCCAATTCCTGTCGCCGTCGACCAATCTTCGCGCCGGGGAGGACTCCCTGGCGCGCCGCGTGCAGGTCGTCCGCCGGATCGTTGAGGCGATCCGGCAGTCGGCGCCGGAGGTGGTGCTCGGCATCCGGGTCTCTACGGACGGCGAGCGCGAGGCTGGCTTCTCGCTCGGCGGACTGTGCGAGCTGCTCCCCGCGATCGCGCCGCTTCTGAATTACGTGAGCGTGACGGTCGGCGTACGGACCACGTACGTGCGTGACATGGCCACGACCGAGCCGCCGCTGCTCGGGTCGATTGGCCGTCTGCGCGCCGCGGTGGTCGGGCCGCTGCTCGTCTCCCAGGCCTTCCGTCGCGCCGAGGAGATCGAGAGCGCGCTCACCGCCGGAGCCGACCTCGTGGGCGTGGCCCGGCCGCTAATCGCAGATCCTGACTTCCCGAGCAAGATCCTCGCTGGCCGCGGCGACGAGATCCGTCCGTGCGTGTCCTGCAACGAGGACTGCCGGGCATTCGACCCGGTTCTGCTGTGCTCAGTCAACCCGGATCTGGGGCCGTCGCGGCAGGGACCCCGGCCGGCCATGCCTCTTCTCGCCCGGCCCGGCGCAACCATACGCCCGCGCCGCATCGCGATCGTGGGAGCAGGACCGGCAGGGCTCGAGTGCGCGACCTCGCTTTCATCTGAGCACCAGGTCGTGCTGTTCGATGAAGGTCAGCAGCTCGGAGGAAACCTAACGATCGCTACCAGCGCACCGAACCGGGGTGGATGGCGGTCGCTGCTGAACTTCTACGCGCGGGCGATCGACGGCGCCGGGAACGTCGATGTCCACCTGGAGACGACCGCCGACCAGGATCTCCTGGCGGGGTTCGATCATGTCGTGGCAGCCATCGGCAGCCGGGAGGTGCTGCCCGATCTGCCCGGGGTGGAGCACGCGCTGGCCTCGTCGCGTTTCATCGCGCAGCGATCGCCGTCGTCCGGGGGTGGCGCGCTCGTGATCGTCGACGACGGCTTCGGCTGGTGGCCATGCGCAAGCGCGGTGGAGACCGGGATCGCGGCCGGTTGGCGAAGCATCACGGTGCTGACGCCGGCCGCGTCCTTCGGCGCTCGCCTTCCGCCGGAGGGACACGTGCAACTGATGGCGCGTCTGCGCGGGGCGCCGCTCGACATTCGCCCTGTGACCAGCGTCGAGTCGATCACCGCCGCGTCGGTGACCGCCCGCAACGTGCTATCTGGGCAAGCTGCGGACCTTGCTGCCGACTTGATCGTCGTGGTCGGCGAGCGGCGCGCGCGAGCTTGGGAGCTAATTGTGCCGGCGGGTCCGGGCGTCCACGTCATCGGCGATGCGGTGGTGCCCCGGCGCGTCCACCACGCCATCGCCGAGGGTCGGGCGACAGCCCGGCTCCTGTCAGGGGCTGTACGGGGTCTTGGCGACCAGCGAGAGCACCTCGCGGTCGGCGATGGTCCTTAGCTGAGCCGCCGCGGCAACGAACTCGGGATCCTTGTAAGCGCCGGCGAAGGCGCTCGGCACGGTGTTGGCGTCCTCTACCTCCCACAAGTCGTGCACCTCGTGGAGGTCACCGATCAACGTGCTCCACGCACCCACGAGCTTCCAGCCGTGTTCCTCCATGACCCGCTTGATTGTCACCATCTGCTCGAAGAACGCGGGCAACTGACCGTACTTGACCTTGACGTTCGCGTAGACGTAGGGCATCAGACTGAGACCTCCTCGCCATGCGTCTCGCGCAGGCGACGCTTAAGGATCTTCCCTGCCGCGTTGCGAGGCAGCTCGTCGACCACCACGATCGCGGAGGGCTTCTTGAAACCGGCGAGGTACTCCCGGCAGTGCGCGATCAGCTCCGCCTCGTCGACCGCGGCGTCGCGGTTTGCGACGACGAAGGCCACTGGCGTCTCGACCCAGCGCGGGTGCGGGACGCCGATCACGGCCGCATCGACGATCTGCGGATGACTGAGCAACACCCGCTCGACCTCTGCGGGGTACACGTTCTCGCCGCCGCTGACGATCATGTCCTTCTTGCGGTCGACCAGCCACAGGTAGCCCTCGTCGTCGATGCGGGCCAGGTCGCCGCTGTGAAACCAGTCGCCGGTAAACGCCTCTTGAGTGGCCGCGGCCTGCCGGTAGTAGCCCGCCATCACGTTGGGACCGCGGTAGACGATCTCACCCACGGCGCCGGCCGCGACTTCGCGCAGATCGTCGTCGACCACCCGCAACTCGACGCCGAGCATGGGCTTGCCGACCGATCCCATCTTGCGGGTGGAGTCGGGACCCTTGAGCAGCGTCGTCGCCCCGGACATCTCCGTCTGCCCGTAGGCACTGACGATCGCCGCGTCCGGGAACGTCTGCTCCATCGCTTCGAGCGTCCGGCGAGGCGCGGGCGAGGCGCCCCACATCGCAACCCGCAGCCGGCGTTGATCGACACCGCTCACGGAATCGCTTGAACAGATCGCCGACCACTGGGTCGGGACGAAGATGCACATCGTCACGCGGTGCTCGTCGATCAGACGGAGCGCCGCCTCCGGATCGAACGAAGTCGTCGGCGTGATGATCACCGTTGCGCCGAGCACCAGAAACGGCAGCAGCCCGTTGATCCCGCCGATGTGGAAGAGCGGCTGACCGGAGAGCCACACGTCACTCTCGCCGGCGCGCATCTCGTGGATCCAGCTCAGGGTGCTCGCGACGAGGTTGCGGTGCGTGAGCACCGCTCCCTTCGGCCGGCCCGTGGTTCCGGACGTGTAACACATCAGCGCCGCGTCGTCGTCGAGCACATCCGCCAGCTCCCGGCGGGGTGGGGAGGAGGCGACCACCTGCTCGTAGGCCGGTCCGACTTCGAGCACGACCCGGACCGCGCCGGGCGCGGGTGGCGGCGAATCGCAGATCAGGACGGTCGCGCCGGAATCAGCCAGGACAAACTCGATTTCGTCGGGCGCCAGGCGGAAGTTGATCGGGACCGCGACGGCGCCGAGCCGGTGGCATGCGAGCAGCGCCTCGACGAACTCGATGCGGTTGTGCAGGAGCAGCGCCACGCGGTCTCCGGGCTCCACGCCGTCCCCCGCGAGAACGGAGGCGACCCGGGCGGCGCGATCGTGAAGTTCCGCGTGGGTCCGGGTGTCATCCCCGAATACGACGGCTGGATGGCCGGGGCGGGATCGGCACGCTCGGCCCGTGAGCTGGGGCAGCGTCAGCCGGCGTGACTGCTCGAGCGCGGAGCCCATTGCCGCAGCTCCGTTCAGACCGGGGGCGCGCCATCCGGCGGGACACCGGCGACGGCCAGCATGCGGGCGCTGAAGAACTCGGCGATCGTGGCCAGAAGCAGGGTGTGGTCCGGGCGGTACCAGTGCCAGATGCTGTTGTAGAGGCCGAGCATGGCCCGGGCGAGCATTCGTGGGTCGCGCTCCGGGATCGCACCCTGCGCCATCGCGTCGGCGAGGAATCGAGTCCACGCGACCTCCAGCGCGCGCGTCTGCTCGCGGCCGGCTAGGCGCGCCTGCTCCTCCCGCTCCGAACTGCTTTCGCCGCTCAGCAGAGCCTGCTCGGAGACGAGGACGCGGTTGCGCAGCACTTCGCTCTCGGAGAGGACGAAGCAGTCGTCGCACACCGCCTGGAGCGCCTGTCGCGGATTGGCATGGCCCGCGGTGATCGCATCGAAGCGCTCGTGCAGCTCGTTCAGGGCCTCGCCGAGGATCACGTAGAGGCAGTGCTGCTTGGAGTCGAAGTAGTGATACAGGGCGGTCGGCCCGATGCCGACGTCATCGGCGATCTCGGCCCATTTCGTGTTCTCGTACCCGTTGCGGCCAAAGCGATCGATGGCCGCAGCGAGGATCTCCGCTCGTCTGGCTCCTTCATCGTGTGAGCGACGCGGAGACCGCGAGCGCTTGCCATTTGCGGCCTGATCTGAACTCACGTCAGCTAGTACCGTATCATGACGAAGGGCCAAATGACAGTGCGAATTGTCATGTGAATATGGTAAGACGCGCCTGATCGGCTTGCGCTGGTGTGGTCTTAACCTGATACGATCTCAGTTCGATGCAACTTACTGAGACCGCATCCGAGCGCGCGCTCGCCGAGGAGGTTCGGGCATTCCTTGCTCGCGCGGGCTTGCGCTCCGAGGAGCTGCCGCACGGTCTCGATGAGCGGATGGCCGTGCTCCGGGATTGGCAGGCGGCGTGCCACGCAGCCGGGTTTGTCGGCCGGGCATGGCCTGCCGAGTTCGGCGGCGGAGGCCGCCCGCCCGCAGAGCAGATCGTGGTCGACCAGGAGCTCGCCGCAGCCGGCGCGCCCGAGTTCGTCAACATCGTTGGCCTCGGCGTGCTCGGTCCATCGCTGCTGCGATTCGGCAACGACGAACAGCGCAAGCGTTACATCCCGACGATCCTGTCGGCTGATGAGATCTGGTGTCAGGGGTTCTCCGAGCCGGAAGCCGGCTCCGATCTCGCCAGCCTGCGCACCCGCGCAACTGAAGACGGCGACACCTTCGTCATCAACGGCCAGAAGACGTGGGTGTCATGGGGTCAGTACGCGCCGTTGTGCGGGGTCCTGGCGCGGACCGATGGCTCGGTCGCCCGCCATCGTGGGATATCGATGCTGATCGTCGACATGTCCACGCCCGGCGTCGAAGTTCGGCCGATGACGCAGATCACCGGCCACGCCGAGTTCAGCGAGGTGTTCTTCGAGGACGTCGTGGTCCCGCGCGAGAACCTGCTCGGCGAGCTTGGCGACGGCTGGAAGATCGCGATGTACACGCTCGGACACGAGCGCGGCACCGCGGCGCTTCCGCGGCAGGTCAAGCTGCGGACGTGGCTGGACCGGGCCGTTTCGGTCGCGGCTCGCCGCGAGCTTGATGGTCATCCCGTGCTCGACAGCCCGGAGGCGCAGACGGCTCTGGCACGGGCCTTGGTCCGAATCGAGGTGCTGCGACATCACGCATACCAGACCGTCGGCGAGTTCCTCAGCGGCGGTGCGGTCGGCGCCGAGAGCTCTAGCGTGAAGCTGCTCATGGCGGAGGCCGAGCAAGAACTCGCGGCAACCGCTCTGGAGATCTTCGGGCCGACGCTCCTCGACGGCGATGCGGACGACGACGCCGAGAACGACTTCTGGTACGAGACGTACCTCTACTCCCGCGCGGCCAGCGTGTACGGCGGCACTCGACAGATCCAGCGGGACATCATCGCCGACCGAATCCTCAACCTCCCCAAGGAGTAGGTGCTGATGGACCTCGAGCTGAGCGATGAGCAGAGGTGGCTGGACGAGTCGATCAACACGCTTCTCGAGAGGCAGTGGCCGCCTGCGCAAGACGCGTGGCAGGCGGGTGACACAGAGCGCACGAGGCTCTGGGAAAGCCTCGTCGAGTTCGGCCTCGTGGCCGGCGCGGAGAGCGAGCTCGGCGCGATCGAGCTGTGCCTCGCCGCGCGCGCGATCGGCGGCCACCTCGCGTCGGTCCCGTTGCTCGGCAGCGTCGGCGTTCGCTACGCGCTGGCTCCGGTTGCGGCCGGGCTTCCGGACGGGTTGAGCGTGCTGCTGGAAAGCGCGTCTCGGCTTTCGATCGCGCTGCTTGAGCCAGGCGGCGGCTGGTCGATGTCCGGTGTCGGCGCGACGGTGACTTCGAACCGGCTCACCGGCATCAAAGCAGCCGTCGAGCACGCCCCGAGCGTCGAGTACCTCGCGGTGGTGGCGGTCGTCGACGGCGAGCCGGGACTGGCGATCGTGCGCAGCGATGCACCGGGGGTGGAGCTGACGCCGCAGTCCAGTCTCGACGCGACGGTTCCGCTGAGCCGAGCCGCATTCGCCGAGGCGGAGGTCGAGGCGGTGTTCGAGCACGAGCTAGCCGCGACGATCATCGACCGACTGCTCAGCATCGCCGCGCTGCTCGTCGCCGCCGAGGCTGTGGGCGCCGCTGAGAGGATCTTCGCGCTGGCGCGGCAGTACGCGTCCGAGCGCCGGCAGTTTGGGCGGACGATCGCAAGCAACCAGGCGCTCCGCCATCTGATGGCCGACCTCCACGTGCGGCAGGCAAGCAGCTGGTCGACCACGCTGTACGCCGCCGCGGCGTTGGACGACGGCATTCCTCTGGCGGGGCAGACGGCGTCGGTCGCGAAGGCCTACGTCTCGCGCGCCGCGCGCGAGGTCGCACACGGTTCGATTCAGGTGTTCGGTGGAATCGCGTTCACCGAGGAGCATCCCGCCCACCGCTTCCTGCGGCGGATCATCGTCCGCGAGCAGCAATTCGGCGACGCGGCGCACCACGAGCGGGAGCTCGGTCGTGCCCTGGCCGCGGGTGCGGCTGCCCGTGAGCGGCCGACGGCGGTGTCGGCACGATGAAGGACACGGCATGACCCAGGCCGACGAGCTTGGGTTCAACGATCCCACGGCCCAGCGGCTGCAGCGGATCACAACCGGCGCCGACGCGGAGATCGTCGGGCCGATGCTCGCCGAGATCCTCTATGACCCGCGATGGGTGAGCTGTGACGTCGCGCTGATCTCGGGCGGCAAGTCGAACCTGACCTACCGCGTCGCCTGCGATGCCGGTGAGGTCATCCTCAGGCGCCCCCCGCTCGGTCACATCCTTCCGACCGCGCACGACATGGGTCGCGAGTATCGCGTGATGACGGCGCTCGCGAGCACCGCTGTGCCGGTGCCGCGCACCTTCCATCTCGGTGACACCGACAGCCCGTTGGGCGCTTCCTTCTATTTGATGGAGCGCGTCGTCGGTCACGTCTGCCGGAACTCGCTTCCCTCGGGCTACGCCGAGACACCGGAGGATCGCCGCAAGCTTGGCGAGGCGCTCGTCGATGCCCTCGCGGATCTCCACGCCGTCGACCCCGCCGCCGTCGGTCTGGCCGAGTTCGGCCGTCCGGCGGGATTCATGGAGCGGCAGCTTCGGCGGTGGGTCAAGCAATGGGATGCATCGAAGACCGCCGACCTGCCCGCACTCGACTCGCTGCGCGATGACCTGGTCGCCGCGTTGCCCGAGCAGCGAGCTAGCGCAATCGTCCATGGCGACTTCCGGCTCGACAACACCATTCTGCACCCCACCGAGGCGGGCACGATCGTCGCGGTGCTCGATTGGGAGATGAGTACGCTCGGCGACCCGTTGGCCGACCTCGGGGCGATGCTCGCGTATTGGAGCGAAGCAGGCGATCCGGAGGTCCTGCGACGGGCGCGAATCGTGCCGCCGGTCACCGCCGCCGATGGATTCCCGTCGCGGGCCGAGATCATCGACCGCTACGCAAGCCGGAGCGGCATCGATCCCTCGGACGTCGGCTGGTACCAGTCGTTTGCCTATTTCAAGCTCGCGGTCGTGTGCCAGGGGATCGCCGCGAGGGCCGCCGGCGGCGCGATGGTCGGGTCGGGCTTCGAGAACGACGCCGAGGAGCTCGTGGCACCGCTGGTCGAGGCGGGCCGCCACCTGCTCGACGCCCACCCAGCGGGCTGAGACGCAGTCGCCGAGGTCTTAGCTCGCGACCGGCTGCGCCCGGTAGCGCCGCGACTCGCGGCGCGCGATCGCCATGTGATGAACCTCGTCGGGGCCATCGGCGATCTGCAGGATGCGGGCAACCGCGTACAGCTCCGGCAGCACCGTGTCCTGTGCCACGCCGGCGCCGCCGTGTGCCTGGATCGCCCGGTCGATCACCCAGGTGGCGACCTCCGGGGCGGCCACCTTGATAGCCGACACCTCGATCCGTGCGCCCCGGTTACCGACCGTGTCCATCAGCCAGGCCGTCTTGAGCACGAGCAGGCGGACCTGCTCGATCCTCACGCGCGCTTCCGAGATCCAGTGCTGGACCACCCCGTGGTCGATGATCGGGCGTCCGAAGGCCTCGCGCTGCGCGGTCCGCTCACACATCATCTCGAGCGCGCGCTCAGCCATCCCAATCGCGCGCATGGCGTGGTGGATCCGACCAGGGCCGAGTCTCTCCTGTGCGATCCGGAACCCGTCGCCCTCCTCGCCGAGGAGGCTGGACGCCGGCACTCGGACGTTGTTGTAGACGATCTCGGCGTGCCCGCCGTGGGGTCCGTCGTCGTACCCGAACAGACTCGTCGACCGCTGGATCTCGACGCCGGGCGTGTCCCTCGGGACGAGGATCATGCTCTGGCGCCGGTGGCGGTCGGCGTCGGGGTCGGTCACGCCCATGACGATCAGCAGCTTGCAGCGCGAGGACATCGCACCCGATGTCCACCACTTGCGCCCGTTGATCACATAGTCGTCGCCGTCGCGCTCGATCGTCGTGGCGATGTTGGTCGCGTCCGACGAGGCGACCCCGGGCTCGGTCATCGAGAACGCCGACCGGATCTCCCCCTCGAGCAGCGGTTCCAGCCAGGTGCGCTGCTGCTCGTCGGTGCCGAACAGCGACAGCAGCTCCATGTTGCCGGTGTCCGGCGCCGAGCAGTTGATCGCCTCGGGCGCGATCCACGGGTTACGTCCCGTGATCTCCGCCAGCGGCGCGTACTGGACGTTGGTCAGACCGGCGCCATAGTCGTGGGAGCGGGGGAGGAACAGATTCCAAAGCCCCCGCCGTCGGGCCTCCTGTTTGAGTTCTTCGATGACTGGCGGGGTGCCCCACCGGTCATCGAGCGAACTTGCCTCTGCGCGGAACCTCGGCTCAGCCGGATACACGCATTCGTCCATGAACGCCAGCAGCTGCTGCTGCAGCTCGCGCGTTGTCTCGTCGTAACCGAAGTCCATTGACTCGTGCAGCTCAGAGGATCGCGACTAGCGGTGCTTCCACACCGGGTCACGCTTCTCAAGGAATGCCTGCACACCTTCCCTGGCGTCCTCGGACTGGTGCGCGACGTTGCAGGTCATGCTTTCGAGCGCGATCAGCGTCTCGGTGTCGCCGTCGAGCCCGCGGTTGGCGGCCATCTTCGTGATCCGCATCGTGAACGCTGATTTGTCGAGCATCGGCGCGGCGAAGTCGGCGATCGCCTGGTCCATCTGGTCGGCCGGGACCGACACGTTGGCCAGGCCCCAGTCGTAACACTCCTTGCCCGACAGCAGCTTGCCGGTGAACAACAGCTCCTTTGTCTTGCGCAGGCCGATGTAGCGCGGCAGCCGGTAGATCGGCCCGGCCCCGCCGAACAAGGCACGGCGTATGTGGAAGTCGCCGATCTTCGCGTCGTCGGCCGCGATCAGGAAGTCACAGGAGATCGACAGCTCGAACCCGCCAGCCACGGCGTAGCCCTCGACGGCGGCGATCGTCGGCTTCTGGAGGTTGAAGGCACGATCGAACGTGCGAGCGGAGACCTGAGCGATCTTGATCGAGTTCGCCGACGTCTTCAGGAACTCCGAGTCGAGCATGTTGAGGTCCGCGCCGGCGCAGAACGTATGACCGCGGCCGCGGACGACGACAACCCGCGCATCGTCATCCTCCTCGGCGCGTTCGAGCGCGGCGCCGAATGTGGTGAGCTGCTCCCAGTTGAAGCAGTTCTTGACGCGGGGTCGGTTCAACCAGATCGTCGCGATGCCGTCGCTGACCTCGTACTCCACCGCGCCTTCTCTCGTTGTGTCTGGGCTCGTCTGCTCCTGAACCGTCATCGGGGCTCCTCCTTCACTGAATTGTCTAAGCTGAATTCAGATCATATACGTTCGCGATCGATTTGGCGAGCACTTTTTTGTGGAGTCGAGTCGGCTCGGACCGCTTTCGAACCGCCGATTCTTGCCCAAATCCGCCTGAATGCCGGCGAGCGGGTTGGCGTCCGGGCCAGGTGTGTCCCCGATCGGTGGACGCGCGGGTGTCGGGTATGACATACTGAATTCGATTCAGTTAGGGGCCTCCCTGCCCCGGCGTCGGCTGAGTCGCACGCCATGCAAGGCATCGTTCAGATCCAAGCACCTCTGCCGCACATCCGCTCAGTGAACATCTGGCTGCTGCGCGGCTCTCCACTGACGCTAATCGACACCGGCCCACGGACCGATGAAGCGGTCGACGCGCTCGAGGCTGGTCTGCGTCGTGAGGGGATCCGCGTTGAGGACATCGAACTCGTGATCCCGACTCACCACCACCTCGACCACTCAGGCCTGGCCGCGACGATTGCGGCGCGGTCCGGAGCTCGCGTCGCCGCGCTCGATCGCACCGCCGACTACGGCGCGCGCTACGTCGATCGCTCGGCGGCGGATCGGTCGTTCTCCCGCGAGCTGATGCGCCATCACGGGGTGCCCGAGTCGGTGATCGAGGCCAACGAAGGCTTCTGGGACTTCATCCGCGACACCTCCGCGCCGTTCGCGACCGACACGGTGCTGTCCGATGGCGACGTGATCACGGCCGGCGGGCGCGATCTGCGGGTGCTGGCGCGCCCGGGCCACAGCACAACCGACACCTTGTTCATCGACGAGGCAAGCGGCACCGCCTTCGTCGGCGATCACCTGTTGGCCGGCATCTCCTCCAACGCCGAGATCGTGCCTGTCGCGGAACCCACCGGATCGCGGCCCCGGGCTCGAATCGAGTACCTCGCCAACCTTAAGCGGACCGCGTCGATGCCTCTCGAGACGTTGCTGACCGGTCACGGAGATCCGGTCCACGATCATGCCGGACTGGTGCGCCGCCGCTTCAGCGAGCACCATCGCCGGTGCCGTCGCATCCTCGACGTTCTCGAGCAGGGCCCCGCCCAGGCGTACGGGATCGCCGGCCACCTGTGGTCGGCGCGAACCGTGGCCGAGCAGCCGCTGCTGGTCGTCTGGGAGGTCCTCGGGCATTTAGACCTCCTCCTTGACGACGGCAGAGTCTCCGAGCAGAAGACCGACGACGGCAGCCGCTACGGGAAGGCCTGGTTCTCGCTGCCCGAGCGGTCCCCTGAGCGCCACGACCCGGACGGCGGGCTGCGCGAAACTTCCATCCTCTACCCAGGAGGTGATCGCTCTGCCAAATTCGAGTGACAACCCTGCAGCACCGGTCGACTTCCGTGACGCGCACTCCTTATTCGACCTGACTGGCCGCATCGCCGTGGTCACCGGTGGCACGCGGGGCCTCGGGCTGGCTATGGTGTGCGCGTTTGCATCCGCCGGCGCCGAGGTCGTAGTCGTCAGCCGAAAGCCGGAGGCCTGCGACGAAGTCGTCGAGAGGCTGCGGCTGAAGGGGGTCAAGGCGGCCGGCTGCGCATGCCACGTCGGCCACTGGGACGAGCTCGAGCCGCTGGTTGAGGGCATCTACCGCGACTTCGGCCGCATCGACGTGCTCGTCAACAACGCCGGGATCTCGCCGCTGTACGGCAAGCTCTCCGACGTCACCGAGGAGCTGTTCGACAAGGTGATCAGCGTCAACCTGAAGGGACCGTTCCGGCTCGCGGCGCTGGTCGGCGAGCGGATGGTCGCCGCCGGCGGCGGCTCGATCATCAACGTCTCGAGCACGGGAGCCGTCCGTCCAACTAGCGACATCGTTCCGTACGCGGCCGCCAAGGCGGGCGTGAACGCGATGACCGTCGGGCTCGCCCACGCGTTCGGCCCGACCGTCCGGGTCAACGCCGTCATGCCCGGGCCGTTCTTGACGACGATCTCGCGCGCGTGGGACATGGACCTGTTCGCCGAAAGGGCGCGGACCTTCCCGCTCCGGCGGGCGGGCGAGTCCGATGAGATCGCGGGAGCGGCCCTGTATCTCGCCAGCGACGCGTCGACGTACACGACGGGGTCGATCCTGACGGTTGACGGGGGCGCCCAGTGGAGCATGGCCGGCACGGGCGACGCCGCGGCCGAACCCCAACTTGAAGTCAACTCATCTCAACGGTAGCGTCGATCCCTATGCCTGCAAACCAGCCCCTCTGGCTTCGCGTGGTGCTCAGGGTCGAGCGGGCCGTCGGTGAGCCGATCGAGGCGGCGGTCCGCTCGGATACCTACTTCGACCTGGTGAGCACGACCACACGGGTCCGCAATAAGGTCGGGGGCGCGGCCGAGGGCGTTTCCCGTCGCTGTCTGCACCTGCTCAACCTGCCAGCGGGGTCGGACATCCGCCGCATGCGACAGCAGCTGGCGCGGATGGAGCGGCGCCTCAATCAGCTGTCCGACGACGTCGCCGAGCTCGATGAGTCAGAGCCGCGGTCGGGGGTGAGATGAATCCGCGGATTCCGTCCACGCTTAACCCCGGCGACCTGCTGCAGCGCCTGAACCGCGACGTCGAGCGGTCGATCCTGCGAGCCCGCAACGGCGTTCGCTACGTGCGCGGCACACATCGCCCCGACCTCGGAGCGACGCCCAAGGACGTCGTCTGGAAGAGCGGAAAGGCCGAACTCTGGCGCTATAAAGGCGGCGATCGCCGCTACAGCCCACCCGTCGTGATCGTGCACAGCCTCGTGAGCCGCAGCTACATCCTCGACCTGCGCCCGGGCAACAGCACGATCGAGTACCTGACCGGCGCCGGCCTCGACGTGTTCATGCTCGACTGGGGCGTTCCCGACGAGCTCGACGCCGACAACGACCTCGAGCGCTACGTCGACTGGTACCTGCCCCGAGCGCTCGCCGAGGTGCGGCGCGTAAGCGGCCACGACGAGGTGACGCTTGCCGGCTACTGCCTTGGCGGGGTGATCGCGGCGCTGTACGCCGCGGGCCACGAGGACGCGCGCGTGCGCAACCTGATCTTGATGGCCACACCCATCGACTACACCGAGATGGGAGCGATGGTCGCGCTGTTGCGCGAAGGCAGGCTCAACCCCGACGAGATGGTCGACGAGACCGGCAACGTTCCCGCCGACGCCCTGTACAGCGGCTTCTACATGCTGGCTCCCACGACCGAGGTGGCCCAGAAGGCGACGCTGCTCGAGAACCTGTGGAACGACGAGTTCGTCGAGGGATTTCAGGCGATGGCGACGTGGTCGCGCGACCACGTTCCGTTCCCGGGGGCGGCGTTTCGCCAACTCGTGGAGCTCCTGGTCCGCCAGAACATCCTGATGACCGGCTCGATTCCGCTCGGCGGCCGGCAGGTCGATCTCGTCAACGCCCGGGGCAACGTCCTCAACGCAATGGCGGAGCGCGACAACGTCGTCCCGCCGCCCGCCGTGGAGCCGGTGATGACGCTCGTCGGCGATCCCGCGCGCCGCGAGGAGCTGCGACTTCCGGGCGGCCACGTCACGTTTGGCACGGGCAGGTCGGCGTTCAAGCACACCATGCCCAAGCTGACCGGCTGGATCATCGACCACAGCGACACGTCCTGAACGAGGAGCAGCATGGAGATTCGAGCAATCGAGCCCGGCGATGGCCCGGCGCTCGTCCGCTTCTTTGAGCGGATTCCCGAGAGCGACCGCACCTTTCTGAAGGAGGACGTGGGGGATCCGCACGTCCTCGAGCAATGGGTTGAGCCCGGCGCCGGGCGCAGGATCGCGATCGACGACGGCGAGGTAGTCGGCTCGGTGGCGGTGGTGCCGCTCGTCGGCTGGTCGAGCCACGTCGGCGAGGTCCGGCTCGTCGTGGATCCGAGCCATCGAGGCCGTGGCCTCGGGCGAAGCCTGGCGCGCCAAGCTGTGCTCGACGCGGTCGACATGGAGCTCAAGAAGCTCGTCGTCGAGATGATCGCCGACCAGGCGTCCTTGATCGCGATGTTCCGCAGCCTGGGGTTCGAGCCCGAAGCGCTGCTGACCGATCACGTCCGCGATCGCTCCGGAGAGATGCGCGACCTGATCGTGCTCGCAAACTCAGTCGACGAGCAGTTCGCGGCGATGGCGGCGGCAGGTGTCGCCGACCAACTGCAATGAGCGCCCGCTGCGACATGACCCGTCTGGATCCGAGCCGAGTTCAGGTAGGATTTGTGACCGAATTGTCGCCGCCCGGAGCCCGCTGAGCGGACCCCGACCGGGAGGAAGATCGCGGAGATGACCTTCATGGATGATGTGTTCGAGCGCGCCGTTGACGTGGCCGGCAAGGTGACCAAGGTGGTGCTGGTTCCGTGGGGCGGGGCCGAAGCATGCGTGGACGCGTACGAGGCAGCGATCCGCGCCGCGACCGACGTTCAGCTGACCGCCGCTCGTGCGATCGCCGTCGAGCCGGCTCGGTCCGTGCTCGCGTCGTGCGCGCATCTGACCCGAGACATCGGCGCCACGCACCTCTCGAGCGTGCGCTGGATGCTGGACGTGTGACCTCCCGCTCGGGCATCGTCGACGGGCTCGACGGTCGAACCCGTCTGTACTGGGAGAGCACCGGCACCGGTGACCCGGTCCTGCTGATCCATGGCCTGGGCCTCAGCGGCGGCGCGTGGTGGCGAACCGTCGATGCGCTGGCCCCGAAGATGCGCGTCATCACCTTCGATCACCGGGGGGTGGGGCAGTCGGAGTCGTTGACCTATGCATACACCACCGAGGCGATGGCCGACGACGCCGTGTCGATCCTCGACGACCTCGAGATCGAACGGGTCCACCTGTACGGGTTCTCGCTCGGCGGGATGGTGGCCCAGCAGGTCGCGCTTCGTCACCCCAAGCGGGTTCAGTCGCTGGTCCTGGGAGGGACGCATGCCGGCGGCCGCCGCGCGGCGGTCCCCGACCCGGAGGTCCTGGCGTTCTTTCGTCGGCGCGCGACGATGCCGGCCGAGCAGGCCGCGTGGGCATCGGTTCCCTACAACTACGGTCCGCGCAGCCAGACCGAGCAGGTCGACCGGATCGCCGAGGACATCGAGCGCAGGCTGCAGAACCCCTTCAACGAGCGCGCCTATCGGGCCCAGCTGCTCGCCGCGTGGCTGCACAACTGCTACGGCCGCCTGGATCGGATCCGCGCGCCGACGCTGGTCGTTCACGGGGCGTTCGACCGAATCATCCCAGTCGCCAACGCGCACATGACGGCCGAGCGCGTGCCCGGAGCGAAGCTGAAGATCCTCGAGGATGCGGGTCATCTGTATCCGACCGAGGAGCCGGGGGTGGACAAGGCGATCGGGACGTTCTTCGGTGAGCACGCGTGAGGTGAGGCTCCGCGTGTGACCGCCTGGCCTCCCGAGTTTCACTCAAGGAGGCCAATCGATCACACCCGGAGCCTTTTGAACGACCGCCCATCGCCGAGCGGGTGCATAACACGACAACCGCGATCGGTCGGGGCGGAGCGTGCCGCGTTAAGCACCGCATGGGGCGCGTTACACGACAGGCCTCGGCTGCCGACGATCGGTTGTCGTGTTATGCACCCTCTCGCGACCCGCGACCCGCGACCCGCCGCCATCCTCTCCTTCATTGAGTCGTTGACGTTCGGCGCATTCCCTACCCCAGCTTGCACCTGTCTGATTGAATTGACCTCAGTGCAGGTTCTGGAGACTCTGAGAGTGGCGGATGTTGTCCGCGGCCATGCGACCAGCAGGCCCGACGTCGTCGCGATTCGTTGCGGCCCGCGCTCGCTGACGTACGCCGAGCTCGACGACCGGTCGAGCAGGCTCGCCCAGGCTCTGCTTGCGGCCGGCGTGCAAGACGGGGACCGCGTCGCCCATCTCGACCGCACCGCTCCCGAGATCGTCGAGCTGTTGTTCGGTGCCAGCAAGGTCGGCGCCGTCACGGTCCCACTGAACTGGCGGCTGGCTCCGGCCGAGCTCGAGAAGATCGTCGCCGACGCGGGCTGCAACGTGATGATTGCCGGCCCGACCTACGGCGAGGTCGCGCGGGAGATCGCTGCCGAGGTCCCCCAGCGTCTGGAGGTATTGGAGACCGGGGATGAATACGAGCGCCGCCTCAAAGCGCACGCCCCGACCGATCCCGGTCACAGCGGCGAGGCGAGCGACGTCGCGGTGCAGATGTACACCTCGGGGACGACCGGGCTTCCCAAGGGTGTGCTGACGACCCAGCGCAACCTCGCCGCGGCGTACCTAAGCGCCGACGTGTGGGGATTTGACGCTCAATCGGTAAGCCTGACACCGCTGCCGATGTTCCACATCGGCGGGATCGGCTGGGCGTATCTGGGGCTGGTGAACGGCGCGACGACGATCCTCGTCAGCGAGTTCGATGCGGTCGAGGTGCTCGATCTGCTCGAGCACGAACGCGTGACCAACGCCGTGTTTGTGCCCACGATCCTGCAGATGCTGTCCGCCGTGCCGGGCGCGGCCGAGCGCGACTTCTCGAGCCTGCGTTCGATCGCCTACGGCGCCTCGCCGATCACCACGCCAGTTCTCAGGGCGGCGCTGCGGACATTCCGCTGTCCGCTGTTCGGCGTCTACGGCTTGACCGAGACCACGGGCGGCGTCGTGCAGCTTTACCCCGAGGACCACGACGCCGACGGCCCGCGCCAGCACCTCCTTCGATCCGCGGGGAGGCCGCTGCCCTGGGTCGAGATGCGCATCGTCGACCCGGTGAGCGGGAGTGATTGTGGCCCCGGCGAGGTCGGCGAGGTCTGGCTGCGGGCGCCGAACGTGATGGCCGGGTACTACGACCGCCCGGCGGAGACGGCCGCCGCTCTGAGGCAGGATGGCTGGCTGCGCACCGGCGATGGCGGCTACCGCGACGATGAGGGCTTCCTGTTTCTCACCGATCGGATCAAGGACATGATCGTGAGCGGCGGCGAGAACATCTACCCCGTCGAGGTCGAGGAGGTGCTGTCCCAGCACCCCGCCGTGGCCGATGTCGCGGTGATCGGCGTGCCGGACGAGCGCTGGGGCGAGACGGTCAAGGCGCTTGTCGTGATCGCCGCCGGCTTGAGCGTGGACGGGGATGAGCTCGTGGCGTTCGCCCGCGAGCGGCTCGCGGGCTACAAGCTGCCGCGCTCGGTCGACTTCGTTCCCGAGCTTCCGCGCAGCCCCGCGGGGAAGGTCCTCAAGCGCGAGCTCCGCGCGCGTTACGAGTCGCCGGGCGCGCTGGCCGCCCAGAC
>DASSGR010000193.1:0-6041 GCA_035693425.1 Solirubrobacteraceae bacterium
CGTGTGCGCGCGACGTCGCGGAACTTCTTCGACCGCTCCAGCTCGCGGCCTCCGACGTCGATCGTGTCCCGCGCGGCGTTGTAGATCCACCCGACCGGCACCACGTGCGGCGTGCCGTCAGCGCCCACGGTCGCGATCCGGGCTAGCTGGCGCCCGCCGGTCAGGTACTGCAGCTCGGCCTCGGTAAAGACGCTCATCGCAACGCTCCCATCGGCGCTCCAGTCACGGTACCGGAGGAGCGATCGATCCCGGACCCGCGTCTCACCCCTCAAAACAACCAGGTCTCGAGCAAGGCCGAGTTCCCGCGCGTCCGCAACGACGCTCCGTCACCGCGTCGTCGCCGAGGCGATCGTGAGATCGAGCCAGACCCGACGACTGCCTTCGGGGCCGAGCAGTCGCCCGGCGCCGGCACCGACCAACGTGTACTCCGTCGCCGAAGCAATCGCCGGCAGGATGCGACCGCCTCGACACAAGCGATCGTCAGCCCTCGCTGATCTGTGCATCGCGGGGAGACACGGACGATCAGCGCTGGCAATCGAGCTTGACGACAGCGGATTGGATTCAGACAGTCCGTTCGAAGAGGAGGTGCTTCGAAGCATTCGTTCCTGGGGATACGACGCCGTGCCGCAGGTCGGAACGGCCGGGTTCCGCGTCGACATCGGCGTCAAGCATCCTGCGCAGGCTGGACGCTACGCCCTAGGTGTCGAATGCGATGGCTGGATGTACCACTCGTCCAAGGTCGCCCGCGATCGCGACCGGCTGCGTCAAGAGGTACTCGAGCGTCTCGGCTGGAGGATCTACCGCATTTGGGGAACCGCCTGGTACCGCAACCGCAGAGAACAGGAAGAGCGCCTCCGGACGGCGATCGCCGACGCCATCCACGCCGACGCGCAGGTGACCGTCCCGATACGCCGCGCCAGGCCGGTCGAGCCTGAGCCGGAGCAGTTTGAGCCTGTCGCCCTCGACGAAGCGCCCTCGTGGACGGTCGCATACCGCGTCGCCATACCCATGCTGGCCACGAGGGGGCTGCCGGCGATGCATCTGCCAGAGGCGCAGTGGCAGTTACGACAACTGATCGAGCACGTCGTCACAGTTGAGGGTCCAGTGCTCGACACCCTCGTTCTCCGGCGCGCACGCGAAGCATGGGGCGTCGGACGCGCCGGCAGACGGATTCGCGACGCTTTCGAAACCGCCGTGCGTACCCTCGCGCGCAACGGGCGGATCACCGTTGACCGACAGGGCTTTCTCGCCCGCGACGGCGGCGAGATTCAAGCCGTAAGAATCCCGGGCGGCGATCCGGAAGCGCGCCGCGGCGCTGAGGAGATCCCGCTGGCCGAGATGCAGCTCGCTGTCGCGAACCTGGTCGCGGACGCGAAGCGCGTCCGCCGGGACGAGCTGACCTTCGAGGTGGCACGCTTGTTCGGCTGGAACCGCCGTGGTTCAGACATCGCTGCCGCACTCGACCGTGCCGTCGACGGCCTACTGCGTAACGGCGCGGTGGTGGCCGACGACGAATACCTGGTATCGGCTACTACGCCTTGATCGTTCTGACGCGACGCGCCCGAGTGCTGCCTCGCATGCGGGCGAAGCCGATTCAGGAGTCGCACCGTCGCCGTTGCGAGGAGCAGCTAGAGCGGCCCCGTTACCAGTCGTCTTCCGACACGGTGTAGACACTGATCCGCAACATCTTTCGAACCCTTTCCGACACGCGAAGCGCTGCACTTTCAGCTGAGCCGGACGGGACAACGATTGCAAACTCGAGGGATTCGTCGCCGCGTGAATTGGCATCCGTCGCAGGATCTGACCGTACATCGTGTCGACGTCTAGTCCGGGCTCCGAGGTACGCCCGTTGGCCTCGACAAACAGGTGGCGCGTCCCCTGCTTTGCGACCAGGTCGCAAAACTCCACCTCTCGAGTCACGGACCAACCCAGCGACACGAGATGCTGTTCGAACACATCGACGACACGAGCCCTCGTCCCCTCGCATCGTCGAGAGGCTCCCTGTCTGAGTTCTGTCGCTTGTAGCAGTGGCCGCCGCGACGCTCGGCAGTAATCCACTCGATTTTCACTCGTAACGAAGGGTTCCCCGGGTCCTCGGGACGACCTCACGGTCGCAGCTTCTCGGCCGTCGAGTGACCGTTTGCAGCCCGACTGGGAATCTCGCGCGGCAGCGCCGGGCGGGTTCCGTGGGATCCTGGCGCTTACGATGAGCGCATGACAACCACCGAGTTAGCGCAAACGATTCAAGACAGGCTCGACGTGCTGCATCGAGAGATTGCTCTTCTCGAGGCCGCTCGTGATCAGCTGCAGAGCAATGGCTCCAGCCCGACACGCCCAACTGCGAGCAAGCGTCCGGCCGTCCGGCGGACGAGACAAGCCAGACGGCGACGATCGGGTGAGGCCGTTCCCGCGGTGAAGCTCGAGGGGCTGCTGGCCGACACAGCGGGATCACGAGCACCGCTCTGGCTGAGCTCGCCCACGGTGGGCGGGATCAGGTGCTGGGCGTCCTGCGTGAGCTTGAGGCGGCGGGACGCGCGCGTCGGACTGGGCAGCGGCGAGGAACTCGCTGGCACGCGATCACCGAGGAAGACCTGATCGCCGCTCGGGCGGCGGAGCTCGAGAAGCAGAGCAAGCGAGTGCGCTCACGCGCCGCCGCCGCCGGGAGCAGGGCCTAACACGGCACGCGTGTCTCGGATGTGCGGCTGCTGGGGGAACGGCTGAGGGAACGAAGACCCTCTCGGACCGTCCTAAGCTGGCCTCGGTTGACCCGAGGTGAGCGCGCCGTACGGCGTCCGACGATGTGCGATCTCCCAGCAAACGCCACGGTTTCGCCGCTACAACGGAGAGGGAGGGATTCGAACCCTCGATGGACGAAACCGCCCATACCGGTTTTCGAGACCGGCGCATTCAACCGCTCTGCCACCTCTCCGGTTGGCCTCACAAGTTAGTGCAACCGGCGGGCAGGAGTGCCTGGGATGGCGGATCGGTTCACTAGGCCGCGGCTCCGAGCGGTAAACATCTCTATGAAGGGGGGCTTGGTGTCAAGCCCTGCTGGGTGGGATTGTGGTGAGGGTGGGTGCTCAGGGCGCTCGGGTGGGTTGCGCGGGTGGAGCGGTGCTCATCTCTCTATCGCCTCGTCGTCTGCGAGGACTAGGTTGCATTGGGGCTCGCTCCGGCGGCGCATTTCCCAAGTGGGCTGTCAGGCAGCCAGATGTTTGCGCCTGCCGGAGCGAAGGGCTGGTTGCGGGTGAGCATGTGCCAGATCGCCTCGGCGAGGCGGCGGGCGAGGTCGACTTGGGCGACTTTGGCGCCGCGTTGTTTGCCGAGCCGGCGTTTGGTTGTCTGGTAGCGCTCGTGGTAGGCGGGGTGGCGGGCGGCGCGTTGGGCGGCTTCGATTAGTGCCCAGCGCAGGTAGCGGGGTCCGTGTTTTGACAGCGGACCGCGTAGGTCGGTGTTGCCGGACTGTTTGACGCGGGGACACAGGCCGGTGTAGCCGACAAGTTTTTGGGGACTGTCGAAGCGGTGGATGTCGCCGATCTCTGAGGCGATCGTGTAGGCCAGCACCCAGCCGACGCCGGGGATCGTTAGCAGCAGTGGCACGTAGGGGTGGTCGGCGCCCGCGTGCCTGAGCTCGCGTTCGATCTGGTCGATGCGGCGCTCGAGATCGTCGATCAGCTCGAGGCTCGCGGTGAGATTTGAGCTCCACGGATCGGGGATCTGCAGCCGCTTGTGCAGCTGGCGTCCGGCGGTGCCGAACAGATCGGCCATCTCGCGTTGGCAGCCGAACGTAAACAGCGTTGCGTGGATGCGGTTTTTGAGACTGGTGCGGTGTTTGACCAGGTGCATGCGATAGCGAGACAGCTCCCGCTCGTCTCGCAGCCGCTCAGATGGCAGCCAGATCGCCGGGACCAGATCGAGCACAGACAGCCGCGCGAGCACCCTGGCGTCGATCTGGGGTGAAATGCCGTCGGGGTTGCGACGGCCGCTGGTTGATTTGCGGCATGCGAAAGCCGCTCGGCTCCGGCCGAGCTTTGAAGGCTGGACGTGTGCGATGGTCTATGCGGTCGCGGCCGCGGCCGCCTCCAGGGTGACCTTGAAGCCAAGCTCTTCGAGCTGGGCGACGAGACGGCGCGCTCGCCGTTCGGGGTCTTCGCGGGAAGCGAAGTAATCGTCACCAAGGTCCTTGTAGACCTCGCCGGTGCTGAGCAGGTGCCAGACGAGCGTGATCAGCGAGTGGGCGACAGCCATCGCCGCCTTGTTCGGACCGCGGCGGCGGGCGATCTGACGGTATTGCGCGCCGAAGTAGCTGCCCTTGGTCCGTGCGGCGGCCCGGGCGGATTCGATCAGCGCGCGCCGCAGCCATGGGTTGCCCTTGGTGGTACCAACCCGGCGACGCTTGCCCGCCGATTCGTGGCTGCCGGGGCAGACGCCGACCCAGGAGGCCAGATCGCCCGGGCTCGGAAACCGGGACATGTCGGCGCCGGTCTCGGCGATGATCACATCGATCGTGAGCCGATCGACGCCGGGGATCGGCAACAGCGACGTGTAGACCGGCGCGAACACGGCGGTGCGCTGATCGATCTGCTCGGTCAGCGCCGCGATCGACTCGCCCAGGAAGTCAAGGTGGCCAAGGATCCGCCGACATGCAACAGCGTGGTGAGAGCCGAAGTGGCCGGTCAGCGCTTCGGTCAGCGCTGGGACCTTCGGGCGCATCTTGCCCATCGCCAGCTCCGCGAGCTTCGCGCCGTCGCGCTCGCCCGCGATCAACGCCTCGATCATCGCCCGCCCCGACTGCGTCAGGACCCTCGAGGCGACCGAGGTCAGCTTGATCCCGGCATCCTGCAGCACCTTCTCCAACCGCTGGATCTCGGCCGCGCGAGCGTCGCTCTGGGTCTTGCGATACCGGGTCAGCTCCCGCAGCTCACGGATCGGCAGCGGCGGCACGAAGCTCGGGCGGACCATCCCGTGCGCCGCGACATCAGCTAGCCACTCCGCGTCGGTCATATCGGTCTTCCGCCCGGGGACCTTCTTAACGTTTCGAGCGTTGCACAGCCACACCGTGAACTTCGACTCAAGCGCGTAGTAGACGGGCTTCCAATACACACCGGTCGCCTCCATCGCCACGAGCTGCACCTGCCGCTCAGTCAGCCACGCCTCGAGCTCGCGAAGCCTGATCGTTGTGGTCGCGAACCGCTCCTTCTCAAACACCACGCCGCCCCGCGGGCCGAGCCTGCGAACACAAGCCACCACGTTGTCGCGATGGACATCCAGACCGGCCACCCGGTCATAGATCTGCTGCACTGCTGCCTCCTTCCGACGGTTGACGATTACCAACCCGCCGGGGAGGGACCTTGGTGATAACCGACTCTGGGGTTCGTGCTCGCAGCGACAATCCGAGGTCCCGCGGCCCAGCACCAGACTTGTCACGGGCTCAACTGCCTCCACTATCGACACGGCGACCGCGCCCGGCGCGTCAGCCGAGTGAGGTTGTCCGGGCTTCAGCGAGACCCTGCAACAAGCATTTCATCGCTCGGGGGTGGGCCGCGGTCCATGCCGACTTGTCGGTCTTGCACGCCAGCGGCGCCAGCGCCTTGACCTTGGCAGCGTCGGCGACCAGCACCTCCCACCCCCACCGGACCAGCTGGTCGTGCACAAACCGCGCGCCGGTCATCGACTCCACCACCCCGCGCAGCGGCTCATCAAACACCGCCAGGCGGCGCGTCAGCCCATACAGACCGTCCTGGTCTGACGGCATCGCGAACGCGTCGACCAGCTCCCCCGCGTCAGACAGCACACACACATCAACCCGCCGCCGGCTCAGATCAAGCCCCACATGCAACACGCGCCACCTCCTCCTCTCAAAGGCAGGCAGGAACAGCCCGAGCCACGGCGTACCGTGCACCAGGGTCGGTCCTCCACGATTCGAATGGCCGGCCGCGCGGCTGCTACCGCGCGAGCCTCACATCGCTGTTCGACGAGGAGGACCGACCACCTTCACCACCAGCCGCCGAAGGCGGCGCCCTCCTTCATCACATTCCCAA
>DASSGR010000194.1:0-6476 GCA_035693425.1 Solirubrobacteraceae bacterium
GCGACGACGCGGGAGTCTCGGTGGTGCCGGCGCCGGAGCTGCCGCCACACCCGCCGATCGCTGCGAGTGCGAGGATGGCCGCCGCCGTCCTGGCCGCCGCCGTCCGGGAGGCACCGCGGACCGTTTTTCTCACACTCCCGCCGCCCGGAGCGCGTCGGCGTGCGCGGCGCCCTCGAGCTCGTCGTCGAGTGTTTCCAACGGTGCCTCCAGGCCCAGCGCCGCCGAGATCAGCCAATCGGCAAACCAGGCGTTCTTTGGCAGTAGCGGCCCGTGCAGGTAGGTGCCGATCACGTTGCCGGCGCGCACGCCCTCGTGTCCGTCAGCGCCGTTGTTGCCGTGCCCGGCCAGGACTCGTCCAAGTGGCTGCGTCCCGGTCCCCAGGTGCGTGCGACCGCCATGGTTCTCGAAGCCGGCGAGGACCCGCCGGTCGCCCGGCTCGAGCTCGACCTCGATCGCGACGTTGCCGATCAGCCGGGGGCCGCTCTCGCGGACGGTCACCAGGTCGACGAGCTCGACACCGGGCAGCGTCTCGTCGTCGAGCTGATAGGACCGTCCGAGCAGCTGATAGCCGCCGCACACGGCCAGGATCACGCCACCGCGCGCGGCGACCGCGTGCAGGGCGTCGCGCTTGACCTGCGCCAGGTCCAGCGCGCACAGGCGCTGGTCACGATCCTGGCCGCCGCCGACGTAGTACAGGTCGGCGCCATCTGGGTCGAGCTCGTCTCCCAGCCCGCTGGATTGCAGCTCGAAGCCGATCCCGCGCCAGCGGCAGCGCCGCTCCAGCAGCAGCAGGTTGCCGCGATCGGCGTAGATGTTCATCAGGTCGGGGTAGAGGGCGCAGACGCGCAGCACCGGTTGCTCAGGCACGCAGCAACACCACCTCGCTGCCGACGTAGTCGTCCGTCGCGGCCACCGCCGCGCGCCCGGCAGGACGCAGGCCGGCAGCGCGCGCCTCGGACTCGAGCTCGTCGCCTGTCAGGCGGTCGAGCCGGATCACGTCCTGTTCGACGGACCTGGACCCCGACGCGCTGATCCGCTCGCGCCGACGCTCGAGCACGAACCCCTCGCTGTCGGAGCGCACCGCGGTCGGCAGGCTCGAGTAGACGACCCCGTCCACCTCGCGGATGTCGGGCAGCGGCGCGATGCCGCCGTCGACCACCTCGAACAGCTCGAGCTCCGGGGCGATCGCCACGGCGAGCAAACCTGCCGGCCGCAGGTGCCGCCTGGCGCAGTCCAGAAACGCGCGCCGGCCGGCGGCTCCACCGAGCAGCTGGATGGTCTGCATTGGCACGATGCAGAGGCCAAACTTCCGCCCGAGGTCGAAATCCCGGGCGTCGGCAGCGATGGCGGTGACGCCGAGGCCGCTCGCGCGCCTGGCGAGCTCCGCGACCAGGGCCGGATCGTGATCGAGCGCCACGACCTCGTGGCCCCGGCGGGCGAGATCGAGCGCGATCCGACCGGTGCCCGCGCCGACGTCGAGCACCGGGTCGCCGTGCTCGGCCGCGAGCGAACGCCACAGAGAGAGATCCTGGGCGTAACCACCGCATTCGACGTCGTGCCAGATGACGCTCATCGACCGCGCTCCCAGAACTGCGCCACGTGTCCTCGCGATGCGAGCTCGTCGCGCAACTGGAGCAGCGCAGTGTATGTCGGAAGCACGAACAGCCGTCCGGCCGAGGTCTCGGCCAGGGCCGCGTCGAGCGCGGTCGGGAGATCGGCGACGACGCGCAGGCGCTCCACCGGGACGCCGGCGTACTTCAGCCGGAGCGCGAGCTCGGCCGCGCGGGTGCCGGCACACGTCACCTTGCCGACTGAGGACGCCAGCAGCTCGAAGTCCGCGTCCCATATCCAGGAGACGTCCCTACCGTCGGCGGTGCGGTCGTTGAGGATCGCCAACATGTCGAGCTCGCCGTGTTCGAGCGCGAGCGTGCGCAGGATCTCGTTGGCCCCGGCGGGGTTCTTCACCAGCAGGATCGAGAGCTCGGTGGCGCCGATCCGGACGCGTTCGGCGCGACCGAACGCGGCCGTGACGCCGCCCAGACCGGCGGCCACCGTGGCCGACGGCGTATCCAGCTCCAGGCACAGCGCCGCCGCCCCGAGCGCGTTGTACACGTTGTAGAGCCCCGGAAGGGGGAGCTTCACCGTGAACGATTCAGCCGGAGTGCGCACCCGGAAGCCCGCCCCGCGGGTGCCGTCGAGCGAGATCTGCTCGGCCGCGACCTTCGGTACCGGCCGCTGCTGGCCGCAGTTGGGGCAGTGGTAGCGACCGAGGTGGCCGAGGTAGATGGCCTCGTAGGAGTACGCCGCCCCACAGCGCCGGCAGTGCTTGGAATCCGACGCGTGCTGCATCTCAGGCATCGCCACCGACGGATCTTCGACCCCGAAGTAGGTGACGTTCGGGGCGTTGCGTCCAAGGTCGGCGATAAGCGGATCGTCGGCGTTGAGCACGAGCCGGGCCGTCGGTGGCAGCGATGCGACCACTCCGGCCCAGCGGTCCGCGATCGTGTCGAGCTCGCCATAGCGGTCGAGCTGATCGCGGAACAGGTTGCCCAGGAGCACCGCCCGTGGCTGCAGTTGCGGCGTGATCCGGTCAAGCCAGAACTCATCGATCTCGAACAGGCCGAGGTCCCCGGAGATGGCGTCACGGCTGCGGGCGGCCGACAACAACGTCGAGGCCACGCCGCCGGCCATGTTCGCGCCCGCGCGGTTATGGACCAGAGAGATGCCGGCTCGCTCGAGCACCGAGGCGATCATGGCGGTCGTCGTGGTCTTGCCGTTGGTCGCGGACACGACCAGCGACCCCTGCGGCAACCGCGCGGCGAGCTCGGAGATGGCTTGCGGCTCGAGCGCCATCAGCACCTTGCCCGGGAGGCTGGTTCCGCCGCCGCGGCCGGCGCGGCGGGCCAGCCCGCCGACCGCGCGGGCGGTCGCGAGCTTGACGCGCAGCAGCGTCATTGCGGCACGATCACCTTCACGGCGCCCGGCAGGACCCTGACCGTGGCCGGGAGCTCGGCGATCGGGTCGCCGTCGGCATACATCGTGAACGGCCGGTCGGCCGCGACCAGCACCTCCTGCGCCCGGGACACCTGGACGGCGCGCTGGCGGACGTGCTCGCCCTTGAACACCGTCGGCAGCAATCGCAGGAAGCGCAGCTTGGGAACGTGCGCCACCGTGACCACGTCCAGCGTCCCGTCCTGCAGCGAGGCGCTGGGGGCCATCAGCATTCCCCCGCCGTAGGCTCCGGAGTTCGCCACCGCGACGGTGTATCCGCACAGGGTCCTGGGCTCACCGCCGTCGAGCGTCACCTCGAAGCGGGCTGGACGCCACCCGGCCAACGCGCGCAGCGCGCCGTAGGCGTACACGAGGTTGCCGCGCACGAGCCTGGTCTCGTTAGCGATCCGGTTGGCGTCGGAGTCAAATCCGCAGCTGGCGATGCTGATGAAGGTCCGGTCGTCGATCGCGCCCAGATCGAGCTCGCGGACGACGTTTGCGGCGATCACCGCGCAAGCGGCGACCGGGTCCAGGGGGATACCGAGCACGCGCGCGAAGTCGTTGCCGCGACCTCCCGGGAGCACGCCGAGAACGCCGCTGGAGTGCTTCAGCGCACCCGCGACGGCGCTGATCAGGCCGTCTCCACCGAGCGTGGCGGTGATCTCGCCGGCGGCCGTCGCCGCGATTGCGAGCTCACCGGCGTGCTCGAGGCTGCGGGTCCGCTCGACCCTGTGCTCGATGCCGAGGCGCTCGAGCTCGCTCTGCACGCCGGGGAGCGCGCGTCCGGCGCGGCCGCCGCCGGCCGACGGGTTGACGACCAGGCAGGCCTTCACGAGGCGACGAGTAGGGAGTGGAGGTCGTCGGCGATCCGGACTGGCGCCGGGTCCGCTGCCGCCTGGGCCTGAGCCCGGTCGGCAACTCCGGTCAGCACGATCGCCGCATCGAGTCCCGCCGCCGCGGCTCCGGCCAGGTCGGACTCCAGCCTGTCGCCGACGACCAGTGTCCGGCCCCCGCCGAGGCGGTCGAGCGCGGTCAGGAAGATCTGGGGCTGCGGCTTGCCGACCGCAATCGCGGTCTGCTGGGTCGCGTACTCGAGCGCGGCCACGATCGCGCCGGTCCCCGGCGAGATCCCGTCATCGGTCGGGAACGTCCGATCCCGGCACGAGGCGATCATTTCGGCGCCCCCGAACACAGCCCGGATCGCATCGTTGAGGTCGTCGAAGCGCAGGTCGTCGTGGCCGGCGACCACGACCACGTCGGCCTCCGCGGCGCGGGGGGTGCCGTTGAGGATGCGGTGCCCGGCATCGGACACGTGGCGGAAGATCGCGGAGGAGCCGATCACGTACGCGCCGGTGCCCTGCTGGCGTTCGGCAAGAACGTACTGGATCGCGCCTCCGGCGCTGACCACCTCCTCCAGCGAGGCCTGCACGCCGAGCGACCAGAGCTTGCGGACGTATTCCTCCGGGGAACGGCGGGCGTCATTTGTGACAAATGCCACGTTCTTTCCGGCCGCGCGCAGCTCGTGGATCGCCTGCGCCGCCCCGGGGGTGAGGGCGTCGCCGACCCAGACACAACCGTCGAGGTCGAGCAGAACGTTGTCGTATTGCGCGAGGAGCGGGGTTAGCGGCATGAGGCGCGGTCGCACCTGATTATGGCCGCGGACGCCGCTCAAGCAGGGGGAGAGTGGGTGGGCGGCCCCGCCATCGCGCCTGACACGTGACGCGATGGCGGGGTTCGCCACGGATCCGGACGGGCCGCGGCCAAGCGGCCCGCTCCGGAGGTCCTCTCGGATTCGTCACCCTCGAATCGGGTCTCCGGCGCGGCGTCTTGACGCGTCCAGACGACCGTGGACGTTTGTTGAGTGCAGCAGCGCTCGGGCCGATCAAAGACCCATGGGTAGTACACGCGAGACGCAGCGCGCGCGCGTACGGACGCCCGGCCGCGGTGTGATGCTCGTTTATGCGGTTGCGCTGGCGGTCGTGACCGGGGTCGCGCTGCTGACCGTCAACGACGCCAACTGGAAGGTCCCTGAGCTGCTGGTGCTGGCCACGCTGACGATCATCAGCGGCCTCACCTCCGTTCAGGTGGGCGGATCGAGCCGGATCCGGATCTCCGGGGAAGCCCTTGGGCTGATGCTCGCCGTGGCGCTGCTAGGAGGCCCACCGGCGTGCCTGCTGGCCGCCGCGACGATGCTCGTCGGCTGGCTGCACACCCGCGAGAAGGCGCACTACCTGTGGAACAACCTCGTCGTCTACACGGCGCTCATGCTCGCCGGAGGCCTTGGGTTCCGCGCGGCGACCGGAGTGCTGCATACCAACCCGCACGAGGTCGACTTCTACGCGCTGGCGTTTGCGTCGTTCACGGCGCTGGAGTTTTTGAACGTCGTCTTCGTGGTCGGCTATCAGTGCTGCCTCGAGCGAAGCTCGCTGGCGCCCAAGTTCCGCGAGGTGTTGCTGCCGGTGTTGCCGGCGGAGCTGTTCTCTGTGGCGCTGACCGTCGCAACCTTGTTCGTCACGGTCGAGATCGGCACGATCGGGCTGGCGCTTGTCGCGATCGTCCTGGTCATCTTCCAGTACCTCGTCGCCGAGTTGCTGACGTCAAAGCGCCGCGGCGAGGAGCTGCAGCGGATCGCCAGGACCGACGAGCTGACCGGCCTCGCCAACCGCGAGCGCTTCCGGGTGCGGCTGGCCGAGCGGATCGATCGTGCGCGCGAGGCGGACGAGTCGTTTGCGGTGATGCTGCTGGACCTGGACCGTTTCAAGGAGATCAACGACACGCTTGGCCACCATTACGGCGACCAGCTGCTGCGCGAGCTCGGCCCGCGTCTGGTCGACTGCGTCGGACCGGACGGGCTGGTGGCCCGGATGGGCGGCGACGAGTTCGCGATCCTGCCGGCCGAGCAGACCGACGATCCCGAGGTGCTCGAGCAATTCGCCATCGAGCTCACGGCGACCGTCCAGCAGCCCACGATGATCGAGGAGATGACGCTCCAGGTCGGGGCGAGCGTGGGCATCGCGCGGTTCCCGCTCGACGGCGACGACCCTCACGCATTGCTGCGCCGCGCCGACGTCGCGATGTACACCGCCAAGGACGGCCACCACGGCGTCAAGGTCTATGCCGTCGAGTCAGACCACAACTCGGTACACCGGTTGAGCGTCATCAGCGACTTCCAGCGCGCGCTCGAGCGCGACGAGCTCGTCGTGCACTACCAGCCGATCGTCGACGTTCGTGGCGCCGAGGTTCGCGGCGCCGAGGGCCTGGTCCGCTGGGAGCATCCCGAGCATGGCCTGCTGCCGCCCGGCGCGTTCATCGCAGCCGTCGAGCAGACCGGCCTGATCGGCCCACTGACCCGCCACGTGCTCGAGCGCTCGATCGCCCAGTGCGCAACCTGGCGCACCGCCGGCAAGGACCTCTCGGTGGCCGTCAACCTGTCGGTCCGAAACCTAATGGACCCCGACCTGCCAACCCAGATCTCGACCCTGCTC
>DASSGR010000195.1:0-98760 GCA_035693425.1 Solirubrobacteraceae bacterium
CCTCGTCAACCCGGCGCTGTCGCCGCGCGCTGTCCAACGCTACCGCCCGGCGATGCAGCGGTTCCTGGGGCAGCTGCTCGACGCGGTGCCCGAGGACGGCCGCTGCGAGTTCATCGAGGCTTTCGCCAAGCCCTACCCGTCGCTCGTGATCGCCGAGGTGATGGGCGCGCCGCTGAGTGACGCCCCGCGCCTGCACTACTGGTCGAACATGATCCAGCGACAGTTCGACGCGGCCAGCCTGATGACCGACCGCGAGCAGATCGAGCAGGCAGTGGCCGAGTTCTACGCCTACGAGGACGAGCTGATCCCCAGCCGCCGGGCGGCGCCCGGAGAAGACCTGATCTCGGCGCTGATCGAAGCCGAGGAGGCCGGCGACAAGCTCTCGGACAACGAGCTTCGCAACCTGGTCCTGAACATCCTGGTCGGCGGCGTCGACACCAGCCAGAGCCAGCTCGCGCACGCGGTCAGGCTGCTCGCCGAGCACCCCGATCAGTGGCAGGCGCTCCGCGCCGACCCACAGGGGCTGGCGCTCGCGGCCGTTGACGAGGCCGTCCGCTACGAGCCGATCACGCCGTTCAGTGCTCGGATCCTGAGCTCGGAGCTCGAGTATCGCGGCGTCACCTTCCCGGCCGGGTCGGTCGTGCTGGTGTCCGCCTGGCACGCAAACCGCGACGGTGTCGACGGCGCCGACGAGTTCGACATCACCGCGTCACGCGCGGGCGCGCGCGTGCTGACGTTCGGCGCCGGCATCCACTACTGCGTGGGGGCGAACCTGGCCCGGCTGGAGATGCAGGAGGGGTTGGCCTTCCTAGCGGAGCGCGTGCGCACGATCGACCTCGACGGGGAGCCGGAGTTCGGAACGCCGTCGGGGATCTACGGGCTCGAGCGGCTGCCGGTGGTTCTGACCCGCGCCTAGTCGGCGCCTGGACCTCGGCTACGCGGCGGGCTTCCAGAGCGCGTCGTCGCCAAGCGGCTCGCGCACCGCCTTGCCCTGGGCGACGAGCTCGACCAACGCGGCTTCGGCGGCCTCGCGATCGGGGGCGCCGTTATTGGGCGTGAGCAGCGCCGCGACCTCTTGGGTGGTGACGCCTTCGCGGAAGCGATGCAGCAGCGGCTCGGGGGTCTCGGGCGGCGGCTCGCGGTTCAGCGTCGGATCCAGGTTCGCCACGAGCACGTCGTAGGCCTCAACCGGCTGAAATCCGCCGGCCACGAGCCGCGTCCCGTTTGACTGGAACACGATCGACGGAGCGGTGAACCGCACCGGTCCGTCCGTCGTGGCCGTCTTTCCCTGCAGCTCGGCCGCCGAGCCCTCCGCCTCGCGGGTCTCGGCGCGGTCGCGGTTGTAGGCCTCGGTCACCTCCGGCGAGTCGAGGCTCGAGATGATCGCGTCGGCGTCGATCCCGGGAACGGTCGCCAGCACGTCGCGCAACTGCGCGTCGTCGTCGAGCAACAGCCGGGTGGTGAAGTTCGCGAACTGCAGCGCCCGGAACGCGGCCCATTCGCTGCCGGGATGCGCGAGCCTGGTGGCGACGACGGCGCGGCAGGCGCGCGCGGTGGCGCTGACGCGGTCCTTGGGGTTGGGCGCGAACGGCATCCCGTAGCGCCGGAAGCGGACCTGACCCAGGGCGCCGCGCAGCGGCGTGTAGCCCCGCTGCTCGTACTGGGACGCGCTCTCGGTCAGGCCGATCAGCACCAGGCGCCAGTCGAGCTGTGAGTCATAGCGCCATTCGAGCACCCGCAGCGCCGGGCTCTCGGAGTAGGCCCAGGGGCATGCTGGATCGCTGTACAGAGTTGCGGTGATCATCTTGTTGATGCCTCAAGTATATGCGCAAGCCGTCCTCCGCGGTTGCTCACCGGCTCGGTGCCCGGCACGTCGGACGCGCGGTACAGCTTGGCGCGGGCAAAACCCGCATCCCGCAGCGCGCCCTCCGCCTGCTGGGCGTTGTCGAAATGCAGGTGCACCTGGCCGCGCACGAACACCGAAAGCGCAGCGCGAAATGCGCGGATCTGGGCGTTCTGCACCGATCCGAGGTGCAGGTCGGATATGTAGTGGCCGCTCGCGAATCCCGACAGCGTCCGCGCGAACCGGCGCCAGATGCCGTCGACCGAGTCGGCGTCCAGATAGCCGAGCAAGCCCTCGGTGATGATCGCCAGGCCGGATTCAGGGTCGAGATCCGCCGCCAGGCCGGAGATGCTGTTCGGGCCCTCGTCGCGCAGCGCGTCGATCTCGGTGACCCGGTGGCGATCGTTGAGCGATCCCATCTGCTGCAGCGCGCGGCGCTTGCGCGCCGTCATCCCCGGGAGGTCGGCCTCGATGTAGGTGAGGCGGTCGCCGTAGCGCTGCGTGAACCGCCAGCCGCGCGGCGACAGGCCGGCCGCGACCTCGATCACCTGGGTGACGCCGTGTTGCTCGATGGCCTGGTCCAGCAGCGCATCGATGGCGCGGTGGCGCGCGAGCAGGTAGGACTCGAGCGACGGTCCGCCCAGCGTCGTGCTGACGGCCATCATCGGACGCAGCGACTCGAACATCACGCGGCCCTCGAGCGTCTCCAGGCGCGGATGCGACAGGCCGTTGCGCGCCCACACGTACCCCGTGTAGTGGGCGGTCGGGCTGATCGTCTCCGAAGGGCTCATGCAGTGTCGAGGATCACGGCGAGGCGATCGAGCAGCTCGGCCTGAGCGGGATTGATCTTCTCGCGTGCCGCTTGCAGCCCGAACCACTCGGCCCGATCGACCTCGGGGATCTCGAGCATCTTTCCCGAACGCGGGGGCCATTGAACCTCGACCTTGTTGCTGCTGATCTCGGTGACGTCGACGTCACCGGCGACCGCCCAGGCGGACACGATCTTGCCGCTCTTCTGCTTGACCTCGCCGAGATCGATCAGCTGCGCGTCCGGCGCTGCGGTCCCGAGCTCCTCTTCGAACTCTCGCCGCGCTGCTGTCAACGGATCCTCGCCGGGCTCGTACTCACCCTTGGGTATCGACCACGCACCGAGATCGCGCTTGGCCCACATCGGCCCGCCCGGGTGTACGAGCAGCACCTCTCGCTCGCCGTTTCGCTCGCGATGAACCAGGAGCCCGGCGCTGCGTCGGCTGGGTCTCGGCACCAGCTACTGCTTGCGACCGGTGATCGCCAGCCCCACGCCGAGGCCGATCAGCGCCGCGCCGCCGCCGGCCGTGAGGCGCTCGAGCCGGCGCGGCGAGCTGCCGAGCCACTCGCGCGCGGTGCCAGACGCAAACGCCCAGGCGGCGTCGGACAGCAGCGCGATCATGATGCAGATCAATCCGAGCGCGGCCAGCTGCACCGTCACGTGGCCCTGCGAGCGGTCGACGAATTGCGGCAACACCACGGTGAAGATCACCAGGCCCTTGGGGTTGGTGGCGCCGACATAGAAGCCCTCGCGGTAGATCCGGCCAAGCGGCCTCGGCGTCGTCGACTCCGAGCCGAACTCCGCCAGCGACTTGCGTTCGAGGATCTTGCGGACGCCGAGCAGCACGAGGTAGGCGGCGCCGATCAGCCTCAGCGCGTTGAACACCGCGTCCGAACGCGCCACCAGCGATCCCACCCCGATCGCAACGAGCGTCAGCTGCAGCATGAAGCCGGTTTCGTTTCCGAGGACCGTCGCCAGCGCCGCCCGGCGGCCCAGCGCCACGCCGCGGCTGATCACGAACAGGACGCTGGGTCCCGGGATCAGGATCAGCACGTAGACGGTGACCAGGAACTCGGGCAGGTTGTGCGTAGGCAGCACAACCTGGACTCTAAAGGTCGAGCGCGTACCCCTGAAAGGTCACCGCCGGACCCCAGTCATCGTGCACGCGCTCCCACTGCACGCGGAAGCCCGCGTCGCGGTAGATCCGTGCCGCCGCCGTGAGGTCGGAGTACGTCTCCAGCGTCAGCGTGTGGAGCCCGGCGCGTCTGGCCTCGGCGAGCAGTTCCCCGACAAGCGACCGGCCCAGTCCACGCCCGCGCAGCGTTGCATCGAGCACCAGCCACCGCACCCGGCCAATGCCTTCGCCCTCGTCTGTGAGGCCCAACGCGCCGAGCAGCGCACCGTCGCGCTCGACCAGCCATACCGCGCCAGTGCGCTGCGGCCAGCCGGTGCTTACAGCCGCTTCGAGACCGCGCCGGACGCCCTCGACGAAGCGCTCGTTGAGCCCGTACTCCGAGCCGTACACGCGGCGGTGAAGCTCGGCGATCGCGTCGGCGTCGCCATCGCGCAACTCGCGGCGAATTGAGATGTCGTTGGTGATCCCGGCGCCCATGTCCCGAAGTGTGGTCTGCGGGATTCATCTGTGCAACACAGATATGTCATCTGACTCATCTCGATATAAGATGTATCGATCGAGCTACGCCAGCTCCGCTACTTCGAGGCGGTCGCGCGGCACCGCCATTTCACGCGCGCCGCCGACGAGCTGCGCGTCGCGCAGTCGGCGCTGTCGCACCAGGTGCGAAGGCTCGAGCAGGAGCTCGGGATGGAGTTGCTGCAGCGCACGACGCGATCGGTCGTGCCGACCGAGGCGGGCGAGCTCGTCGCGGCGCGGGCGCGAGCGGTGCTCGCCGAGACCGACGCGCTACGCGGCGACATCGATGAGCTGCGCGGTCTCACGCGCGGGCACGTGAACGTCGGAGCGATGCTGTTCGGCGGCGAGCTCGACATCCCGGCCGTCATCGCCCGCTTCACGTCGAGCTATCCCGACGTCGAGGTGGGGCTGCGCGAGGGCACGGCTCAGCGGATGCTCGAGATGCTGACCGACGGCAGCCTCGACGTCGCGTTCGCGCTCGAGGTGCGGCCGCCCGACGGCGTACAGCGGCTCGAGCTATCGAGCGAGGAGCTGGCGGTGGCGACGAGCACGAGCCACCCGCTCGCAGGCGACGAGCCGCTGCCGGTCCGGTCGCTCGCCGGCGCCCGACTGATCGCCTTCCAGCGCGGCTCCTCGACCCGGCAGGTGGTCGACGCCGCCCTGGCCCGCGCCGGCGTGCGGCCCGAGATCGCGCTCGAGGCCAACGACTTTGCGCTGCTGCGCTCACTGGTCGCGCGCGGCATCGGCGTCGGGATCCTCCCGCGATCGTTCCTCGAGCGTCCCGGTCCGCGGATCGCGTTTCGCCCGCTGGCGCCGCCGTTGCGGATGGCGGTCGTGCTGTGGTGGCGGCGGGGGCGCCGGCTGTCCCCCGCCGCGCAGGCGTTCGTCGAGTTCGTGGCGGCGCAGCTGCCGCGCTAGGCGGCCAGCGCTTCTGATTCGTCGATCACGGGGATCTCGTCGGGCTGCCGCTCAACCGGCCGCAGCATCACTGCCGCCACAACCGCGGCGGCGATCGTGAGCGCGGCGCCGATCTGGAACGCGAGCGAGAACCCGTTGGTGAGGGCCTCAGCGGGGGTCGAGCCGATCGCGTGAGCGGTGCTCGACGCGGCGATCGTGCTGAGCACCGCGAGGCCGAGGGCGCCGCCGACGAGCCGTGAGGTGTTCAGCAGCCCCGAGGCCAAGCCGCTCTGGCTCCGTGGGACGCCCTGGGTCGCCGCGATCGTCGACGGCACGAGCCCCAGGCCCATCCCCAGCCCCGCGAGCACGCCGCCGGGCAGCACGACCGTGAAGTAGCTGCCGCCGGGACGCACGCCGCTGAGGATCAGCAGTCCGGCGGTGGCGAACAGCATCCCGATCGTGACCACTCTGCGGACGCCGAGCCGCGCAACCAGCCGCGGCGCCAGCGACGAGGCCGTGAACACCGCCAGCGTCGTCGGCAGGAACGACAGCCCCGCCTGCAGCGCGTCGTCGCCGAGCACCTGCTGGAGGTATAGGGTCACGAAGAAGAACATCGAGAACAGCGCCGCGTACATGAGCACCACGACGAGGTTGGCCGCGCGCAGCGCCGACAGCCTGAAGATCGACAGCGGCACCAGCGGAGCGGGCGCCACGCGCGCCTCGACGTAGACGAACGCGGCGAGCAGGGCGACGGCGGCCGCCAGCGGCACCAGCACCCGCGGCGATCCCCAGCCGAGCGTGTCGGTCTGGACGATCCCGTAGGTCAGGCCCACCAGGCCCGCGGTGACGAGCATCGCGCCGGTGGCGTCGAAGTGGCGGCGGCCCACCTGGCGGGCGTCGCCGGGGAGCACACGCAGCCCGAGCACGACCACGAGCACGCCGATCGGGACGTTGATCGCGAAGATCGCGGGCCAGCCGAGCGTCTGCGTGAGGATGCCGCCGAGCAGCGCGCCAGACGACGCGCCGAGGCCGCCGATCGCGCCCCACAGGCCCAGGCCGCGGTTGCGCTCGGGACCCTCGGGCAGCGACGAGGTGATGATCGAGAGCGTGGCGGGCGAGAGGACGGCGCCGCCGAGGCCCTGCAGTGCGCGTGCGCCGATCAGCAGTCCCCGTGAGTTGGCCAGTGCGCACACCAGTGACGACAGCGAGAACAGCGCGACGCCGACCAGGAACACGCGCCTGCGGCCGAGGATGTCCGCAGAGCGGCCGCCGAGCATCAAGAAGCCGGCGAACGTCAGCGTGTAGGCGTTGACGACCCACTGCAGGCCGGTGGTCGAGAAATGCAGACCGACGCGCATGTCGGGCAGCGCGACGTTGACGACCGCGATGTCCAGGATGACCATGAACTGCGCGAGCAGGACGACGAACAGGAGCGCCCCCGTGGAGGAGGGACGGCGCGCCTCGATGAACGAGGCGCTGCGGGTTCTAAGAGCGGTTGTTGCGTTCACGATGATCAGTGTGCGACAATTCGTATCCAGGTACAAGAGAGGGGTTTATCCTGGTAGTAGACATGACACCCAAGAGCACTGAAACCTTCCAGGAATCCAACGGCTCGACCGTGGGCAATCGTGAGAACGGAAACGGAGAGCGCCGCCGGGCCGAGCTCGCCGACTTCCTTCGCAGGCGCCGCGCGAGCATCCAGCCCGAGGACGTCGGGCTTCACAGCGGCGGTCGCCGCCGCACCCCGGGCCTGCGGCGCGAGGAGGTCGCGCAGCTCGCCGGGGTGGGCACCACCTGGTACACGTGGCTCGAGCAGGGCCGCGACGTGCGCGCCTCGCTGGACGTGTTCGAGGCGATCGCCAAGGCGCTGCGGCTTACGCCGGCCGAGCGCACCCACCTGATCCTGCTGGGGCGCGGCGAGGAGGCGCCGGCCTGCAAGCCGCCGGCCGAGCGCGTGTCCCCCACGCTCCGGCGCCTGGTCGAGAACCTCGGCGCCAACCCGGCGATGGTGATCGGGCGACGCTGGGACTACCTGGCGTGGAATCGCGCCGCGTGCGTCGTGTTCGGAGACTTCGGCAGCATCCCCAAGGCGGCCCGCAACCACCTCTGGCAGCTGTTCATGGACCCGCGGCGCCGGGAGCTGTTCGACGACTGGGAGCAGACCAGCCGGCTAGCCGCGGCGAAGTTCCGCGCCGACCACGCGCGGCACCTGGGAGACCCCTCATTCGAGGAGCTGATCCAGCAGCTCAGGCAGTCAAGCCCCGACTTCTGCAAGGCGTGGAAGCGCCACGAGGTCGCGCGGACGGCCGGTGGCACCAAGACGCTGCACCATCCGGCGGCGGGCACGCTGATGTTCGAGCACGCGGTGTTCCACCCGGCCGAGTTCCCCGAGCAGCGGCTAACGCTGTACTCGCCGGTCGCCGATTCCGGCACGGCCGAGAAGCTCGCGGACCTGCTTGCTGAGGAGTTCTCGGTCGAGCGAGTGCCGGAGCTCGTCGCCGGCTAGCGGTACAGGGGCGCGGGTGTAGCTGCAGGCCCCTGAAGCGCCGGGAACTTCGTCGAATTCGACGCCTGGCCCATGCAGCGTTCGACCTTGTTCCCTCTGGGCGGGACGAACGTCGAACGCCCGGAGCCGTCTGAGCCGCATTCGACGAAGTTCCCGCCGGTTCTGCGCGGAACGTGCTTCCCGCCCCGCCCCCAGCCCCGCCCGGAGACCGCGAGCGCTACTCGCTACTCTGCGAAGTGGCCTCCCGCTTTCAGGGATTTTTCAAGCACCGGATGCACAATGCGGCCGGAGGCCTGTTCACCGTCGAACAGAAGGGGCGCACGCTCGATGCGAACGCTTGCAAGAACTTGCTTTGTCCACAGACGCCTGGTGCTCCTGGGCTGGATCGTCGCGATCGTCGGCGTGACCGTGATCCACGGCGCCGTCGGGAGCTCGTACTCCGACAACTTCAAGCTCCCGCACACGCAGAGCTTCGACGCGATCCGGCTGCTACAGCGCAACGCCCCGAAGGCCTCCGGCGACACCGACCAGCTGGTGATCGGCGCCCGCCAGGGCAAGGTCACCGACGCCGCGACCCGCGCCAAGGCCGAGGCGCTGTTCGCGCAGGTCGCGAAGCTGCCGCACGTCTCGTCCGTCGCCTCGCCATACGACCCTGCCGGCAAGGCGCAGATCTCCCCCAACGGCGATGTTGCGTTCGCCAACGTCACGTTCGACGCCCAGTCCAACAAGGTCTCCACCAGCGAGGCCAAGGCGTTCGTCGACAAGATCACGTCCGCGTCGACCGGCGCGGTCCAGTTCGAGGTGGGCGGCCAGGTCGCGCAGACCGCCAGCCAAGGCAACGACTCCAGCGGCCTGCTGTTCGGGTTCCTGGCCGCGGCAGTGGTCCTGTTCATCGTGTTCGGGTCGCTGCTGGCGACGCTGTTGCCGTTGCTGACCGCAGGCGTGTCGCTGGGCACCGGGATCGGCGTCATCGGCCTCCTGTCGCACGTGATCTCCATGGCCTCGTTCTCCAGCGAGCTCGCACTGCTGATCGGACTCGGCGTGGGCGTCGACTACGCGCTGTTCATCGTCACCCGCTACAAGCAGGGAGTCCTGCGCGGCCTCAGCGGCGAGCAGGCGGTGATGGAATCGCTGGACACGTCGGGTCGCGCGGTGCTGTTCGCGGGAATGATCGTGTGCATCGCGATGCTCGGCATGTTCGCGCTGGGCGTCAGCTTCCTCTACGGCGTGGCGGTGGCGGCGGCGATCGCGGTGGCGTTCACGGTGGTCTCCGCGCTGACGCTACTGCCGGCGCTGCTGGGCTTTTTCGGTCGCTTGGTGCTGCGGCGCAGCGAGCGCCGCGCGGTGCGCGACGGGCAGCTGCGTACGTCCGACGAGTCGGCCGCGTGGGCGCGCTGGACTGGCTGGATGCAGAAGCGCCCGGCGCTGTTCGCCGCCGGTGCGACGGCCTTGCTGCTGATCCTCGCGATCCCGTTCTTGTCGATGCGGCTCGGCTCGGCGGACGCGGGCTCAGACCCGGCCAACACCACGACGCGCAAGGCCTACGACCTGCTCGCCAAGGGATTCGGCCCCGGCTACAACGGCCCGCTGCAGCTGGTCGCCGAGGTTGACTCGCGCCAGCAGAAGGCCGCGTTCCTGCGCGTGCAACAGGCCGTCGCGAAGACGCCCGGGATCGTCGGCGCTGCCGAACCGCACTTCATCCCGGGCGCGAATGGGAAGCCCGACGTGGCGATCGCAGACCTCTACCCGAAGGGCTCCCCCCAGGACAAGTCGACCGCCGACCTGCTGCACACGGTGCGAAACGAGGTTGTCCCGGCCGCCCAGAAGGGCACCGGCATCACCGTGCTCACCGGCGGCCAGACGGCGATCTTCGACGACTTCAGCCATGTGCTGGCCGCCAAGCTGCCGCTGTTCATTGGCGTCGTCGTGCTGCTCAGCTTCCTGTTGCTGATGATCGTGTTCCGCAGCATCGCGATCCCAATCACGGCGGCGGTCATGAACCTGCTGTCGGCCGGCGCGGCGTTCGGTGTGGTCACCGCGATCTTCCAGAACGGATGGGGCGCGTCGCTGATCGGCATCGACAAGACGGGACCGATCGAGGCGTTCCTGCCGGTGCTGATGTTCCCGATCTTGTTCGGCCTGTCCATGGACTACGAGGTGTTCCTGGTCAGCCGGATCTACGAGGAGTGGCACCGCCGGCGCGACAACCGCGAGGCGGTAGCCCACGGCCTGGCGGCGACCGGGCGCACGATCACCGCGGCGGCGGCGATCATGGTCCTGGTGTTCGGGGCGTTCGTGCTCGGCGGTGAGCGCATCATCAAGCTGTTCGGCATCGGGCTGGGCGGCGCGGTGCTGCTTGACGCCGCGATCGTGCGCTCGGTGCTGGTGCCGTCCGTGATGCTGATGCTCGGCGATCTCAACTGGAAGCTCCCGGCGTTCCTCGACCGCATCCTCCCGCGGGTCAACATCGAGGGCAGCGTCGAGCGCATCCCCGCTCGCGACGAGCAGCTGCACGGGCCGGTTCCCGAGCCCGCCCGCGGATAGCTGCAATCCGATAACAGCCGCGCCTTTATTCCGGGTCGGCCGCCCGTCAGAATCGCCTCCTGACAGGCCGGTACGACTGGAGGAGGAACCAGTGATCGTCGATTGCGCCCACTACTGCGACGGGCGGCGGCAACACGATGGACCGATGGATCTCGATCGGGCTGCGACGATCTATAAGGACGATCGCGGAGGATTCGTGTGGCTCGGCCTGTTCGAACCGAGCCTCGAGGAGCTTCAGAAGGTGCAGGCACGCTTCGGCCTGCACGACCTGGCTATCGAGGATGCGCAGAACCTGCACCTGCGGCCGAAGGTCGAGCAGTACAGCGACGGTGCGGTCTCGTTCGTCGTGATCCGGACCGCGCGCTACATCGACGAGACCGACGACGTCGAGTTCGGAGAGGTGAGCGTGTTCATCGGCAGCCAGTTCGTGATCACCGTGCGCCAGGGAGGAGCCAGCGAGCTGCACGAGGCCCGCACCCGCCTCGAGCAGCGTCCCGACCTGCTCGCGGAGGGCTCCAACTCGGCGCTGTGGGCGATCATGGACAAGGTCGTCGACGACTACCTGCCGGTCGTGCAGTCCCTGGATACCGACGTCTCAGAGCTCGAGGAAACGGTGTTCGGCGGGTCCGTGGCCCCGAGCGAGCGGATCTACAAGCTTCGGCGAGAGGCGACCGAGTTCCACCGTGCGGTGCACCCCCTCCTGGCGCCGGTCGACGCGATCGCTCGCGGCACTTTGCTCGACGCCAGCCCCAAGCTGCGCCCGTTCTTTCGCGACATCAACGACCACCTGAAGCTGACTGCGGAGGAGATCGGGTCACAACGCGAGCTGCTGGGCGTGATGCTCCAGGCGAACCTCGCGGTGATCTCGCTTCAGCAGAACGAGATCAGCGTCCGCCAGAACGAGACCTCCAAGCAGCTGACCGTGATCGCGACCGTGTTCCTGCCGCTGACCTTCATCACCGGGTTCTTCGGGATGAACTTCGAATGGCTGACCAGCCACGACCAGTCGGAGGCGACATTCCTGATCTGGGGCATCGGAACCCTGATCGTGTCGTTGATAGCGCTAGGGATCTTCTTCAAGCACCGCGGCTGGTTCGGCTCCGAGGACGCCGGCTAGCTGAGCGATATCTCCTCGCCTGGCGCGACCGGTCGCAGGCGATCGGTCAGCCCGGCGTGCGCGAATTCGCGCTCCACATCGGCCGCGCTCGACGTGAAGTGCGCCCACCCGTCCTGATGGATCGGCGCGATCGGCGCGTCGCCGAGCTCGCGCGCCGCCTCGACGGCCGTCTGCGCGGTCAGCGTCAGATGCGCATTGCCCCAGGCCTCGGGGACCTGCGCGCCGCCAATGAACAGCACCACGGCGTCAAACGGGCCGTGATCTGCCGCGATGCTCCGCACCACGTCCACCGAAGCGTTGTCGCCGCTCACATACAAGCTGGGCAGTCCATCGCCATTCAGCACGAAGCCGATCACCGGCCCGTTCTTGGAAGCAACCTCGGGCGGTCCGTGGTCGGCCCGCACGGCCGTGACGCTGACGGATCCGCCGCCGTCCGGGCGATCAACCGTCACCACATCGCCCGGCTCCATGCCGACGGCGTTGCCGCCGAGCCGCTCCGCCCCCGCGCCGGTCGTCAGCACTCGTCCTGCGCGTGTGAGCATCTCGCGGCCGGAGTGGTCGAGGTTGTCGGAGTGGTGGTCATGGGAGACCAGCACGGCGTCGACCGGCATCACATCCTCCACCGCCACAGCCGGGCCGGCGAGCTTTCTGAGCACGATGTTGGTGCCGGGCCGCGGGTAATCGCCCGGCGGATCGAACGTCGGGTCGGTGAGCAGCCGCAAGCCACCGTAGGCGATCAGCGCCGTCGGCCCGCCCACCAGCCGGAGTGTCAGCGCCTCAGCCATCGACCCGGCAGCCTAATGGCTCGGGATCTTCGCCTCCTCTTAGAGACCCTTCACCTGACTCTCGCAAGCGGATGGTCCAATGCCGCCCATGACCACTCAAGCGCCCCCTCACCATCTCGACCGGTCGACAACGCTCCCGGCGCACGAGCAGCCGACCGCCGCGATCGAGCCCGGCACCGACGAAACGATCGTCGACTCGCTGCCGCTACTCGATCACCGTTCGCGCAGCCGCGCGATCAGTCCGCGGCTGGCGGCTCGCGGGCGCTACCTGGCACTGCAGGACGGCGAGGAGACTCGGCTGATCCGCCTGGAGACCAACATCACGCACCTGGGCCGGGGACTGACCTCCGACCTGCGCTTCGAACACCAGCACGTGTCGCGCACGCATGCGCTCGTCGTCCGCCACGGCCGCGTGGTCCGCGTCCTGGACAACCGCAGCACGGCCGGCACGTTCGTCAACGGACGGCGCGTTGTCGCGACCAATATCCAGAACGGGGACGTGATCCGGGTCGGCCCCGTTGTGCTGCAGTACGTGGAGATCAGATGACGCCCCGGCGGCGCTGCGTGGTCAGCCCTCGACCCGCTCCTCGGTCACGTCTCGCGCAACCAGCGCCGCGTAGAGCCCGTTGCGCTCCATCAGCTCCTCGTGAGTGCCGCGCTCGGCGATCTGCCCGCGGTCTAAAACCACTATCTGATCGGCGTCGCGGACGGTCGAGAGGCGATGCGCAATGGTAATCGTCGTGCGCCCCTGAGCGAGCCGCTCGAGCTCGGCTTGTAGCGCGGCTTCAGTCTGGGTGTCGAGCGAGCTGGTGGCCTCATCGAGCACGAGCACCGGCGGGTTCCGCAGGATGGTGCGCGCGATCGCCATGCGCTGCTTCTCGCCGCCCGAGAAGCGGTAGCCGCGTTCGCCGACGATCGTGTCATAGCCCTCGGGAAGCGACTCGATCAGTGCCGAGATCCGGGCCGTGCGCACGGCCTCGTCGATCTCCTCGTCGGTTGCGTCGGGCCGGGCGAAGCGGAGGTTCTCGCGCACGCTCGCGTGGAACAGGTAAGTCTCCTGCGAGACCACGCCGACGGTCGCCGCGAGCGACTCGAGGCTCGCGTCGCGCACGTCGACCCCGTCGATCGTGACCCGCCCCTGCTGTGGCTCGTAGAGCCGCGCCACCAGGTAGCCGAGCGTCGTCTTGCCCGCTCCGGTCTCGCCGACGATCGCGGTTCGCGTGCCGGCCGGCACGACCAGCTCGATGTCGTGCAACGTCCAGGACGCGTCCTCGTCGGCTCCGTAGCGGAACGAGACGTCCTCGAAGCGGACCTCGCCGAGCACCTCGCTGGGTCGAAGCTGCACGGGGTTGGGCTTCTCGACGATGTCGACGGGCAGGTCGAGGTACTCGAAGATGCGGTCGAACAGGGCCAGCGACGCCTCGACGTCGGCGCCGGTCGAGAGCAGGCTCTGGATCGGGAACAGCAGCCGCGTCTGCAGCTGCGTGAAGGCGACAACCGTGCCGATCGAGATCGCGGTGCCGCCGCGAACGAAGCTCTGCCCGGCGATCCAGTAGACCAGCGCAGGCTGGATCGCAAACACCATCTGGATCGTCGACATCATCCAGCGGCCCGCCATCCGCGAGCGCACCTCGATATCGGCGATATCGCCCGAGTCGCCGGTGAAGCGCTCGGCCAGGTCGCGGCCCCGGCCCATCGTCTTCCCGAGCATGATCCCCGAGACCGACAGCGACTCCGACACCAGCGCCGACAGATCCGCCAGGCGCTTCTGGCGCTCGGTCGTGATGCGTCGCCGGACCTGCCCGACCCGGCGGGTCAGGTACACGAACGCGGGGACGAAGATCAGCGACAGCGCCGCCAGACGCCAGTCGAGCAGCACCATGGCGACGAGCGTCGCGATCACCGTGGTCACGTTCTGGGCAATCGAGGTCGCCGTCGTCGTCACCACGCTGTCGATGCCACCGATGTCGTTGGCGATGCGCGACTGGACCTCGCCGGTCCGCGTCCGCGTGAAGAACGCCAGCGACATCCGCTGCAGGTGGCGGTACACCGCCGCCCGCAGGTCGTGCATCACGCGCTGGCCGATCACGTTGGAGATGTAGGTCTGCCAGACGGTGATCGCGGCGGTGGCGATCGAGATCCCGATCATCCCCAGCACAAGCTCGGTCAGCAGTGCGCCGTTGCGCTCGGGCAGCGCCGTGTCGAGCACCGCGCGCAGCAGGAACGGCGAGATGATGCCCAACCCCGACGAAAACACGATCAGGCCGATGACCGCCGCAAGCCGGACCCGGTAGGGCGCGAACAGCGCCATGATCCGGTGGGGATCGCGCTTGCGCTCAGGATCCATCAGCGGCGGCGGCTCGCCGCGCCGCCTGCCGCCGCGTCCTGAGCCGCCGTCGCCACTGGCGGCGCGCAGCCCGTGCATGTCGCGAAATGAGCTCATCTGCATCCATGATGACTCATGCGTCGCGGCTTCCCACCGAGCGGCCCTCTCCGGTCGCCGCCGAGGCGGCCGCGAGGATCATGCCCATGTACCAGTCGGCCACCTGGTCGCGCCGCACCTGAGGGTGCTCCAGCCACCAGTTCGCCAGCGATTCGCCGGCCCCGACGATCGCATGGGCGGTCGCCTCCACCGACATGTCGGGAACGTGTCCCTGCGCTCGCGTGGCGCCCGCGAGCACGGCCATGATCCACTCGGCGATCCGGCCGCGAAGCACAGCAACCTCGTCGACAACCGGGCCCATCGACGTGAGCTCGCCGAACAGCACCTGCCAGCCGTCGCGGTGCTCCTCGATGAACGCGAGGAACTCCAGGATCCCGGCGCGCAGGCGCACGGAAGGCTGGTCGTCGGGCGTCGTCGCCCCCGCCAGCCGGTCGAGTAGCTCACGCCCGGTGCGATCGACGTACGCTACGTACAGGCCGTCCTTGGAGCCGAAATATGCGTACAGCATCGGCTTTGACACATCCGCCAGGCCGGCGATCTCGTCCATCGACGCGGCGTGGTAGCCACGTGCGAACACCTGGCCGGCGGCGTCGAGGATCGACCGCTCGCGGTCTCTCCTCGGCATACCTCGCGTGCCGGCCTTGCGGGGCCGGTGGTGGCGGCTACGAGATTTTGCTCGGGATGAGGTCAAGACGTGTTTGGAAACCTACTGAAATGTATATTACTCCTGAGTAGATGCCGGAACGAGGCGCACCCCCCAACGTCCATCCGATCCAGCGACGTGTGCTGAAGGCACTCAGCTCGCTGAGCTCTCCCCTGCTCCCGGACGACTACCTGGAGCTCGTCAACCCCTTGTGGTCGACTCGCGAGCTGCGCGGGCGCGTCAAGCACGTCAAGCGCGAGACGCCCGATGCGGCGACGATCTCGATCAAGCCCGGGTACCGCTGGCCCGGCCATCAGCCCGGCCAGTTCCTGCGGATCGGCGTCGACATCGACGGCGTCCGTCACTGGCGTGCCTATTCGCTGACTTCGGACCCGTATCAGCCCGACGGGTTGATCAGCGTCACGGTCAAGAACGTCGACGAGGGGCAGGTGTCGCCGTTCCTGGTCCACAAGGCAAAGCCGGGAACGATCGTGTCGCTGGGCGGCGTCGAGGGCGACTTCGTGCTTCCCGAGGAGACCCCGAGAAAGCTGCTGTTCATCACGGCCGGCAGCGGCATCACTCCGATCATGGGCATGCTGCGCCACCTCGACCGCGCCGACGAGATTCGCGACGTCGTGATCCTGCACTCCGCGCGCAAGTCCGACGAGGTGATCTTCGGCGATGAGCTGCGGTCGCTCGCGCGCCGGCACGAAGGCTTCAAGCTGCACGAGCAGTTGACCGGCGACAACGGACGAATGACTCCGGCCGACCTGGAGCAGCTGTGCGCCGACTGGCGCGAGCGCGAGGCCTACATCTCGGGTCCCAGCGACATGCTCGACGCGTTTACCGAGCACTGGGACCAGCACGGAGACTGCGCCTGCCTGCACATGGAGCGCTTCCAGCCGAAACTCGGCCTGGGCGAAAGCGGCGAGGGCGAAGGCGGGCCGATCAAGTTCTGCAAGTCCGACTGCGAGACCGAGTCAGACGGCAGCGTCCCGATCCTCGTCGCCGGCGAGGAGGCGGGACTGGACCTGCCGTACGGGTGCCGTGAGGGCATCTGCCACACGTGCGTTGGCGAGCTTCGTTCCGGACGTGTCCGGGACCTTCGCAACGGGAAGGTGTACGGCCAGGAAGGCGAGGTGATCCGGACGTGCATCAGCGCCCCCGAGGGACCGGTCGAGATCGACCTCTGAGCAACCCGAAAACGACTTAGGAGAAGGCACATGGCGACCGTCAATCAGGATGGCCACCGATCGAACGGCAGCGCGCCCGTCGATACGCCGGATAACCCGCTGCATCGTCTGACGCCCGAGCAGATCGAGGAGATCGGGCGCGAGTTCGACGAGCTTCACGAGCAGGTCAAGGCCGACCTCGGAGACCGCGACGCGCGCTACATCCGATCGATCATCGGGCTCCAGCGGCGACTGGCGCTGCTCGGCCGCGCGGAGCTGGTGGCGTCCCGCTGGCGCATCCCCTGGATCGTCGGAGCCTCGACGCTCGGCCTGGCGAAGATCCTCGAGAACATGGAGATCGGCCACAACGTCCTGCACGGGCAGTGGGACTGGATGAACGACCCGGTGATCAACTCCAAGGCGTGGGATTGGGACACCGCCTCCACCGCCGAGGCGTGGCGCCACTCCCACAACTTCATCCACCACACCTACACCAACATCTTGGGCAAGGACCGCGACCTCGGCTACGAGATCATGCGGATCGACCCCAGCCAGAAGTGGCACCCCGTCTATCTCGCGCAGCCGTTCTACAACGTCCTGTTGGCGTTCCTGTTCGAGTGGGGCGTCGCCGTCCACGACCTCGACCTCGAGGCGATCCGCAAGGGCGAGAAGAGCAAGGAGGAGTTGCTCAAGGAGCTCAAGGGGATCGGCGGCAAGGCCCGTACCCAGATCGTCAAGGACTACATCGCGTGGCCGTTCATCAGCGGGCTCGTGATGACACTCGTCGACGCCGGCGTGCTCAGCTACAAGGCGCGCTCTGAGAGCCCCGCCAAGCGCGCCGCCAAGCGCACAGTGGCGAAGGTCGCGTGGCGTCACGGAGGCCCCCGCGCCCGTCAGGCGATCCTGAAGCGGCTGATCGAGCGGCGCTCGTTCCGCGAGCCGTTCGTCCGCACCCTGCAGGCCAACGCGCTCGCCAACGTGATCCGCAACGTGTGGTCCTACGCGATCATCTTCTGCGGCCACTTCCCCGACCAGACGTACACGTTCACCCAGGAGGAGACCGACGAGGAGACGCGCGGTGCCTGGTACGTGCGCCAGCTGACCGGCGCGGCGAACATCGACGGCGGGCCGCTGTTCCACGTGCTCAGCGGAAACCTCGGCTACCAGGTCGAGCACCATCTGTTCCCGGACATGCCCAGCACGCGCTACGGCGAGATCGCGCCCAAGGTTCGGGAGATCTGCGTGCGCTACGGACTGCCGTACAACTCCGGGCCGTTCCACCAGCAGCTCGGGATGGTGCAGCGCACGATCATCCGGTTGGCGTTCCCGGGTGGCAAGGAGCGGCCGAAGCCGGGCGCATACGACGGCCCGCTCGTGCGCGGCAAAGGCGAGCACGAGGCGCCGATGGTCACCAAGAGCTAGCGCCCGCTGCTGCACCGACCGCCAAGGCCCGTCCAGCTCCCCGGGACGCGCCTTGAAGAAGTAGCAAGCCGCGCCGATCACCCAGGGGATGGCTATCCACGCGGCCACGCCAGGCCACGCCACGCCGCAACGTCCCAGCCGCGCGTTCGCGGTCGCGCAGGTGGCCGCCCTGGTCGGCGCCGCCGCGACGATCGCCCTGACGGCGCACTCCATGCGCTGGAGCGTGTGGCCGCTGCTGGTGATCGCCGCGCTGACCGTGGCCAGCGACCTGACGACGTTGGATGCCGGCATGACCCGGCTGAAGGTGTCCGGAGCGGCGCCCGGGCTGATGCTCGCGATCGTGGTCCTGGGGGGCGGGCCGGCGGCCCTGATCGGGGTTGGCGTGATGGTGGTCCGGTGGCTCGTGTCCTCACCGCGCCGCCCGGTGCACTACCTGCGCAACGACGCGGCGAGCTATGCATGGCTGCTGCTGGCGACCGCGTACGGCCTCAGTGTTGCCACGCGCGCGACGCACCTGAACCGCTGGGCGCTCGGCTACTGCCTGCTCGTGTTCGTGGCGTTCCTTTGGGCGCTGGCCCTGCACTTCCTGTGGACCGCGGCGTACCGGTGCTATGTCGAGCGCAGGCGCTTGAGCGAGGCCGTGCGCGAGGCGCTGCTTCCGCTGATGAGCGCGCAGCTGTTCTCGGGCCCGCTGACGATGGTCTCGGTCTACGTCGTGCTGCGCACGGGGACCGTCGGCTTGGCCGTCACCGGCGTGATGATCGTGATCTTCCAGTACCTCGTCGGGGAGCTGCTGACGTCCAAGCGCCGGGGCTACCGGCTTGCGCAGATCGCCACCACCGACGAGCTCACCGGCGTGGCCAACCGCGAGCGCTTCCAGGCTCGGCTCGAGCAGGAGATCGGGCTCGCGCGAGACTCGGGTGGCAGCTTCTCGGTGATGCTGCTCGACCTCGACCACTTCAAGGAGATCAACGACACGCTCGGCCACCACTACGGCGATCAGCTGCTGCGCGAGCTGGGCCCGCGACTGGCGCGCGCGGTCGGGCCAGACGGGCTGGTGGCGCGGCTCGGAGGCGACGAGTTCGCCGTGTTCGGAGGCGAGCGGACCGACGACCCGGATCGCCTGCACCGGATCGCGATCGCACTGATCGACGAGGTGCAGCGGCCGTTTGCCGTCGAGCAGATGATCCTTCAGATCGGGGCCAGCCTCGGGATCGCGCGCTTCCCGCACGACGGTGATGACTCGGGGGCACTGCTGCGCGGCGCCGACGTCGCGATGTACGCGGCCAAGGAGGCGCGCGCGGGCCACAAGCTCTACGCCGCCGAGCTCGACCGCCACTCCCGCGACCGCCTGACCGTGCTCTCAGACCTGCGCCATGCGCTCGACAGCGACGAGATCCTGATCCACTACCAGCCGATCGTCGACGCGCACACGGGCGCCGTGGTCAGCGCCGAGGCGCTGGCCCGCTGGCAGCACCCCGAGCTCGGGATGATCCCCCCGGGCTCGTTCATCCCGGTGGCCGAGCAGACCGGGCTGATCGGCCCGCTGACGTGGGTGGTGCTCGAGGGTGCGCTCGCGCAATGTGGCGCCTGGCACCGCGCCGGCTACGACCTGTCGGTCGCGGTCAACCTCTCGGTCCGCAACCTGCTCGACCAGGATCTCCCGCGCCAGATCGAGGAGCGCCTGACGCGCCACGACCTCCCCGCGCGCGCGCTGCGCGTCGAGATCACCGAGAGCATGATCATGGCCGACCCCGACCGCTCGCTGCAGACGGTGCTGGCGCTGAGTGCGCTCGGCGTGCACGTGTCGATCGACGACTTCGGCACCGGCTACTCGTCGCTGTCGATGCTCAAGCGGCTCCCCGTCGACGAGCTGAAGATCGACCGGTCGTTCGTCTCGCCGATGATGCACGACGAGAGCGACCTGATCATCGTTCGCTCCACGATCCATCTCGGGCACGACCTCGGGATGAAAGTGATCGCCGAGGGCGTCGAGGACCAAGGCACGCTCGAGCGGCTTGCGTCGCTGGGGTGTGACCTGATCCAGGGCTATCACGTGAGCCGCCCTGTGCCGGCAGACGCCTTCACGCAGTGGCTGATCGATCGGTTAGGGTCGCCCGGAGATGGCGAGGGCGAGGCTGGGCAACCGCTCCAAGCGGGCACGTAAGGCGCGGCCGGTCAAGGCGTACCGGGCGTTCGATCCGCGCCGCGTCGGATCGCTGGAGACCGACGCCTGGGTGACGTATTACCGCCGCGAGTGGCTGCGGTTCCTGCGGGCGGCCGTCGGGCTAACCCGCCACACGTTCGGCCTGCCGTGGCACGAGACGCTGTACGGCTCCTGGCTCGTGCTCCGCGCCAACCAGCTGTGGGCGCCGTTTCCCGACAACGACCCGGACGGCGCGCGCCGGACGATGCAGCGCTTCTACGCGCTGGTCAAGCGCCGTCACGGAGAGGCATACGACCCAGCCGCTGCCGCGAGGCTCGAGGTCGAGTGGTGGCGCGTGCATCGCGAGCATCAGCACGCAGGGGACGACGACGGCGACCGGCCGCTCGTCGACGCGCTCGCGGCGCTGTACGCCTACGTGTACGGCGCGCCGGAGGCGGATGTGCGCATCGCGGCCGAGCAGCGGGCGCTGGCGATGCGCTACTCGGACCAGTGGGTCCAGGAGGGCCGCGACCTCGCCAGCCCGCTGATCGACGAAGAGCGCGCGGCGCTGGTGCGCTCTTACGCCGGGCTGCTGGCCGGCGTGCATCGCATCGGATAATTCGTCGGGCAGCGAATCATCGCTGCGCTACCGTGGTGGTATGCGCGGAGATGCCGATATCGCCCGCGTCGGCGCGCTGGTCGCCGACCCCGCGCGGGCCCGGGTACTGCTCGCGCTCGGCGACGGCCGCGCGCTGCCGGCGACGGTGCTGGCCGGCGAGGCAGGGGTCGCGGCGTCGACCGCGAGCGCCCACCTCGGAAAGCTCGTCAAGGGCGGACTGCTGGTCGTCGAGCGCCACGGCCGCCATCGCTACTTCAGGATCGCCGGGCCCGAGGTCGCCGACCTGATCGAGGCGCTTGCGCGATTGTCGCCGGCGGCGCCGGTTCGCTCCCTGCGCCAGGGCACTCAGGCGCAGGCCGTGAGGTTCGCGCGCACCTGCTACGACCATCTGGCCGGCGTGCTTGGGACGCAACTTATGTCTGCGTTGCTGGAGCGCGACCTGCTGACCGGCGGCGACGGAGTGTTCGAACCGGCCGCGGCGGCCGCGGACCGGCTGTCGTCGCCCGGCTTCGACGTGGATTACCGGTTGACCGCGGAGGGGGTGCAGGAGTTGGGCGAGTTCGGGATCGACTTCGATGCGCTGCCGCGGCGGCGTCCGCTGATCCGCTACTGCGTCGACTGGAGCGAGCAGCGCCACCATCTCGCCGGGTCATTAGGCGCGGCATTGGCCGCGCGCATGTTCGAGCTGGGGTGGTTGAGCCGGGCCCACAACAACCGGGCGGTGCACGTCTCAGAGGATGGTCGCGAGGGCCTGAAGCAGCGCTTCGGCGTCGAGCTGAGCGAGCCGTAACCGGCCGCTGCTACTTACGGTCGTAGGGGAGCATCGGCGGCAGCAGCAGCGAGTAAACGCGCACCGGACGCTCAGGCTCGAACCGCTTCTCCGAGGGCACACGCGGTGAGCGCTTGGCCCTGGGTGGAGCCGCCGAGCTGCGTAGATGAAGGAACTTGAACATGTTTTCGTGCCGGCTTGCCCGTTCCGGCTAAACAAGGTTTACCCTGCAATTGGGCGCGTAACCACTTTTTGGTCTATTTGCAACGCGTCTCGCGCGGAGCCTCGCGAGGCCCGTGCAGGTTTCAGGCGGCGAGCTGCTGGTCGCGGGCGCCGGTCGTCGCCGGTGCCGGACGCCCGTCGGCCGCCTTCACCGCGGCGAGCGCGCGACCCTGAGCCGGCACCGTCTTGCGCAGGCGTACGAAGCTGGCCGTACCGCCGATCGTCGGCACCCACAACGCGATCGCGTGGTACATGACCACGGCAGCGGCCGCGGGCTCGGCAGGCAGTCCGTACAGCACGAGCGCGCCGAGCAAGCCGCCCTCCAGCACTCCGATCGCGCCCGGGATCGGCACGAGGTTCGCCAAGTAGCCAACCTGATAGCCGACGACTAGCGCGAGCACCGGAACGCTCGCCCCGACAGCGCGCAGGCACGCCCACAACACGGCGATGTCGAACAGGAGGTAGCCGATCGATCCCAGCACCCGCCAGTCGCGCTCGATCACGACGGCCGTCGTGTCGCGCACCCAGGAGGCGACGCGGACGATGAGCGAGCCGATCGGGCCCGGCTCAGGTCCGACCCGCCGGGCGAGCAACGGCGTCACGCAGAAGGCGCCGAGGGCCAGCGCCGTCGCCGTCGCCGGGACCAGGCCGTACAGGGGACCGGCGTGATGTGTGCCGATGCCGGCCCACACGCCCAGACCGGCAATGACCATCACGGCGCCGTTGACCGCGCTGGTCAGCAGGAAGATCACCGCGGAGCGGTTGACGATCCGCGACCATGAGAAGCCCCACGCGCGCATCGCCCAGGCGCCGACCGCAAGGCCGCCCGCGCCGCCCACGGGGACGACTGCTCCGAACGCCTGCTCGGCCCACGCGAGCCGGCGTACATCACGCGCACGCGCGTTGCGGATGACCAGCCTGACGACGGCCACATAGCCCAGGCACGAAGCGATCTCGAGCCCCACGGCCAGCACCAGCCAGCCCGCCTGCGCGTGCGCGACCCGGTCGAGCACGTCGCGCAGGTCGGGCACCGCAAGCCCGATCGCAAGGAGCATCACGCCCAGCGCGACTGTCCAGATGACGCCGTTGCGCAGGCGGTGCGCGTCGCCTTCGGCGCTGCTGTTGCTCTCGTCCGGGTGCCCCTCCGGCGGATGGTGCGCGGGCTCAACCTTCCCCGGAATCCTCTTCTTGTCCGAGATCGGTTGCACACAGAGGATTGTACAGGACAATCGTGCGCGGCACTAATTATTGTGTGTGCAACTAGCTCACGGCGTCAACCGCACAGGCAGCTTCTTGTGCTGGTTGATGAACGCCGACTCGGCCATCGTCGGCCGACCGTCCAGCTCCATCGCCGGGTAGCGCTTGAGCGTCTCCTCGAACATGGTGTTGAGCTCGAGGCGGGCCAGCGCCGTTCCCAGGCAGAAGTGCCGGCCGCCGGCGCCGAACGCCTGATGCTCGGGGTTGCGGCGGACGTCGAACCTGTCGGGGTCCTCGTAGCGCGACTCGTCGCGATTCGACGAGGCGTACCACATGACCACCTTGTCGCCCTTGCGGATCGGGACTCCGGCGAGCTCGGCGTCGCACGTCGCGGTCCGGCGGAAATGCGCGAACGCGGGGAACATCCGCAACGACTCCTCAACGGCGCTGGGGATCAGAGACGGATCGTCGAGCAGGATCTGACGCTGATCGGGATGCTGCATCAGCGCCAGCATCCCGCTGCAGTACGTCGCCTTGGTGCTGTCGTTGCCGGCCGCGACGAGCAGGAAGAAGCCCATCACGATCTCATGCTCCTCGAGCCGCTGACCGTCGATCTCGGCGTGCACGAGCACGCTCGTCAGGTCCTCGGTGGGATGCTCGCGGCGCGCGGCGATCATCCGGCGGCAGCGCTCGAAGATCTCCGGGATGTCCTTCTGGGCGACGCTCTCGATGCCGCCCGGGTTCAGGTCGGGATCGCCGGCGCCCAGCGCGGAGTTCATCAGCGCCGCCCACGCAGCATCGTCCTCGGGCGGGATGCCCATGAAGCTCCCGATCACGCGCGACACGACGGGCTGCGCAACATCGCTCACCAGGTCGCAGGTCTCGCGCCCCTCGAGCCGGTCGAGCACGTCGACGACGATCTTGCGGATCGCGGGCTCGTGTGCGGCGATGCGCTTGGGCGTGAAGCCGGCCTGGAACAGCATCTTGAGGCGATCGTGTTTTGGCGGGTCCATGCCGATGAACATCGCCCGCACGAGCTCGACCGGAAAGCCCTCGGTGACGGCAGTGACGCCGCCGAGCTCGGACGAGTACGTCTTGAAGTCGCGGCTGACCGCGTGGATGTCGTCGGCGCGGGTGACCGACCAGAAGCCCTTCTCCCTGGGGTACTCGGTGACCCCGTCCGTCCAGTGCACCGGGCACTCGCCGCGCAGCCGGCGGAACAGATCGTGCGGCGGTCCGTCGAGCCAATGCTCGCGCTCGCCGACGCGGACGTCATCAAGGTCGCTCCTAGTCGATGTCACCGGTCCTCCAGCCTCCTTATTTGATTCAGTGCCCACCACGCGCGCGTCATTTGCGCCTCGCGATCCTACTGGCTCAGACTCCCTAGGCTCCCGACAAACCCCATCGTCGGAGTAGAGGAGACGCTCGCCTTGAAGATGCGCGCCGCGGTGCTCGAGGAGTTCGGAAAGCCGCTCAACGTCACGGAGATCGAGCTCGGCGAACCGCGTGCCGGCGAGGTGCTCGTCCGGCTGGAGGCGTGCGGCGTGTGCCACACCGACATGTACACCGCCTCCGGAGCCGACCCGTCCGGGTACGCGCCGGCGGTGCTCGGGCACGAGGGCTGCGGGATCGTCGAGCGGCTGGGCGACGGCGTGACCAGCGTCGCGCCCGGCGATCGCGTGGTGACGCTGTTCTCGCCGCAGTGCCGGGAGTGCCAACACTGCCGCAGCCCGAAGACGAACCTGTGCCTGGCGATCCGCGAGCAGCAGAATCTCGGCCATCTGCCCGACGGCACGACCCGCCTGTCGCGCGACGGTGAGCCGATCCGCCACTTCATGGGCACGAGCACGTTCGCGGAGTACACGGTGATGCCCGAGATCGCGCTCGCCAAGATCCCGGCGGAGGCCCCGCCGGACCGCGCCGCGCCATTCGCATGCGGGCTGTCGACCGGGATGGGGGCGGCGATCAACACCGCCAAGGTCGAGCCGGGCTCGACCTGCGTGGTGTTCGGCGCCGGCCTGGTGGGACTCGGAGCGGTGGCCGGATGCCGCCTGCAAGGGGCCGATCGGATCATCTGCGTGGACCTGTCGCCCGAGCGCCTGGAGCTCGCGCGCGGCCAGGGCGCGACGGACGTCTGGACGGGCGGCGACGACACGGTGGCCCGGGTGCTCGAGGAGACCGGCGGCTTCGGCGCCGACTACACGTTCGAGGCCACCGGTCTGGTCTCGGTGATGCGCCAGGCGGTCGAGTCGGCGCGCATGGGCTGGGGTCTGTGCACGGTCGCCGGCGTCGCCGGCAAGGGCGAGGTGCTCGAGGTGGTTCCGCGATATCTGATCACCGGCCGGCGCGTGTGTGGCAGCTCGTTCGGCGGCGTCAAGGGGCGCGACCAGGTCCCCCAGTTCGTGCAGCTCTACCTGGACGGCAAGCTCGGCGTCGACCCGCTGATCTCCCACCGGATCACGCTCGACGACGTGAACCACGGGTTCGAGCTGATGGAGCACCAGGACGGGATCCGCAGCGTGATCCAGTACGGCTGATCGATCTCACGAAACCGGGACGGCCACGCGTTCATCCGTCCATGCAGATCGCCGGCGGATGGCGCACGCAGTTCGTCGCGCTGTCGGCGATCTGGGGATCGAGCTTCTTGTTCATCAAGGTGCTCGACCGCCACTGGGCGCCGACCTGGGTCGCGCTCGGCCGCGTCGCGCTGGGGGCCGCCACGCTGGTCGTGCTGCTGTACGCCCGCGGCGAGCGGTTGCGGGTGCCGCGCGCGGCGTGGCCGCACATCCTGATCGCGGCGCTGTTCTTGAACGCGATCCCGTTCACGCTGTTCGCCTACGGCGAGCGCCACGTGTCGTCGGTCGTGGCCGGTCTGTGGAACGCAAGCGCGCCACTGTGGGTGCTCGCGTTCGTCCTGCTCGTGTTCGGCGACGAGCAACCGACCGCCGCACGCGCAGCGGGCCTAGCGTTCGGGTTCGCGGGCGTCGTGCTCCTGCTCGGGCCGTGGCGGGGACTGGGCGGCGGCGAGGCGGTCGGCCATCTCGCCTGCGCGGGCGCCGCAGTCTGCTACGGCGTCGGCTTCCCCTACGCGCGCCGCTATGTCGCAAGTCGACCCGAGAGCGGCGTGGTCCTCGCCGCCGCCCAGTTGCTCTGCGCGACCGCCGTGCTGGCCCTGTTCACGCCGTTCACCGCAGTCCCCACGCTTCACATCGGCGCGGGCGGCGTGCTCGGGATCCTCGTGCTGGGCATCCTCGGCAGCGGCGTCGCGTACGTGCTCAACTACGCGATCCTCCGCGCGGCCGGCGCGACCACGGCCGCGACCGTCACGTATCTCGTGCCGGTGTTCTCGACCGTCCTTGGTGCGGTCGTACTGAGCGAGACCGTGCACTGGAACCAGCCCGTCGGCGCTGTGCTGCTGCTCACCGGGATCGCGGTCTCGCAGGGGCGCCTGAGAGCCGTCCGCGCGCGCAGGCTGCGCTCCAGTCCGGCGCGCTCGAGCCCGCGCTAGCGGATCGGCAGCTCGGTCGTCAGCGGCGCGTGCTCCTCGCGCGCGATCTCCAACGCCTCCTCGAGACCGCGCCGGGCCGCACGGTCCACCACGCGCTGGGCGAACATCCGCGTGTGCAGCGCGAACGCGACCGAGCGCGGGGCGACCACGATCCGCGAGCGCAGGCCGACGCCGCGCTCGATCGCCTCGATCCCGACCTCGAGCGGTGACACGCCGGTGAATGGCCCCTTGTTGAAGAACCGCAGCGCGGCCGCCGACCTGGTGCCAAAGCCGCGACTGACCATGTCGGTGTCGAGCTCACCGAAGTAGGCCACGCCGACGCGCGCGCCGCTCGGGCCAAGCTCGATGCGAAGCGTGTTGGCCAGCGCCTCGACCCCGGCCTTCGCGGCGCTGTAGGCGCCCATCAGCGGTGGCTGCACGGCCGCCGCGAGCGACGCGATCGCCAGCGCATAGCCCCGGTCGTGGGAGATGTGGGGCGCCGCGGCCCGCAACGTGTTGTAGACGCCGATCAGGTTCACGTCGATCGTCCGCTGGAAGATCTCAGGATCCCCGCCCGCGATCGGCGTGAGCGCGGCGACTCCCGCGTTTGCGATCACCACATCCAGCCCGCCCAGCCGGGTGACCGCTGCGTCGACAGCTGCCTCGACCTGCCGGCGGTCGCGGACGTCGCACGTCACCGCGAGCGAGTCACAGCAGTCGGCCGCCACCTGCGCCAGGAGGTCGGGTTCGATCCCGGCAAGCACGACCTTGCAGCCACGTCCGTGGAGCCGCTTGGCAGTCGCCGCGCCGATCCCGCGGGCGGCGCCGGTGATCAGGACCCGCTGACCGGGCAGCGCCTGGAGCGCCTTGGAGGGAGCGGTGTAGTACATCCGGCCCAGCGGCCACACGAGCCGACCCTAACGCCTGTCGGTGCGCGCCGCTAGCTTGGGCTGAGCCAGCCGTCGAACGACGGACTCGCCCAGCCGCCGCCCGAGTCCGCCGGCGCCGCGCCAAGCGGCTTGCCGCCGTAGACGACGCTCCCGTTGGCGTTCTGGTAGGTCAGCCACGGGATCGTCGGCTGCTGGTCGACGCCCGGCTTGCTCCAGTCGCAGACCCCGGTCGGGAACGCTTGCTCAAGCGCCGCCCACTCCTGGTCGGTGAACGTGATCGGGTAGTAGTCGGCCTGGCGCAACGGCTTGAGCGTGCAGCGCTGCGTGTCGGTGGCGATGCTCTCCCCCGCGACCGTGGCCGGCGTCCCGAAGCGCGTCTGGACGAGCGGCTGCTGGCACACGGGTCCGACGCCGGGCACGGACACCTGGTCGATGCCGGGGATGTCCGAGCACTGATCGTGCACGTCGGCGGGGCGGTCTTTCGCGACCTTGTCAGCGAGCGACTCCGAGCGGTGGTCGGCGTCGACGGCGCTCAGCCAGCGGTCCATCGCCATCAACGCCTCGGTCGTGTAGTTGGGGTCGCCGATCAGCGGCGTCTCTCCGAACCAGATCACGTCGTTTGTGGGGAAGTGGCCCTCGACCTTCTCCAGCCGCGCGCGGATCGCCCACGAGCGGTAGGCGTCGTGGAACGCGCCGGGGTCGGGTCCACGCAGGTCGATGATCGCGACGCCGGTGAGGTTGTTGGTCTCGTTGATGCCGCCGCTGCGGTACACGTTGGTGAGCGCCGGCTCGGTCGCGTCGCTGCGCTGCGCGGTCGGATTGAGGTCGATGTCGGCGCCACCGATCTTCTGGTTGAGGTCGACGAACTGGGCGGGCGTGATCGATCCGCCCGTCAGCGCGCCCAGCCCGAACTGGACGCCCACGTCGGAGATCGGCAGGCCCGCGAAGCCGTGGCCGAGCTGCTTCTCGACCGGGCCCCAGTCGCTCGGCCGCCGCGGGCCCAGCACGTTGATCATGTCGTCGGCGAGCGTGCAGCGGACGCCGCCGGGGTTGGTCTGGGCGTTGTAGAGCTGGCTGCTCGACACGCCGGCGCAGCCACCCGACGGGTTGGCCAGGGCGTTCCAGTAGACGCTGTCGAAGATCACGGCGTTGGCGTGGTTGGGGTGCCCTTCGACGGCGGCGATCTGCGTCGGGGTCCACACGACCCCCGTGCCCCACTCCTGCGGATTCTCGAAGTACTGGCGGTCGAGGTGGTAGGCGGCGAGCTGCTGGCCGGTCGACCACGCATCGGGGAACGAGCACTGCGGCATGATCCCCTGGTAGATCCCGGGGTAGGCGTTGGCGACCTGCTGCTGGACCAGCGAGCCGCCCGAGCAGCCGGTGCCGATCGTGTAGCGCAGCGTGCCGTAGTGCTCGATCAGGTGCTCCTTGGCCATGATCTGCGACTCGGCCTCGGTCGCCAGGTTGCAGTTGTGCCCGGCGTTGTCGAGCGCGGTCGACATCACCGCAAACCCGAGTCCCAGCGCGGTCGACGGGCTCGACCCGAGGTCGACGCCGGAGACGCCGACGGTGTCGGAGGTGACGCTCGGCGCGGTCCCGGACTCGTGGTCGATGCCGCAGCTGGCGCCGTGCGTGATCAGCAGCTTGTGGTTGAACTGAGGCTGCGGGTTCCACGCCGCCCACGGCTTGCCCGGCTGAAACAGCGTCGCGATCTGGTACTGGTCGCGATCCTCGTACCCGGTCTCGATGCGGATGATGAACGGGACCGTCGTCCCGGTCTGGGTCGTGGTCGTCGCCATGTCCGACGGCGGGTTGCTCGGGTCGTACGGCTCATATCCGCCCGTGACCGAGGACTTGTATTCGTAGGCGTAGGTCGTGGGCGCGTTGCACTGCGGATCGCTGGACCCGTTCTGGCAGACCCACGGCTGCAGCTGGGGGCCGGAGAACACCGGTCCGCCGATCGGGTGGTTGACGATCGTCTCGTCGGCCGTGTCATGACCCGGGATCGCCGCGCTCAGCGTGTTCGATCCGTTCGCAAGGCCCGTGAGCAGCCCCTCGTAGAGCCCGTTGGGTCGCAGTGCGAACTGATGTGTGACGTTTCGCGACCCCAAGGTCATCTCGACGTCGCTCGGTTTGACACCGCCTGGCAGCTGCACGGAGACCAGCGCATCGCCTCCCGAGATCAGGTCGGCGCGGTTCGACAGCACCTGGATCGCGGCCGGGTCGGTGCTCCCCGCAGCGTGCGCGGACCCCGTCACCTGGGTCACGGCGCCGCACACGAGCACAGCGGCGATTATCGGTCGCAGACGTTGGCGCATGGCCTCCCCCGGCGCAGTTAAACAGAACCGTTCAAGGCGTGCGCCGGTTCCCGCTGCGAGACTTCATCCGTGGACGAAGAGCAGCTCGACGCCCACCTCGACACCGTGCTGATCGGCGGCCGCGAACGCCGCGAGATCGTGATCGCCGATTACGACCCGGAATGGCCTCGCCGCTTCGAAGCCGAGCGCGAGCGGATCGGGGCGGCGCTCGGCGGCGGCGCCCTTCGCATCGAGCACATCGGCTCGACATCGGTACCGGGACTCGCGGCCAAGCCAATCGTCGACGTGCTGGTGGCGGTGTCACACGTCAGCGACGAATCGTCGTACGGCCCCGCGCTCGAGCGCGCCGGCTACGAACTGCGCGTCCGCGAGCCCGAGCATCGGATGTACCGCACGCCGGCGCGAGACGTGCATGTGCACGTGTGGAACGAAGGCGACCCCGAGGTCGATCGCCATCTCGTGTTCCGCGATCGCCTGCGAGCGTCGCCCGACGACCGCAGCGAGTACGAACGCCTCAAGCGCTCCCTCGCCCAGCGCGATTGGAGCGACGTCAACCACTACGCCGACTCCAAGGGTCCGCTGATCGCGGCGATCCTCAACCGCGTCAAGCGATCTCACATTCGTCGCGCGCGATCTTCCGACGCGGACGCGGTCGCGGGCCTGCTTGGCCACCTCGGATACCCGACCGACGTTCACGCCGCCTCCGCGCAGCTTGGCCGTCTGCTCGATCGCGACGACGCCGGCGTGCTCGTATATGACGACGGCGGCGGGCCGGTCGGCCTGATCACCTACCACGTCTTCGACCTGATCTACCGACCCCGGCCGCATTGCCGGATCACGGCGCTCGCCGTGAGCGCACAACGGCGACGGGAGGGCATCGCCCGGGCCCTCCTGGATGCAGTGCAAGCAATCGCTCGCGAGCGCGCCTGCTTTCGCATCGAGCTGACCACCCGGCCTGATCGCGCCGACGCGCTGCGCTTCTATGAGGCGTGCGGGTTCGCGGAGCGGCCGCGCCGCCTGGTCAAGCCGCTGTGACCGCATTCGCCGAGCTGGCCGCAGCGCCCGACGCGACGATCGACCTGCTGGCCCTGGCGATGGCCGCGGAGTTCCGCGAGGTCGACGACGCCACGGCGATGGCGACCCTCGACACGCTCGGCGCCGACCTGTCGGCCGCGGCGCAGCGGACGACCGGCTCACCGGAGGGAGTGACCGCCGCATGCACGGAGGTCCTCGGCGGCGTCCATGGGTTCGAGGGCGACCGGGAGCACTACGACGACCCGCAGAACTCGATGCTCGACGTCGTGCTGGAGCGGCGGCGAGGACTGCCGATCCTGCTGTCGGTCGTCTACATCGAGGCGGCCCGCCGCGCGGGAATCGCGCTGGCGGGCGTCGGCCTGCCCGGCCACTTCGTCGTGGGGCACTTCGGCGCGGACCCGCCGCTGCTGCTCGATCCCTTCGGCGGTGGCGCCACCATCGACTCGCAGCTCCCAGTCGGCTCAGTGCAGCCGTGGACCGCTCACGAGATCGCGATGCGGATGCTCAACAACCTCGTCTCCTCCTACCAGCGGCGCGGCGACCTGACCGGCGCGATCCGCGCAGCGCAGCTGCGGTTGCTGCTGCCCGCCCCCGAAGCACTGCGCGACAGGGTTGCGACCGAGCTTCGGACGCTTCAGGCGCGCCTGAACTGAACGCTCACGCCGCCCCTCCCCCGGCCGCGGCGGCGATGAACCGCAGCCCGTTGATGCCGGGGACGAAGAAGTACTCGCCGCCCCTGACGGTCACGACCCGCGACAGCGGGCCGACGAAGAACGGAGGGCTTCCAGGAACGGTCATCTTGTTGGGCTGCGTGCCGTCCTGGGGCCCGAGCATCAGATCCTGGTCCTCGCCGAGGCCGAACGTGTTGCCGGCGTTCAGCCACTGCGACTGGATGAACTCGAACTGCCGGGCGATGCTCGCCTGCAGGCAGGCGAAGATCACGCCGCGGTCCTGGCCGTCGTCCGGGGCGCCCGGCGGCAGCGGTGGCCCGTAGGGGATCCCTCGGCGGATCAGCCGGTGGCGGTTGACCAGCTTGCCGTCGAACGGGAGGCTGCGGCGCGGATTGGCGCGGCGCACGTGGGCGCCGATCGGACAACGCAGCCCGTCGGGGTCGTTGCCATAGTCGAACGCGTTGTTGCGCTGCCCGTCCGCGGCGAGCGCGGCGTCGGCGGAAGCAGGCGACAGCGAGACCGGCGTGCCGTCCCGCCAGCGCCCCACGATCTTGGCGGCGAGTAGCTCTTCGCCACCCGGATACAGGGCGGCGGACTCCGCAAGCCGCTGCCTGAACGCCACAACGTCCTGGCGAAGCTTGCGGTAGACCATGTACGAGCCGTTGATGCTGAGCTCCACGGGCGGCGGCGCAGCGGGCAGCACGCCCTCTTCGTCCGTGTAGCCGAGGATGAACTCCCCGGCGCGGATCGGGCGCCAGTCGCCGTTGCCCGACGGGGCGCCCTGTCCGGGAGTGGGGACGATCGTGCTGCCCTCGATCGACGGCTGCGCGAAGCCGTCGGCATAGCCGAAGTGCTCGACCCCGTCGGGCAGCGCCGCGCCGACGTCCTCGTGGACGAGCGTCAGGCCGCCATTGGCCTCGATGGCGGCGCGAACCCGCGCGTCGTGCGCGTCCATCGCTTCCGGGTTCTTGGCGCTGATCATCACCAGCGCGTGGATGTCGGGACCGCCGAGTCCGCCCTCCCAGTGGGACGGGTCGCTGGCGCCGTAGTCGCCGAGCAGGTTTGCGCGGGCCGCCATCCCCTGGCGAAACTCCTCCGGGAAGCCCGCCAGCGACGCGTCGGGTAGTTGGAGCGCGCGCAGGCCCGAGTAGCTGAAGGCGACGTTGACGCCCGAATCTGGCTTGTCGTCCCATGGTGCCGCGGTCAGCACGTCCGCCGTCGTCTCGGCGACCCACGCCGCCGCTTGGGCGACATCGCCGACCCGTAGGAACAGGTAGCGGGCGAACGGCAGCCGGTAGCCGCGCACGACGAACCCCTGGATGCGCGCCAGGTCAAGGGTGGTCATTGGCCGAACCGCTCTTTGAAAGTCGCCTGCAGGGCGTCGGCGCCCATCCCCTGCGCCGACAACGCGAAGTCGATCACGTCGCGCCGCACCGCCAGGCTGCGCTTGACCTGCTCCACGGTGCGATCGCCGTAGGCGGCGAAGAACAGCGCGCTCTCGATCTGGTGGCGTCGCATGTACGCCGCAAACGCGGCCGGGTCGTCGCGGCCCGGATATCCCTCGCAGTGATCCCAGATCGCGTCCGCGGCCTCGCCGAGGCCCGTGCGCAGGCCCTCGAGATACGGCGCCACCGGCCCGTCGAAGTTGCTGGTGAACAGCAGGCGCCCGAGCGAGAGGCGATCGCGGCGCTGGCGCGGTCCCTCGTACACGACATCGCCGATCACGACCCACCTGGCGAAGTGCGTTCCGGGCACGCGCGCGAGCGGACTGTCGTCGCCGCCCTGCAGCAGGTCCAGGTAACGCGCCAGCAGCGTCTCGTGCCCATCACGGATCGGGGTCAGCACGGTGAGTCCGTACGCCTGCCCGGACGTGTTGCGGGCGTCGTTCACAGGTCTCGCTGCACGCTCGTGAGAAACGACTCGTACTCGGCCTTGAACGCCTCGGGACCGAGCGTGGCCGCGCGCCGCCGCAGCCGCTCCAGCGCTTCCTCAACCCGCTGCGCCGACACGATCTCGGTCGTCGTCGCGCCGGGGTACGCCGACCAGTAGTGGTTGGCGACGAACTCGTTGCGGCGGATGTACTGCTTGAACGGCTCGACGGGGAGCGGGCCGGGGAAGCCGAACGAGGTCCCCCAGATCGCCTTCATCCGCAGCGCCACGACCTCCGAGAAAGCGTCGATGTACTGGTCCCAGGTCCCGTTGAAGTTGCTCTCGAACAGCAGGTAGGTGTACTGCAGGCGCTCGCCCTCGCCCTGGTCGGGGAAGCGCTCGATCAGCGCCCAGCGGGCGTAGTGAATGAACGAGAGCGTCTGGAGCTTCTTGAGCGTCTCGGTGATGTTGCGCCCCGCCCAGAAGACCAGCCACAGCAGCAGCGGACCGCCGGGCCGCACCGGTGTGACCACGGTGATCGCCGTCGCCTTCCCCTCGACGTTTGCCACCGGCGTACCCTATCCGGCCCACTCGACCCGGTGGGCGGGATGATGAACGCGCCCGCGATGGCGGGCGCTCAACCGTCTACCCGGCGCCTACCGGGACCCGCGCGAGAGTCTCGCGGCCAACCCGCTGCAGGTCGCGCAGGTACGAAAGGTGCGCGGCCCACATAACGCTGTCGTCGGCCTCGTCGGCCAGACGGATCGTGTCGCAGTGAGCGTCTAAGAGCTCGTACACGAGGTCGGTCAGCAGCTCCGTCGTGGCTGCGGTCCCGGTTGAGTTCGGGTTCAACATGCTCATACCCCCTCTTGGGACGAGGCACAGAATGAACCTCGTCCCGGACAGTTCCTTGTCGCCAGAGAATGTTCCTACACGACCAACGAACGAGCCAAGCAGAAATGTTGCGGTTTGGTAGGTTTTTTGGCCCATTGGGGCAGGGCTGGCCATCGGTGTCCGAAACGGGCTTGCCGGCGTGTAAATCGACCCACTCGATGGTGGTCCGCTGCCACTTTGGGTCAAAAGCAGCGCTCAGCGCAGCTTTTCCCCACTCGACGATCAGCGAGGATCGAGTGGGGCCGTTTTCCCGCCGCCCTACCGCCGGCGCGCCGCCGGCTCGAGGTCCGGGTTCTGCCAGCCGCCGTCGGCCGGGTTGAGGTTGACGCCCGGTGGGACGATCTCGTCGATCCGGTCCAGGACCTCGTCGGACAGCTCGACATCGGCCCCGGTGAGCTGGGACTCGAGCTGCTCCATCGTCCGCGGCCCGATGATCGCGGCCGTTACCGCCGGGTGGCGGATGACGAACGCGAGCGCCATCTCGATCAGGCTGATCCCGGCCTCATCGGCGAGCTTGGCCAGCGCGTCGGCCGCCTCGAGCTTGCGCTGGTTGCCCGGGATCGACATGTCGTAGCGCCCGGGGATCCGCTCCGCGCGGTGTGACGTCGGCACATCCTCGCCGAGGCGGTAGCGCCCGGTCAGCCACCCGCCGGCCAGCGGGCTCCACGGGATCACGCCCATCCGGTGGCGCCTGCACGTTGGCAGCACGTCGTTCTCGACCCCGCGCACGAGGATCGAGTACGGCGGCTGCTCGCACACGAAACGCTCGCGCCCGCGTTCGCGTGCGACCCACTGCGCCTCGACGATCCGGCTGGGCGGGAACGTCGAGGAACCGATGTAGCGGACCTTGCCGGCACGGACCAGGTCGGTGAGCGCGCCGAGCGTCTCGTCGATGTCGGTGTCGGACTCGGGGCGGTGGATCTGGTAGAGGTCGATCCAGTCGGTGCGCAGCCGGCGCAGGCTGTTCTCGACCTCCCGCACGATCCAGCGCCGGGAGTTGCCGAACTCGTTGGGGTCGTCCCCCATCGTGCCGTGGACCTTGGTGGCGAGGATGACGTTGTCGCGCCGGCCGCCGGCCAGCGCCTTGCCGACGATCTCCTCGGATTCCCCGCGCGCGTAGACGTCCGCTGTGTCGATGAAGTTGATCCCCGCATCGAGCGCGCGATGGATGATCGCGATGCCCTCGTCGTGGTCGGGGTTGCCCCAGGCGCCGAACATCATCGCGCCGAGGCACAGTGGGCTGACTTTGACTCCAGTGGTACCGAGCTCTCGAAGGTTCATGCCCGCCACCGTAGCGCGCGGGCTCTTGCACTCAGTCCCCGGCGGCGAGCAGCCCGTCGAGCACGCGCCCGTAGGCACCGACCGTGAGCGACAGGTGCCCCTCGTCGGGCAGCAGCTGGGCCTTCGCGCCGGCGACGTGGTCGGCCAGCCAACGGCCATGGTCGAAGGGCACCATCCGGTCCTGGCCGCCCTGCCAGATCGTTACCGGCCGGTCGATCTGCTCGAGCGAGAACCCCCAGTCGTGGATGATCGCCAGGTCGTCGTCCAACCATCCCCAGATGCCCCTGGACACGGCCAGCCTGACGGCGTCGGACACGTACTGGGCGAACTCGCCCGTCAGCGAGGCGACATCGACCGGCGAGACCAGATCTCCGAACGCCTGGTGGATCTGCTCGGGGGTGACACGGCGGAAATCGGCCGCCATGTGGTCGAGGAACCCGATCAGCTGTCCCGATTCGGCGGCCGCGAACTCCTGGAGGTTCTCCTCGCCCATCCCCGCAAGCCAGTCGAGGCCCTCCGCGTCGCGCGGCGCGACGCTGGCGAGCGTCGCCGCCGCGATCACCCGATCGCTCAGCAGCGCCGCGCACGCCAGCGCGTGCGGGCCGCCGCCGGACCAGCCGATGGTGTAGAAGCGGCCGATCCCGAGCTGGTCGGCGATCGCGCTCACGTCCGCGGCGCAATCGGCGACCGTACGCCCCGGTCGGCGGTGGCTGTTGGCGTACCCGGGCCGCGAGTAGGCGAGATGGCGGATGCCGCGGGCGGCGCCGTCCGCGACCATCGGCTCGAACAGGACCCCGGCACTGGGCGTGCCGGTGTGGAAGATCACGACGGAATCGGCCTCGTCCGGGCCGCCTTGCTCAATCTCGATCCTGCGGCCCCCGACCTCGAGGGTGTCGCGCACTACGCGTTCGCGAAGTAGTCGGCGTTGATCTTGGTGAAGTGCTTCCACTCGTCCGGCAGCTGATCCTCGGCGAAGATCGCGTCCACCGGACAGGCCTCGACGCAAGCGTCGCAGTCGATGCACTCTTCGGGATCGATGTAGAGCTGGTTCACGTCGGCGAAGCCGGGCTCGTCTTCTGTCGGATGAATGCAGTCGACCGGGCAGACCTCAACGCAGGAGAGGTCCTTGAGGTCGATGCATGGTTCGGCGATCACATACGTCATGTAGCGCTGATCGTACCCGGTATCCAACTGGTACCGGCAAGCGGCACGCGGGCCATCGCCGCCGCCTCGATCGTGAGCGCCACGAGATCCTCGGGTTCGAGGTTATGGACGTGGGACTTGCCGCACGCGCGCGCCAGGGTCTGGGCTTCGAGCGTCAGCGTCCGCAGGTAATTGGCCAGCCGCCGGCCGCCCACCGCGGGATCCAGGCGGGTCGCGAGCTCCGGGTCCTGGGTGGAGATACCCGCGGGATCCAGGCCCGCCTGATAGTCGTCGTAGTAGCCGGCGGCCGATCCGATCGCGCGGTAGCCGTCGTCGTGCTCGGGCGCGTTGTCGCCGAGCGCAATCAGCGCGGCAACCCCGATGGACACCGCATCGGCGCCGAGCGCGAGTGCCTTCGCGACGTCGGCGCCGGTGCGGATTCCCCCGGACACAATCAGCTGCACCTCGCGGTGCATTCCCAGGTCGACCAACGACTCGACGGCCTGCGGGATCGCCGCGAGGATCGGGATCCCCACGTGCTCGATGAACACCTCCTGGGTCGCGGCCGTGCCGCCCTGCATGCCGTCGAGCACGATCGCGTCGGCGCCCGCCTTCACCGCCAGCGCGACGTCGAAGTAGGTACGCGACGCACCGATCTTGACGTAGATCGGGATCCGCCAGTCGGTGATCTCTCGCAGCTCCTCGATCTTGATCTCGAGATCGTCGGGACCCGTCCAGTCCGGGTGCCGGCAGGCGCTGCGCTGGTCGATGCCCTTGGGCAGATCGCGCATCTCGGCCACGCGGTCGGAGATCTTGTGCCCGAGCAGCATGCCGCCGCCGCCCGGCTTGGCGCCCTGACCGACCACCACCTCGATCGCGTCGGCGCGCCGCAGGTCGTCCGGGTTCATGCCATAGCGCGACGGGAGCAGCTGGTACACCAGCACCTTGGAGTGCTCGCGCTCCTCGGGGGTCATCCCGCCGTCGCCGGTCGTGGTGCTGGTACCGACCTCCGTCGCTCCGCGCCCCAGCGCCTCCTTGGCCTGCGCCGACAGCGCGCCGAAGCTCATTCCCGCGATCGTGATCGGGATGTCGAGGTGGATCGGCTCGCGTGCGAACCTGGTGCCGATCGTCACGTCGGTGTCGCAACGCTCCCGGTAGCCCTCCAGTGGATACCGCGACACGCTCGCCCCCAGGAACAGCAGGTCGTCGAAGTGGGGCACGGCCCGCTTGGCGCCGAACCCCTTGATCGAGTACAGCCCCTCGCGCGCCGCTCGCTGGATCTCGGCGATCGTGTTGCGGTCAAACGTGGCCGACTCGCGCAGCCCTGGATGCCAGCCGTTACGGGCAGCGGCGGACATCAGTAGACCGCCACGTTCTCGACGTGGAAGTTGTAGAGCCGCCTGGCGGATCCATAGCGGCGGAACTCGGCGGGCGCGACGTCGTCGATCCCGGCGCGCTGGAGCAGCTCGCCCACCTGCGTGAGGTGCTCGTCGCCCATCTCCTTCTCGATGCAGTCGGCGCCCAGAGCGGCGACCGAGCCGCGCACGTACAGCCGCGCCTCGTACAGCGAATCGCCGAGCGCGTCGCCCGCGTCGCCACAAACCAGCAGCGCCCCGCGCTGCGCCATAAACGCCGCCATGTGACCGACGGATCCGCGCACGACGATGTCGGCGCCTTTGAGCGAGATACCGCAGCGGGCCGAGGCGTCGCCGCGGATCACGAGCAATCCTCCGCGCGCAGTGGCACCAGCAGACTGGGAGGCGCTGCCATCGACGACGACTGCCCCCGACATCATGTTCTCGGCCACGCCGACGCCGCAGTTGCCGTGCACGCGGATCGTCGCCTGCTTGTTCATGCCGGCGCAGTAGTAGCCCACGTGACCCTCGATCTCGACCTCGTACGGCGCGTCGAGCCCGACCGCGATCGCATGCCTCCCGCCAGGGTTGCGCACGACCACGCGACCGCCGGGTCGGTCGGGGTCGACCTGGTGCAGGCGCTGATTGAGATCGCGAACGGAATCGGTCGCAAGGTCGAACGACAGGACCGCGTCCTGGGTGACGTCGGCGGTGGCCATCAGGCGACCGAGGCCAGACCCCAGCTGTAGACGTGCCCCGGCGCCGGCTCCCAGGTGACTGCGTCCTCCGCGCCCGGTAGGACTGCGATTGCGCGATATTCCGAGGCCATCGCCACCCACTCGTCGGTCTCGGCCATCACGGCGGGCTTGCATGCGATCGGATCGCGCAGAACCGCGAACCCGTCCGCGGTCCCAACCGCAAACGTGTAAAAGCCATCGAGGTCATCGAGGCAGCCTTCGAGCGCCTGCTCGAGCGACGCTCCCTCGCGCAGGCGCCAGGTCAGGTAGCCCGCCGCGACCTCCGAATCATTGTCTGTCTGAAACCGGATCCCCTCGCGCTGGAGCGTGCGCCGCAACCGGTTGTGGTTGGACAGCGAGCCGTTGTGGACCAGGCACAGGTCCAGCCCGGTCGAGAACGGATGCGAGTGCTCGGTGGTGACGCGGCTCTCGGTGGCCATCCGGGTGTGACCGAGCGCGTGGCTTCCCTCGATCTCGGCCAGCTTGAAGGCACTGACGAACTCCCTGGGCGGGCCGGCCTCCTTGAAGATTTCGATCGTCTGTCCCGCGCTCATCAGCGTCAGCTCAGGATGGTGCTCGGCGAGCCACGCCTGGGCATCGGGGGCCTGCGCGTCGATTACGAACGTGCAGTGGCTCGCGCGGACGCTGGGCAGCGATGCGCCCCCGAACTGCCGCTCGAGCTCGGCTCCGAGCATCTCCCAGTTGGGGTCGTGCGAAGCGGAGTGCAGCGACACCTTGCAGCAGCCGATCGGCGCCGGATCCCGGTAGAACGCCACCCCGGCGCTGTCGGGTCCGCGATCCGACAGCTGCAGGAGCATCTCCGACAGATGCCGGCCAAGCTGCTCTCGCAGTGCCGGTGACTTTGTGAAAAGCCCAGCTATGCCGCACATGCGAGCCACATTAGACAGTTGGGGAAATGGCTCCAATGGCGCACACGCGCACACTTTCGAGCCCGAATGTGGTCGGTGGTACTACAGCCTGAGAATCGCCTCGGACCTGAGCGAGCCGCTCAATCCGCCGGCGGCGCCCACGCGCCGAGCCGCTTTTGGGCCCGGCGCACCACGTGGAGCGCCTCCTTCAGATCCGCGCGCGCGATCGGCGGCAGGGCGCCCGGATCGATCAGGTTGTCGGGGGCGCCGCCCTCGGCGATCTGTGCGGCGTGGTGCTCGAACCGCAGGCGCGTGATCACCGACCAGGCCTCGCTGAGCCCGTCGGCGACGTCACGCTCCAGTCCCCCCACGTTCGCGACAGCCTCGATCCGGTCAAGCGTCGGCGAGATCGTGACCCCGTGCGCCAGCGCGTGGAAGCGCACCAGGTTGACGAGCGGGATGATCCCTCCGCGCTTGATGTCCAGGCGATCGGGCGGATCGCCTTCGCGGCCGGTCGCCAGCTGACCGCGGAACCCCAGCGCCACCGGGTACCCGTTGGCGGTCCTGGCCATCAGGCGCATGAACTGTGGGTGCCGGCGCGCGTCGCGAATGTAGTCGGTGAGCTCGGAGACGAGCAGCAGGCCGCCCGCCGCTGGCCGGAAGTCGAACGCGACCGATGCGCGGATCAGGTGCGATTCGTCGGGCTCGGTGAGGCACTCGGCGAACGTGCGTAACCAGGCGCCCTTGGACATGCGCCACAGCCGCTTGCCGGCGAGTACGCCGTTGTTGTCGACGCCGATTCCGCTCCTGGCCAGGCCGTCGTTGACGTCGGATCCGAGCCGCTCGAAGTAGGCGTCGACCGCCTCTTCCTCGCCGGGCTCGGGGTTGGCGTATGCGAGCGCGTTGTCCTGGTCGGATGCCAGCGTGAACTCGCGCCGCGCGGCGCTGCCCAGATCAAGCCAGGCCCAGGCGAGCGGGGCGGGTCCCTCGCGCCAGATCGAGAAGTCGACCAGCCGCGCGACGATCGTGTCGTGCTGAAGGCTCAGCACCCGCCCGAGCTCGCGCGCGGGCACGCCGGCCCGCACCAGCAGCAGGAACAGCCTGGGCAGCTCTTGCGTCGCGCGCACGAGCGCGTCCTCGTCGGCGGCCCCCAGGATCATGTGCCGCAGCGCGATCGGACTGCGCGCGTCGAGCCCCAGGAGGTCGCTCGCCGACACGATGCCGCAGACCCCGCTCGCATCGGTCACCGCCAGGTGCTCGGCGCCGGCCGCGACCATGTCGACGGCCGCCTCCACGGCGAGCTGCGCGACCGGGACGGTCGGGACGGGAGTGCGCGCGATCTCTCGGACCGGCGCGTCCAGGGCGACGTCGCCGCTTGTCACCGAGGCGCGCACGTCGGCGTCGGTGAGGATGCCGAGCCGATCGTCGTCGAGCCGGACGAGCAGGGCCGAGGTTGAGTCCTGGCCGAGGCGGCCGGCGGCCTGGCGCAGCGGCTCATCGGCGTCGCAGAAGGTCGCCGCCCGCATGATCGCCGACACCGGCGTGGTCCCGACGTCGCGCAGCGCATGCACCGTGTGGCCGGCGCCGGTCAGCCGCTTTCGCATCGACGCCGCCACGTAGGTCGCGCCGGCGACCGTTCCCAGCAGCCGCCGCGACGCGTCAGCCGAGAACAGCAGGCATCGCGAGGGCTCCCGCGCGCGTACCGTGAACGCGGGCGCCATCCCCGTCAGCAGCGACGGATGCCCGAAGCATTCGCCCGGTTCGAGCACCTGGATGACCTCGCCCTCGTGAACGATGTCCATCGAGCCGTCGAGGATCACCCACAGTCCCAGCGCGGGAGCCCCGTCCTCGACCAGGGCGATATCGCCCGTATCGAAGGCGTGCTCCTGGGCCCCCTCGAGCGCCGCGCGGACGTCCTCCGGATCGATCCCATCGAACGGCGGGTGGCGCGCCAGGAGTGTGTAAAAGTTCTCCATGTCGGAGGCCGCAATTGTGTTCGCATCGCGTCTGTGACGCGCTCCGGCGACATGCGAGCCTAGTGCTCCTCAGCACAACGTACCTGGAGGGAGCATGGCCGACACTCCTGGCCCGCAGTACGACGACGAGCTCGTCTACGAGTCCGCTGGGCTACCCAAGACCACCAACTGGTGGGGCGCATTCGTAATCGGCCTCGCGGGGACAATCCTCGTCACCGGAATCGCGCCGGTGATGGTCACCGAGCTGGGGGCTGCATCCGTACCCGTGATCGTCGTGATCACGATCAGCGGCTACATCGTGTGCCTGTTGCTGGCCGAGCTGTCGGCGATGATGCCCGACCGCTCCGGCGGGCTGCCCGCCTACGCCTATCCGGCCTACAAGGACAAATGGCCGCGGTTTGCCGAACACGTCAACGGGTTCTCGGCATGGGCCTACTGGCTGGGATGGTTCCCGGTCGCCCCGCTGAACATGATCCTGGCGTCGTTCTACATCGTCGACCGCTTCAAGCTCAACGCCACCGCCGGAATCACGCCGATCCACACCTTCATCGCTTGGTGGACGCTGGGCATCGCGATTGTCGGCATCCTGCTCCTCGCGATTCCCGCGGTGAGGGGGCTGCGGTTCGGGACGGCTTTCGCCACAACGCTCGCGCTGCTGTCGATGATCCCGCTGACGTTCCTGGCGATCGCCTGGATCTTCCACCCGTCAGTCGTGGACTTCGGCCAGCTGTGGCACTTCCGCCACACCGACGGCAGCGGGTTCTTCACCTCGCTCTTCGGTCACAACTGGCTGACCTTGTACATAGCCTTCTCGTTCCTGTTGACGTGGAACGTGATCGCGATGGAGGCCGCCGCCTGCTACATCGGCGAGACCAAGAACCCCGACCGCGACGCGAAGATCGCGATGAACCTCGAAGGCCTGTACGGCCTATTCATCTACACGATGATCCCCGTCGCGTTCATCATCGTGCTCGGCCTTTCTGCACTGGGCAACCCCGCGCTCGTCGATCCCCAGACGATCTTCGTCCATTACGCCGCGGACGTGTTCGGGGCCGGGACCGGAAGCAACATCCTCGAGTGGCTGATCGCGATCATGCTGATCCTGGCCTTGATCCTGTCGGCGCTGAACGCGATCACCGGGACGGCTCGCTCGCTTCACCAGATGTCGACCGACGGGCAGTTCCCGCGCTTCTTCCAGCGGGTCAACAATCATGGCGTGCCGAACCGGGCGATGTGGTTCAACGTGGTTTGCTCGATCCTTGTGGTGTTCATGGGCGGCGCCGTCGAGATCTACACGTTCTCGAACGTCGGCTACCTGGCTGCCTTCATCCCGGTGCTGGTCGGCTACTACCTGCTGCGAAAGCACCGTCCGAACGTCCGGCGGCCGTTCAGGCTGCCCGAGTGGATGAAGTACGTGGCGCTGGCGATCGCGGGTGTCTACGCGATCATCTACTTCTACGGCGGGCCGACGTACGCCTCATGTACATGTAACGCGGCCGGTCGCAAGACGTTGCCCTACTACTTCATCGGCTGGGTGGTGCTCCTGTCCTACCTGGGCTTCTACTGGTATCGCAAGCGGGTGGAGGACAAGCGCGCCGCTCCGGTCGAGGCTGCCGCAGCCGGTACGGCCGGAGCGGGGACAATCACGGCGAGCACGGCCGAGGGCGCCAGTCCGTGACGGTGACAGCCGCGGCGGTGCGCAACCCGCAGCCGGAGGCAACCCAGCGGTTCGAGCGGATCCTGCTCGCGTCCGAGGGACGCCAGATCCCGGCCGCGGCGATCTCGAAGGTGATCGAGCTCGCCGCCCCCGGAGCGTTCGTGCACGTGTTCACGATTGCGCGCGTGCACGGCGTGGCTTTCGGGCTCCCGAGCCCCGGACTGCTGCCGACCAAGCAGGAGTGGGCCGAGCAGCGCGACATCGTCGCCCAGGCGATCCGGCGGCTGCGCCGCAAGGGCCTGCAGGCCGACGGCCACGTTCTCGGAACCCGCAACGCCTTCAAGAAGATCATCAAGGAAGCCGCCGAGCATGACTGCCAGGCGATCGTGATGTCAGCCGACCCCGACCGCAACCGCGTGGTCGGGAACCTGCTCTGGACCCAGGAGCCCCAGCGGGTGCGCCGGCGCGCGAAGCTGCCTGTGTTCCTGGTGCTGGAGGACGACCAGTTGTAAGTGCCTGCGCCGCTGCCGCTCGGCGCGTGCACTCAAGGCCGGCCGTGCAGCCGCGCCAGCTTGATCGCGAGCTCGAGCGACAGCAGGTCGTCCTCGTCGAGGCGCAGGCCGGTCAGCTCCTCGATCCTGCCCAGCCGCTGTCGCAGGGTGTTGGGGTGGATGAACAGGGCACGCGCACTTTCGATCACGCTGCGGCGCTCGGCCAGGTAGCGCTCAAGCGTGTCGAGCAGGGCGGTGCGTCGCTTGCGGTCGTAGTCGATCAGCCTGTCGACCGCCGCCCGCATCCGGTCATAGGGCGCGTCCTCGGCGGCGATGTGGACGAGGTATCGGTAGGCGCCAACCTGTGAGTAGGCGATCGCGCCGCCCTGCCCCAGCAGCGCCCGGCCGATCGTCGCCGCGTCTACAGCCTCGCGGTACGCGCGCGAGGCGTTGGCCGGGCCTTCGTGAACGTCGCTGATGCCGATCGCGGCGTTGCCGCCCTCGCCGAGCTCGCGGCACTCGCGCATCAGCTCCTCGATCCTCTGCACCTGGCGCGCGCGCAGCGCGAGCACGGCTCGGACCGGACCGGGACCGGCGTCGATCGCGTTGTCGGGGGTGAGACCCGCCAGCTCGCGACCCAGCACTTCGGCCGCAGCGCGCCACTCACCCGACCCCTGCTCCTGGGCCGCCGCAGGCTCGGCGTACACCATCAGGTACGGCCCGTCGAGGTCGCAGCGCACCTCGGCGGCCTTGGCGGCCGCGAACGTGGTCGCGCCCGCCGCAAGCGCCTCGAACAGGTCCTTGACGATGTTCGCGTTGGTGAGGCCCTCGATCAGCTCAGCGCGCTTGAACGCGATCGCGGTCAGGTGAGCGATCGCGCGCACCAACTCGGTGTCCTCGTCGGTGAACGGACGCGCGGCCGGGGCTCCCGCGCACAGCAGGCCGACTCGCTCGCCGCCCGCCGTCAACGGAGCGACCAGCAGGTCGGCCACATCTAGCTCTGGCCACAGCGTTCGCGCGGGAGGACGCTCGCCGCCGCCGTCGATCGCCGCGAGCAACAGGCCTGTTGCCGACATCGCCGGCCCGGGCAACTCCGTCTCCGGGTCGCGAGCTACCGGCGCCAGCGTCGCGGCCGCCGAGTCCACTCGGTAGAGCTGGCACACGGCGGCTCCCAGCAGGAGCCGGGTCCCGGCCACCACGACCTGTCCCAGGTCGGTTGCGTTCGTCGCCGCCGAGACCTCCCGCGCCAGTCCCGAAAGCCGCGTGAGACTGTCGACGCGACGGCGCTGCTGGTCGTACAGCTGTGCGTTCTCGATCGCGCCGCTGACCAGCGACGCGATGTGCACCAGCAGCTTCAGCGTGTCCTCGGTGAATTCGTGCGGCGCCTTGGTGTGGAGCACGATCACCCCGATCGTGTCGCCCGCGCGCGCGAGGATCGGGACCGCCACCATCGATTGGAAGCGCTCCTCCTCGAGCTCGGGGATGTACTTCATGCGCGGGTCGTCCATCGCCTTGTCGCGGATGAACTCCGGGGTTCGGTGGCGCGCGACCCATCCGGTCAGTCCCTCGTCCAGCCCCATCTGCACCGTGCCGACGGCGTCGGCGAACACCGGAGACGCCGCCCGGACCGTGAGGCGGTCGCCCTCGAGCAGATAGATGAAGCAGGCGTGGCAACCCGTCGCCTCGGTCGCCAGGTCGACGACGCCCTGGAGCATCGGCAGCAGCTCGAGCGACGACGAGACCAGCCTGATCACGCCGTAGAGCGTTTGATTTTCCTCCCGCAGCGCTCGCAGCTCCGAGCTACGAGGCGCCGCCGGTCCAGCGCTCACTGACACCCGGCACCTCCTATGTGCGCAACGCACATGCTAATGGCCCTCAAGGGGTGGCGACGGCCATTGGCAGGCCCTACCCATACCTATATACATGGCGCCATGGCAACCACAGAGCAGGCGCAAACCACGCCCGAAAGTGCCGCCGACGAGGTTCGCCGCGTCGTCAGCGAGCAGGGCATCCAGTTCCTCTTCGCACAGTTCGTCGACATGCACGGCAAGCCGAGCGCCAAGCTCGTGCCCGCCCATCACATCGACGACCTGCTGACCGACGGAGCCGGGTTCGCCGGCTTTGCCGCCGGCGACATCGGCCAGGGGCCGCACGACCCCGACATGATCGCGATCCCCGACCCCCGCAGCCTGACGATCCTGCCGTGGAAACCCAGCGTGGCGCGGTTCGCGTGCGACGTCACGGTCGAGGGCGAGCCGTGGCCGTTCTGCCCGCGTACGATCCTGCGCAACGCGCTTGCCCGCGCCAAGGAGCTCGGCTTCGAGCCCCGGATCGGCGCGGAGCTCGAGTACTTCCTGCTGCGCCGGACCGAGGACGGCGGGATCGAGCCCGCTGACCCACTCGACACGCTCGACCTCCCCTGCTACGACATGCGCGCGCTCACGCGCAACCTCGACTTCGTCTCGCTGGTGTCGCAGTCCGTCACGTCGATGGGGTGGGACAACTACGCGACCGACCACGAGGACGCCAACGGGCAGTTCGAGCAGAACTTCCAGTTCGACGACGCGCTGACGACCTGTGACCGGGCGATCTTCTTCCGCTACATGGTCGAGTCGCTGGCGCAGGAACGCGGCCTGCTCGCGACGTTCATGCCGAAGCCGTTTGCGAACCTAACCGGCAACGGTTGCCACTTCCACTTCAGCCTGTGGCGCGACGGCGAGAACCTGTTCGATTGCGACCCCGCTGACGACCCGCGCAGGCTGGGGCTGTCGCCGCTGGCGTACAACTTCATCGGAGGGCTCAAGGCCCACGCGAAGGCGTACATCGCGGTGACCGCGCCGACGGTCAACTCCTACAAGCGCCTGGTGGTGGGCGCACCGAACAGCGGCGCGACGTGGGCGCCCGCCTACATCAGCTACGGCTACAACAACCGCACGCAGATGCTCCGGATCCCCGACGCTGGGCGGATCGAGGACCGCACGGTCGACGGCTCATGCAATCCGTACCTGGCGGCGACGGCGATGCTCGCCGCGGGCCTCGACGGGATCGAGCGCGAGCTCGACGCAGGCGAGCCCAACTCCGCCAACCTGTACGAGCTCTCTGCCGAGGAGCGAGAGGCGGCGGGCATCGACCTGCTGCCGGCGAACCTGCTCGACGCCACCCGCGAGCTCGAGAAGGACGACGTGTTGCGCAAGGCGCTGGGCAAGACGCGGGACGGCGACTACGTCGACTACTTCATCAAGGTCAAGCGCGGCGAGTGGCAGGCGGCGCACGAGCAGATCACGCAGTGGGAGCTCGACCGCTACCTGTCGCTGTTCTAACGATTTCTAGGTAACGCCGAAGCGACGCGCGCTGGCCAGCCAGCTGTCCGCTCGCAGCAGCGAGCCGACGGTCTGCGGCTGCGTCGCGTTGAGGCGACTGGCCAGGGCGATGAACGCCTGCGCCGTGCAGAGCGCGTCGGCGAGTGCGTGGTGCGGCGCCTCGCCCGACTGACCGAGGAGTTTGAGCAACGTGGCGAGCGACAGCCGGGGCGGGGCGATCCCGTCGCGCCACTGCAGGAACAGCCGACCGAGAATCTCGGTATCGACCGCGGCCGGGAGCCGCACCCGCAGTTGCGAGAACAGCGGCGCCAGGAACGTCCGCTCCACCGCTGCGGTGTGAAACACCGGGACGCGGCCGCTCAGCATCTCGAGCAACAGCTCGACGGCTTGCTCGAGCGGCGGCGCGTCGGCGAGGTCGACGACTCGCAGCTTGTGCATCAGCACGGCGTCGTGCTCGGATCGCCGTGCCGTTCGCACCAGCGTGTAGCGGCTGTCGCCGAGGATCAGGCGCCCGTCCTCGATCGGCACCGCGCCGATCGCGATGATCTCGTCCTTGGCGGGGTCCAGCCCGGTCAGCTCGAGGTCGATCGCGCACCAGCTCGCCTGTCGCCACGGCGTCTTGGAGTCTGGCCGGCCGACCGTCGCAAACGCCGCCGCGGCCTCGGAGCGAGGCGCGCGCAGCCTCACCCGCTCAGCCTTCGCTGCACGGCTGTCACGGCGCGGAACACGTCGCGCAGATAATCGCGCGTCAGCGGGCTGATGGCGACGGTCTGGATGCGGTCGTCGGGCGCTGCGCCCTGCGCAAGCTGCCGCATGTGATGGTCGATTCGCAGCTCGAGCGCGAGTTCGAATGCATCCACCAGCGTCTGCGCGTCGCCGTCGTCGAGCACGCCGGCGGCACCGGCGACCCGCAACTTGTCCGGTGTCGAGCCCTCCACCACCCCGGCGGCTGCGCCAGCCCAGCGCGCGAGCTCGACGATCGGGATCACCGCCGCGCGCCGGATGTCGAGGATGTCGCTGCGCGTGCCGTCGAGCTCGAGCACGCGATCTGCGTCAAATCCAGTCGGCGGGCTGTAGTCGAGCGCGCGTCGGAGCAGCGCGCCCACCACGCGGTCGTGCTCGTCGCCCTCGGCGACGGGCAATGGATCCCGAGGCGTACCCCACAGCACGCGGCGCTCGACCAGCACGGTCAGCGAAAGCTCGTCGGCGCCGTCTGCCGCCAGCCACTGTGGCCCGCTGCGGGCAACGATCGCGGCCGCCAGACCGCAGCTCGTCAGCGCTGCAGAGACCGCCTCGATCCACCCGTCGGGCGGAGGCTCGCTGCATACGACCGCGCCCTGCGCGCGCGACGCCGGCGTGAACTCGCGGCGAGCCTGGCTGCCTACCGCGACCCACACCAAGCCGTCGTCGGGCAGCTGCATCGACGATCCCGCGAGCTCGATCGCGCGAACGGTCAGGGCGTCCACGAGCGCGGACAGCACGCGCGCGACCTCCACCGCACGCAGGTTCGCGGCATGAAGGTCCGACACGATCTCGGGGAGCCTTCCGGCCACCGTCGCCAGCGACTCGACGCTCTGCGCGCGCGCGATCGCGCGCCGCGCGCCGAACCAGGAGCGCGGCTGCACCGCGAACAGGTCGAGATCCTCGATCACGCCGACGAGCTGGCCGCGCTCGTTGACGACCGGGGCGTGGCGAATCCCGCGCTCGAGCAGCTCGAACAGAACCTCGCCGCCCAGCCTCCCCGGCGTCACAGAGAACGCGGGGTTCGTCATCACCCCCGCCACCGGAGCGCTCAGCGGTACTCCGGCGGCGACGATCCGGGTGCGGATGTCGCGGTCGGTGACGATCCCGAAGCCGCCGCCCCGCAGGTCGACAATCGCCGCGTTGGCTCCCGCCGCCGTCATCTGCCGGGCGACCTCGCGGATGCTGGTCATCGGCTCGCACCTGATCGTCGGCGCGCGCAGCAGGGTGGCGACCGGCTGGTGGGCGGGCTCGTGAACGCCGACGCGCAGCTCCCTGCTGCGTGCACGCTCGAGCAGTGGACGCGCGACCGCCGCGGCGATCCGATAGCAGAGCGTGTCCTCCGCTGCGCGCGCCTCGAATCCGGGCGGCAGTCCTGACAGCATCGCGGCGTGCCCGAACGCGTCTCCGGGACCCAGGATGTCCAGGAGGCGGCCGTCGTGGACGATGTCGACGGCGCCGGAGTGGATCACGCGCAGGAACGTAACCGGGCCTCCATCCTCTGAGAGGATCACCTCCCCGGCCGTGTAGAACTCGAGCTGGGTGTCGGCGACCAGCTCGCCGAGCTCCTCGGGCGCGAGCCCCGTAAACGGCGGACGCAGCGCCAGGAACCGCGCGATCTCGCTGAGGCCGGCTTCCATCCTTCAAAGCTACAGCCCGTGCGTGGGTCTGTACGAATTCGTGCGAAGGCCCGCGGCAAGTGTCGCGACACTAGGCGAGCAGGCCCAGGCGCTGTCCGCGCTGCACCGCCTCGGTGCGGTTGCGCACGCCGAGCTTTCGGTACACCGAGCTCGTGTGCTCCTTGATGGTGTGCTTGGACAGGTGAAGCTGCTCGGCGATCTCCGGGTTGGTCGCGCCCGAGGCCATCAACGACAGCACCGCGCGCTCGCGGTCGGTCAGGCCGAGCGCACCCTGCCGGTCCTGTCGCCCGAACACCATCTTGCCCATGCCCACGGCGCGCACCGCCGCGGCGATCCGCGCGGCCGACCAGTCCTTGTACGCGAATCCGGACGCGCCCGCAGCGCGCGCGGCGTGCGGCGAGATCTCCCCCGCGCCCGAGAACAGCAGCACCCGGGTGCTCGGGTCCGTCGCACGAATCCGCTCACAGACCTCGGCGCCGGACTCCTCGCCGATGAACAGGTCCACGAGCGCCACGTGCGGGCGATATCGAGACGCCATCGCCAACGCCTCGTCGCCCGAGTGTGCGCTGACGCAACGCTCGACCCACGGCTGCTGCGTGAGCATCAGGCGAAAGCCCCAGTGCACGACATCATGATCGTCGACGACCAGCACGCGCAGGCGCTCGGGGCTGCGGGTCTCGTCAGCCATCGTGCGGGACCACGAGGCGAACCTTCCACGTGCCCGGCTCCCGCTCGCCGAACTCGATCACCCCGCCGCTGTGCAATGCCTCGAGCGCGGCGAGCCGCAGACCCATCCCGGGCCGCCGCTGACGTCCGTTGACGCCGTCGTTTGAGACTTCCAGGACGAACGCGCCGTCGTGCCGGCCGACCCGGACCTCGACCTTGGTGGGGGTGGCGTGCTTGTGCGCGTTGCGCACGGCCTCGGCCAGCACCGACTGGGCCAGCGGCTCGAGCGCCTGCGGGACCCCCTCATCGGGTGCCTGCTCAAGCGTGAGTCCCAGCTCAGGATGCATCCGCGCGAGTCGTTTGACCTCCTCGGTGAACGTCGTCTGCGTCGCGCGGGGCGCCCGGCCCAGAGGCCGCTGCAGCGCCGTGCGCAGGTCCACCAGCGCCGCCTGCGTCTCTGAGGCACATCGCTTGCGCGCGTCGCCGGGCAGGTCGCCCTCGCCGTCAAGTGCCATCGACACGCCGAACAGACGCTGGATCACGCCCTCGTGGATCTCGCGTGCCAGATCGATCCGCTGCTCGAGCTGTCGCGCGGTCTCGGCCTGAGTTGCGACGATCCGCGCGACCGACGCCAGCGCTGCCGTCTTTCCCAGCGTCCACAGCAGGTACCGGTCGGCGTCTGAGAGCTCGGCCGCGGGCATCAGGCGATCGGCCAGCATCACGCCGACCGCCCATCCGGCGGCGGTCATCGGCGCGCATATGAGACGCACCGGCTCCGGGAACAGACCCGCGTACTCGGAGGGGAACTGGTCGCTGACGTCGCCAGCGATTTCGACCACGCGATCCTCGCGAAGTGCGCGCGCCGCGATCGGCGCCGACTCGACGGTCACGTAGGCCTCGGCGAACTGCTCGAGGTCCAGTCCGAAGGCGCCCGCCGCGCGGACGCGGCGCCGGGCCGGGTCGTAGCGAAAGATGATCGCCCGGCGCATCCGGGCCAGGCGGCACACCGCCTCGCACAAGCGGTCATAGACGGCGTCGCCGCTAGAGGTTGGGCCCTCGGACTGAGACAGCACGCCCACGAACAGCTCGAGGGCCTCGATCCCCACGGTGCTGCGACCCGGTTCGGTGGATCCCTCCATCGCCGCTACCGGGACCGGGACGTACGGGTTGGTTGAGCCGGGCGGGCTAGGAGACCCGCGCGTACATCAGGCCCAGCCTCAGGGCCTGGAATGGCGCCAGGTACACGCGCCAGCTGTGATCGCAGCTCTTGCAACGGCATTCGACAGACGGATCGTAGCCGTCGAGTGCCGCTTCCCACTCGACGTCGTCGCCGTGCAGGCAGAACGGGCAGGCCAGCGACGCGTTGACGAGCACGTCGGGGTCGTCTGGACGAAATCGGGCTGTATCAGCCAGCATCAACGCTCAGCATGCCCCGAGCCCGAGGGCCTCACAAGGGGCCCGCCCGGACAACCCCCCGGGTGGGGGGCAGGGCGATGGCAGCTGGACAGGTTCGGGGCCTCCACGCCGTCATCGGAGGGTCGCATGTGTAAGCCTTGGCGGTGTGAACATCCTGATCTACGGCGACACCGTGACCTCGCCGGCGATGCGCCACGAGGTGCCGATCTCGATCGGCGATCCCTTCCTGTACCTGGAGACCGACGGCCGCCGCGCAGTGCTCACCAACGCGCTCGAGGACGAGCGGATCGCACGGGACGCTCCAGAGCTCGATCGGATGCTCGAGGACCAGCTGGGCCGCGACGAGCTGCTCGGATCCGGCCTGTCGCGCGGCGAGATCGAACGTGAGGTGTGCGTGCGCGCTGTCGACCGGTTCGGGATCACGCAGGCCCTGGTTCCTCCCGATTTTCCGATCGCCCTGGCGGATCGTCTGCGCGAAGGCGGCGTTTCGCTGGCACCCGACGAGGATGTCTTCATCGACCGCCGCCGGCACAAGTCGGCCGCCGAGATGAAGGGCATCCGCCGTGCCGCCGACGCCGCGGTGGCGGCGATGGGCGCGGCCGCGGTGATGCTCCGTGAGGCCGAGATCGATGGCGATCGCCTGATCTGGTCGGGGGAGCTTTTAACCGCCGAGGCCGTACGCGAACGCCTGCGTGAGGTATGCGCCCGCGCAGGCGCGCCGGCGCCGCCCGACATCATGGTCAAGGCGATGGGCCCCAACCCGGCCGGCGGGCACGATCCGGGCGCCGGTCCGCTCCCTCCACACGTGCCGATCGAGATCGACCTGTGGCCGCGCGACGAGAGCACCGGCTGCTGGGCGGACATGACCAGGGCGTTCGTGCGGGGCGACATCAGCGATCCGATCGCCGAGATCCACGCCCTGGTGCTGGACGCCCACGAGCGCGTATGCGGCGCCGCCAGGCCCGGCGCTCTCTGCGTGGACCTGTACGGGATCGCGTGCGACGTGTTCGAGGCGGCCGGTCACCCCACCGGACGTACCAAGGCGCCCGGCGAGATCCTGCGTGAGGGGTTCTTCTTCGGGCTGGGCCACGGCGTCGGGCTCGAGGTCCACGAGGACCCGTCGCTCGGTCGCAGCGGGCGGGCGTCCCTGATCGCCGGCGACGTGATCGCCGTCGAGCCCGGGACCAGCGTCAGGGAGCTCGGGGGCACTCGCGTCGAGGACCTGCTGCTGGTGACCGACGACGGCAACGAGCGCCTGACCGGCTCGTTCCCCTACGGCCTCGTGCCGTAATCAGGAGGCGAACGCCTCGGCGCGCGCGATCGGCCGCTTGCCCCAGCGGCTTCTGGTGGCGAAGTCCAGCAGCCGGTCGAGATAGTCGCGAAGCTCGGTGACGTGAATGCCGACCGGGTCCAGCCGCGACCGCGTGGCGGCGTTATCGAACACCGCCTTGATCGAGAAGTACGGGAAGTACGCACGGCTGCCTTCCAGCGCCTGGCCCTCGCGGGAGTCGGGATCGATCTTGAACTCGTCTGGCGGCAGCACCTTGGGCACGGGTCGCCGGAAGTAGCCGCTAGCCATCTGGGCGATCTCGCCGATCGTGCTGGCCTTGGCGCCGGCGGTCAGGTGATAGGTCTCGCCGATTCCGCCGGGACCCTCGCACAGCTCGTAGATCCCGTCGGCCACGTAGTCGACCGAAACGACGTCGACGGGCGCCGACGCCACCGCCGGCACCGACTCGAACATGCCGCGCGCGAACGCGCGCAGAGGCCAGTAGAGGACGTTGAAGGCCGACGTCCAGCCGTTGCGCTGGTCGCCCACGACGATGCTCGGGCGCATGATCGTCACGGGAAGGTCCGGATGCGAGTGCACCAGCTTCTCGGCCTCGAACTTGGATTGCTCGTAGGAGTTGTTGAACCCTTGGCCGAGGTCAAGATCTGATTCGCAGAAGTGGCCGTCGTGGGTGCCGGCCACGTACGCGGTGGAGACGTGGCCGTAGCGCTCCAGCCCGCCGTGCTCCTGGGCCAGCTCCGCGAACTCGAGCATCCGCCTCGTTCCCTCGAGATTGATCTCGCGCGCCTCCGCCAGCGGCAGCGCAAACGACACGGACGCGGCACAGTGCAAGATCGTCGAGACCTTCTCCGCCATCGCCCGGCTGCGCTCTTGTCCCAGCCCCAGGCCGGATGCGGTGAGCTCGCCGGCCACGGCGGTCACGCGCTTGGCGTAGCGCTTCGCGCGTAAGCCGAACAGGTTTGAGAGCACCCCGTCGATGCGTTGCCGGGCACCCTCGTCGTCGTCCGCGCGCACGAGCGCGAACACGTGCCTGTCGCCGCGCTCGAGGTAGCGAGCGAGCACTTCCATGCCGACGAAGCCGGTGGCGCCGGTGATCAGGACCGCGCGCTTCACGGTGCTCCCCACTCCACTACGGTGGCGCCCCACGTGAAGCCGGCGCCGAACGCGCCGAGCAGCACCCTGCGACCAGGCTCAAGCCGTCCCTCCGCCTCGCTGTAGGCGAGCGCCAAAGGGATCGTCGCGGCGGATGTGTTCCCGTATTGGCCGATACAGTCAACTACCCGTTCTGGCGGAATGTTGAGCTTCTCGCCCACAGCGCTGAGGATGCGCCCGTTCGCCTGGTGATAAACGAACAGATCGATGTCGGCGAGGTCCAGGCTCGCGGCGCGAGCCGCCTGGAGGGTCGAAAGCGTCAGCCTCGCGACGGCCTCGCGGAAGGTCTCGTGGCCCTGCATCCGGATTTTCCCGTCGGGACGCGGGACGAAAATGTGGTCGGCACCGGCGCCGTCGGAGCCCAGCACGATCGGGCCGATCCGACCCGGATAGCCCATCGCGCGCAGCACCACCGCCCCGGCGCCGTCGGCGAACACCGCCGCCGTGGAGCGGTCCTCGGGATCGGTGATCCGCGACATGAAGTCTGCGCCGATCACAAGCGCGCAATCGCAGCGCCCCGACTCGATCTGGCCCACACCGACCGCCAACGCCGACAGAAATCCGGTGCAGGCCGCACCGATGTCGAACGCCCCGGCGCGCCGCGCACCCAGGCCGTGGGCGACCAGCGGGGCGGCGTTGGGCATCACCTCGTCGGGGGTGGTGGTCGCCACGAGCACGAGCTCAACATCCGCCGCAGCGACCCCGGCACGCTCGAGCGCGAGCGAGCCGGCATCGATCGCATGCGTCGCCAGCCGCTCCTGCGGGGCGGCGATGTGGCGGGAGTGGATCCCGGTGCGGCGGACGATCCAATCGTCGGTGACGCCGATCCGCGACGCGATCTCGGCGTTCCCGACAACGGACCGGGGGAGGCTGACGGCGACCGACGACATCGCTGCGCCCACCCTCGCCGGAGGCTGAATCGGCTCGTGCGAGCGTGGATCGGCGCTGGGGGTCGTGATCGTCACTGCAGTAAAGCTCGCCCAGGCATGGGGAGATGCCAACGATGGCGCTTCGCAAACCCGACAGACGGGGGGTTACCCGCGTGCGCGCGTAACGCGGCGTTAACCAGGGTTGTATTGCCCGCCCGGGCCGGCCGCGAGCTCGTCGATCAGCGCCGCGAGCCGCATCAGCAGGTCGGGCGCGAGCTCCCGCTCCACCTCGGGCAGGGACGCGTAGAACGCGCGCTGGCGGCCACGGAGCCATCCATCCTGGTTCCCGAGGGCGCCGCGCCCGAAGTCGGTGAGCGTGACCGTGACGCCGCGCCGGTCGTGCGACGAGCGCTCGCGCATGATGATCCCGCGGCGCTCGAGCGCGTCGAGGATCCGAGTCGCCGTCGACGCCGTGATTCCAGCCTCCACCGCGAGATCGCTGACGCGGGCCTCCTCGCGCGTCGCCAGCGCCTGCAGCAGCGCGTACTGCGAGAGCGTCAGCGTGCCGTTGCCGCCCGACTGCTGGGCGGTAGTTCCGCGGGCGCGGCGAACAGCCTGGGCGAACGCGTCGAACGCCGCGAGGAACGCGTCGCCGTCTTCGTTGATCGGCTGAAGCGCCAGCGGTTGCGCTTGCCCGGACCCATCCATGAGAATCAGATTATCAGTTAAGCGTGGCTTGCCAATGATTGGCATGCTAAGCTTCTCGGAGAGGCAAGCAATGTTCCGCAACATCCTTGTCAGCGTCGATGGCTCCGTCCACGCGGAGCGCGCCCTTTCGGAGGCGATCGACATCGCGGTCGCCGACCGGGCGCGGCTCACGATCCTGACCGCGATTCCGAGGTCGCCCACCTGGATGTGCGCTTCGCTGGCGGTGCCCGCGCCGCCGCCGCTCGACCGCGAGCTCGAGCGCGAGTCCCAGCAGGTCCTGCGAGCCGCTGAGCGCCGCGTGCCCGACTCGGTGCCCGTCACCACGATCCTCACGCGCAAGCCGATCCGAGACGCCATCCAGAAGCGGATCAAGGAGGGCAACCACGACCTGCTCGTGATCGGTTCGCGCGGCCGCGGGGCGCTGACCTCGTCGCTGCTGGGAAGCGTCAGCCACCACGCGCTCAACCACAGCCCGATCCCGGTGCTGGTCGTGCACGCCGACAAGACCGAGCTTTCGGAGCCGCGCTCGCCGCAGCCCGAGCGCGACAAGCCGGTGGCGTCGACGGATCCGCCCGGCGCGGTCGCTCCGGCCTAGCTCAGCGCCCGTCCTACCATCAAGAGCATGCGGCTCTCCGTGCTCGACCAGTCCCCGATCTCCGAGGGGTCGACCGGCGCCGAGGCCCTGCGCAACACGATCGACCTCGCGCAGCTCGCCGACAGCCTCGGCTATCACCGCTACTGGGTGGCCGAGCACCACGGCGGGCCGATGCTGGCGAGCGCCAGCCCCGAGGCACTGATCGGCCCGATCGCGGCGACCACCAGCGAGATCCGCGTGGGCAGCGGCGGCGTGATGCTCCCCCACTACAGCCCGTTGAAGGTCGCCGAGACGTTCACGATCCTGGCGGCGCTGTTCCCGGGCCGCATCGACCTCGGACTGGGGCGGGCCGCGGGCACCGATCCGATGACCACGTACGCGCTGCAGCGCGACCGCCGCCAGGCCGCACCCGACGACTTCCCGCAGCAGCTCGCTGAGCTGCTGGCGTATTTCGGGGATTCCCTTCCCGAGGACCATCCGTTCGCGCGGCTCGCGGGCACGCTTCCGGGTTTGCCAGAGCTTCCAACGCCATGGTTGCTGGGCTCGTCGCTGCAGAGCGCGATCTGGGCCGGCCAGCTCGGGCTGCCCTACGCGTTCGCCGACTTCATCAACCCGGGCGGCGCCGAGATCGCTGCCGAGTATCGGGCGCGCTTCGTCGCGACCGACGACTCGCCGCTGCCACGGACTGCGGTCGCCGCGTGGATCCTGTGCGCCGACACGACCGAGGAAGCCCAGCGGCTCGCATCCTCGAGCCGGATGACGATGACGCTGCTTCGGCGAGGGGAGCTGATTGCTGTACCGCCGCCTGAGACGGCGCTCGAGTTCCTCGCGCGTGAGGGCAAGACGGTCGACAACGCGGTGCCGGGACGCCGGGCGATCATCGGCTCGCCGGAGAAGGTCCGCTTGGGGGTCGAGGCGCTTGCGGTCGCGTACGGCGCCGAGGAGGTGATCGCGGTGACGATCACCCACGACCATCAGGCCCGCCGGCATTCCTACGAGCTGCTCGCCGAGGCGATGGGGCTCGAGCCGCGGGACGTTCTCACGTCCGCCCCGGGCGAGACGTTTTAACAGACATGACGAACCTGATCTACACAACGATTGACAGTCCGATCGGCGAGCTGCTGCTCGTCGGCGACGGCGAGCGGCTGCACCGGCTGTCGATGCAGGGCGGCCGCCGGCCGACCCCGATCGACCCGCGCTGGGAGCGGCGCGACGACGCGTTCGTCGAGGTCCGCTCGCAGCTCGCCGAGTACTTCGACGGACGGCGGCAGGAGTTCGACGTGCCGTTGGGACTGGCGGGCAATGAGTTCGAGCTGCGCGTGTGGGAGGCGCTGTGCCGGATCCCCTACGGCGAGACCGTCAGCTACGGCGAGATCGCGCGGGAGATCGGCGCGCCCACCGCCGCTCGCGCCGTCGGCCTTGCCAACGGCCGCAACCCGGTCGCCGTGATCGTGCCGTGCCACCGCGTGATCGGCGCGGACGGGGGTTTGACCGGCTACGGAGGCGGGCTCGAGCGCAAGCGCTTGCTCCTGGACCTCGAGTCCGGAGTCCTCCCGCTCACCACCGTCTAGCCCCTCTGGACAAGGCGGGGCGAGAAACGCGTCATATATCGACGTTTCTCGCCCCACCCTCTTGTGCTTCGGGATTCGAAGCGCTACCGTGCGCTTCGGAACCCGAAGCACAATCCCGGAGAACCCCCATGCAACGCCTCGCGCCGCTGGACCCGCCCTACGACCCCGACGTCGCGCGAACCCTCAGCCGGATGATGCCCCCCGGCCAGGAGCCGCTGAAGCTGTTCCGGACGATCGCGCACAACCGCCACATCCTCGACAAGCTCCGCAGCACCGGCTCCTACCTGCTCAACTTCGGCACGCTTGACCCGGCCGATCGCGAGCTCGTGATCCAGCGAACTTGCGCTCGCTGCGCCTGCGAATACGAATGGGGTGTCCATGCCGCCGTGTTCGGCCCCCAGGTCGGCCTCAACGGCGCCAAGCTCGCCGCCACTGTGACCGCGCCCCCCGATGACGACGCTGCGCCGTGGACCGCGCGGGAGGCGCTGCTGGTCGCGCTCGTCGACGAGCTCCATGACACCAGCACGGTCTCCGACCACACCTGGATCGCGCTGACCCGGCACTACGACGAGGCCCAGCTCGTCGAGCTGATCGCGCTCGCCGGCCAGTACCACGCGGTCTCGTTCATGGCCAACGCGTTCGGCGTCGAGCACGAGGACGCCGCGGAGCGATTCCCCGCAGCGAAGGCGGCTTAAGAGCCCTTCAGCTCCTTCACGGCAGCGGCGACAAACCCCTCGGCCAGCCCGTCGCCGACGCCGCCGACCGGCAAGAACCGCGGCACGTCGAGGCTGGCCGACAGGTCGAGCCGCACGACGGTGGGGCCTGTGTCCTCCACGAGCCAGGTCACCTCGAACTGCTCCGGACCCGAATGCGCGTCCAGCACCTTCGTCAGCCTGACCTGGCGCGCCCCGTCGCTTGCGACCGACATCACGAGATTGAAGTCCTTGACCAACGGCCCGCGCGCGACATGAAGCTTGGTCCGGACGCGGGTCGGATTCCCGGCGTCACTCCTCGCGAGGACCTCGACCTCCCGGACCACGTCCGGATGCCACTCCGGATACCGGTCGACTGCCTCGAGCAGGGCCACGCACTGGTCCACTGGCGCGTCGACGGCTGAGTACGCGGACCCGTGGAGCTCCTTCATCGGCGCCCATCATACGCGCGGGCGCCGGCGCTCAGCCCTGCCCGCCGGCGAGCCCCTTGCTCCGCAGCTCCTCCAGCGCCGAGTCGCTCTTGCCGAGCCCGTCGAGACCCATTCCGTCCAGCACCTCGGGGGTCTTGCTGAACTGGATGTCGCGGTAGTCGACGATCTGGATGTGGTTGCCCCAGGGGTCGTTGAAGTCCAGCGAGCCCGACGGGCGCACCGGCACGCCTGCCTCGTGGAGGGCGTGGCGCACCGCCTCCTTGTCGTCGACCACCAGCCCGAAGTGGCGGGCCTCGTCGGGGCTCTGCTCGCGTCCGGCCGACAGCGCGATGAACTGGTCGCCCATGTCGACGAACGCCATCCGCGAGCCGTGCCGGCCGCGCAACTCGATGTCGAACATCCGCCCATACCACGCAAGCGCGTCCTCGATGTCGCCGACCTCGAGCGCGACGTGATTGATGCCGACCAGGCGGGTCATCACGCGGCCCGTCCGGCGGCGCGGCGCTCGATGATTCGGTTGTAGTTGAGCCGCATCAGCTCGATCACGTCGTCGACGTCGGACTGATCCTCGATCCGGCGCGCGGCCGGACCCTCCTTGTCTGGGAACACCGGGTGGTGGACGACGCGGCCCTCATCGAACAGGCGGTGCCAGACGTCCTTCGGAAAGAAGAAATGCGCGGCGTGGTCGCCGTGCAAGTGCCCGACCTCGCGCGGGCCGACCTTGAAGGCGAACTCTCCGCGGCGGCCGTAGCCGGCTTCGACGCCCTCCCAGGACGTGACCTCTGCGGTGATCTGCTGGCTGGCTGTCTGTGAGCTTGTCATCGCGTGCTCCTTCATTGTCCAGGCGATCTTTTCCACGCGATCAATGCTGGAGAAGTGTCCGCCCGGTTTCCAGACGCACTTAGTCCTAGGCCCAACGACCGAGCCGGGCGGCACCGGGAGCGCGCTACGAGAGCCAGTGCCAGCCGTCGGTGACCTGCTTGACCGAAGCGAGGTTGTCGCTGTAGGCGCTGGGAAGCGCCGAGTACGTGATCGTGTAGATCGTGCCGCTCTTGGCCACAAACACTTGGTACTGGTGGAGCAGGCGGTGCTTGTCGGGCAGGCTGAGGTAGTCGATCGCTCTGGCGGGCTGCCCATCGACCGTCAGCGACTGAATCTGCGAGAAATCGTGTGCCTGCGGCTCGGCGCGCTTGACCCCGGCGATCTCTAAGCCCGCGATCGTGTCGATCCTCGTCTGCCCTCCGCTCGGCTCGGCGACGACGTTGATGTTCGTCGCGAAGCCACCGTGCGAGGGAGCGGCCGCCAGGTACTGGATCTTGATCGGTGCCTGGACGCTACTCCGCGCGTTGACGAAGCCGTCGGGGATCACCGTCGCAAACTGCCCGTCGGCGCTTTTGACCGTGCCCGGCGGCGCTGTCGTGGTCGTCGTCGCCGTGCCGGTGGTGGTTGCCGGCGACTGTGAGCTCGTGCTCGACGAGGATGAGCTCGTGTGCAACAGCGTCGTCTTGCTGCCGCACCCGGCGATCGCCGAGGCACTCAGGATCAGGGCTGCCAGGCGCCTCGCGCGCATCGGCATGGAGGCTAACCGCTCGGCGACGGTTCGGCGCTTGCAATCCGTCCGGACCCCCACCTAGCTTGGCGGAACACGTGTTCGACACGACAGCCGCCACCGCCACCGAGACAATGCCGTGGCTCGATCAGCTCAACCCCGAACAGCGCGCGGCCGCGACCCACCCCGGCGGCCCGCTGTTGATCCTCGCTGGAGCGGGCACCGGCAAGACGACGACGTTGTGCTCGCGAGTTGCCTGGCTGGTGACCGAGGGCGTGGCGCCGGAGCGGATCCTGCTGCTGACCTTCACGCGGCGCGCGGCGCGGGAGATGCTCCAACGTGCGCGTTCACTGGCTCCGATCCCGTCCGGCTCGCGCGGCGTGGTCGGCGGCACGTTTCACTCGGTCGCCCACCGATTCGTGCGCATGCACGCCGCCTCGCTCGGCCTGGCGCCCGGATTCGCCGTGCTCGACGCCGGCGACGCCGCCGACCTGCTCGATCTGATCCGCGAGGAGCACGGCCATGCCCAGCGCCAGCGCCGGTTTCCCAAGAAGAGCACGCTGCTGGACATCTACTCGCGAACCGTCAACGCGCAACGAACGCTGTCGGAGGTCGTCGCCGAGAGCTTTCCGTGGTGCGAGGACCACGTCGAGGACATCGCGTCGCTGCTCAAGGCCTATACCGCCCGCAAGCGCGCGCTCGGCGTGATCGACCTCGACGACCTGCTGCTGTACTGGCGCGCGCTGGCCGCCGACGAGGTGATCGGGCCCGCGATCGATGACGGCTTCGACCACGTTCTGGTCGACGAGTACCAGGACGTCAACGGGCTGCAGGTTGAGATCCTGCTCGGCCTGCGCAGCCGCTGCCGCGAGGTCACCGCCGTCGGCGACGACCTCCAGGCGATCTACGGGTGGCGCTCGGCGTCGCCCCAGCACATCCTGGAATTCGCCGACCACTTTCCCGAGGCCACCCTGGTCACCCTCGAGCGCAACTACCGCTCGAGCCAGCCGATCCTCGACACCGCCAACGTGCTGGCGGCGCAGGCGTCTCGGTCGTATCGCAAGCAGCTGCGCACCGAGCTCGAGCACGGCGCTCGCCCGGAGCTGATCTTCTGCCGCGACGAGTCCGCGCAGGCCGGCGAGGTGTGCGAGCGGGTGCTGCAGGCTCGCGAGCAGGGGATGGAGCTGCGCTCGCAGGCGGTGCTGATGCGCGCCTCCCATGACAGCGACCTGCTCGAGCTCGAGCTCACCCGACGCCAGATCCCGTTCGTCAAGTACGGCGGCCTGCGTTACCTCGAGGCCGCACACGTAAAGGACCTGATCGCCCTGTTTCGCCTGGTCGACAATCCGGCCAACGAGCTGTCGTGGTTCCGCGTCCTGCAGCTGCTCGAAGGGGTAGGCCCGGTGACGGCGCGCCGCGTGCTCGACTCGCTGATCGCAGGCCAGTCGGGCGGCGCCGACGGCCTGGCGGGCTGGGCTCGCGCCCGCGAGCACCTGCCCGGCTCGGTCCGCGAATCCGCCGACAGCGTGATCCAAGCCCTCCGCACCGCGCGCGGACCGGTCGCGACCGGCGTCGGCGCCGAGGCGCTGCGCGACGCGCTGGCGCCGCTGGTCACCGCTCGCTACCCCGACGGCGCCGTCCGGCTCGCCGACCTCGAGCAGCTGGTGGCGGCAGCGCGCGAGGCTCCGGACCTCGGTCACTTCGCCGCTGAGCTTGCGCTCGACCCGCCGCAGTCCAGTTCGGATTTGGCGGGACCGCCCCACCTAGACGAGGATTACCTCGTGCTGTCAACGATCCACTCCGCCAAGGGACTCGAATGGGGCGCGGTGCACGTGCTTTCCCTGTACGACGGCAACTTCCCGGCGTGCATGTCGGCGGGCACCAGCGAGAGCATCGAGGAGGAGCGCCGGCTGCTGTACGTCGCGATGACTCGCGCGCGCCGCCGCCTGTACCTGCATGTGCCGGTGCGCTACTACCACCGGCCGCGGGGAATCGACGACGCGCATGGGTACGGCAAGCCTTCACGGTTCTTGACCGATGAGGTGCGGCGCACCTGTGAGCTGATCAGATCCGACGAGCGGATCGCTGCGGCACGAACCGATCACCCGCCGCGGAAGATCAGCGTGTCGGTCGACGCGCTGTTTCGGTAATGGGCACGCGCCCTGCGGGGGGCAGCACCGACGTGGTGATCGTCGGCGCCGGCCACAACGGGCTGGTTGCGGCGACGATGCTGGCGCGCGCGGGCCGCTCGGTGCTCGTGCTCGAGCGGCGCGACCAGCTCGGCGGCGCGGCCGTGTCGGCGGCGCCGTTTCCCGGTGTCGGCGTGCGCGTGTCGCGCTACGCCTACCTGGTGAGCCTGTTCCCGGCGGCGCTGGGACGCGAGCTCGGGCTCGACGTGGAGCTGCGTCGCCGCCGGGTGGCGTCGTACACCCCGTGCGGGGACACGGGACTGCTCGTGGACCGCGACGATGCAACCACGCACGAGTCGATGACGCGCGCCACCGGCGATCCGAGCGCTTTCGCCGCCTGGCAGCGCTTCTACGCGAGCATCGCCGGCGTCGCGCCGCGTCTGTTCGCCACGCTGACCGAGCCGCTGCGCTCGCGCGAGGAGATGCGGACGCTGGTCGACGACGCGGCGGTATGGCGGGTCCTGTTCGAGGAGCCGCTCGCAGCGACGCTCGAGCGAACGTTCTCCTCGGATCTGGTGCGCGGCGTCGTGCTCACCGACGCGACGATCGGCACGTTTGCGCCGGCCGACGACCCGCTGCTGCGCCAGAACCGCTGCTTCCTCTACCACGTGATCGGCAACGGGACCGGCAGGTGGGACGTGCCCGTCGGCGGCATGGGCGCGCTGAGCGACGCGCTCGCCGTGGCCGCGCGGCGCGCCGGCGCGGAGATCCGCGCCGGTCCGGAGGCCGAGGTGACGTCGATCGCCACCGACGGCGTCTCGGCCGAGGTCACGTGCGCGGACGGCGCGCTCCATCACGCGACCGATCTGCTCGCCAACGTCGCGCCGGCGGTGCTGTCCAAGCTGCTCGGCCGCGTACCCGACGGGGAGCCGCCCGAGGGCTCGCAGCTGAAGATCAACATGCTGCTTCGCCGGTTGCCCCGGCTTCGCGATCCCCACGTCGCGCCGGCCGACGCGTTCGCCGGCACGTTTCACGTCAACGAGGGCTACGAGCAGCTGCAACTCGCTTACGAACAGGCCAACGCCGGAGCCATCCCCACGGTGCCGCCGTGCGAGCTCTACTGCCACTCGCTGACCGATCCGAGCATCCTCGACGCCCGGATGCAGGGCTACGGCGCGCACACGCTGACCCTGTTCGGCCTGCACATGCGCGCGGGGCTCTTCTCAGGCCCCGACGCGAACGCGGCGAAGGCATGGGCGGTCGAGAGGACGCTGCGATCAGTCGACTCGGTGCTGGCCGAGCCGCTCGAGGACTGCCTGTGGCACGCCCAGAACGGGACCGAGTACCTCGAGGCCCTGACGCCGGTGGAGCTCGAAGCCGAGCTCGGCATGCCCGGTGGGCACATCTTCCATCGCGACCTGTCCTGGCCGTTCGCGCTGTCGGCCGAGGAGGAGGGCACGTGGGGCGTGGAGACCGAGGACCCGAACGTGTGGATCTGTGGCGCGGGCGCGCGCCGGGGCGGCGGCGTCAGCGGGATTCCCGGGCACAACGCCGCGCGGGCCGTGCTCGCCGCCCGCCGCTGACGAGGCCGCCCGCGCGAGCCAGCCTGTCGTCCAGACGTCGTATAATGACGACAGCAAGTCGCCAGGACTGACGACACCTCAACCGCCATGAGCGCCGTGCTCGACACGATCACCGACCTTTCCAAGCCCGCCGAGGCGGCGGCCGAGATCCAGCGGCTGAACGACCAGCTCGCGGGAGAGCGCACGATCCCGCCGGGGATCGCGGCGGCTGTCAGGGAGATCGCCACCGGCATTCAGGAGACCAACCTGCGGCGCTGGGAGACGGTCGACCCCACCCACGCCGTGATCGTGCTGCGCTCTGCGGTGAGCGCGCAGCTTGCGGTCGAGGAGCCGGACTCGCCGGTCGCACGCGACCAGTTGCGGGTGGCGCTCGAGAGCATCCGGCAGTCGCTCGCCGCGATCGCCGAACGCGAGCCGGTCAGCGCCGAGCGCACGCCGAAGCAGATCGTGCAGTGGCTGGCGGCGCACACCGAGGTCCCGCAGACGCGGCTCGCCGAGCTGCTCGGCGTCAGCGCGCGCCAGCTCCAGCGATGGCTGTCGACGACGCAGAGCTCGCAGCCCGAGGGCAACGACGCGCGCCGGGTCCGGCTGATCGCCAGGATCGTCAACCAGCTGCGGTTCGCGCTGACGCCCGCTGGCACCGTCGAATGGTTCCGCTGGACTCGGTCCGACCTCGGCTCGCGCGCGCCGATCGAGCTGCTCGACGATCCGATGGAGGAGCCGCGGCTGCTGATGATCGCCGGCGCGATGCGCAGCACGCTGGCGTTCTGACCCGCTGTGGTCTGCTACCGCTTTGCCGCATACGCGACGCCGCTTCGCACGGTGCCCGCCTGGCAGCCGGCCCGCTTCAGCCGCGGCGTCGAGGATGAGCCGACCCAGTACCTGGCGCTGCATCCGTTGGGGCCGCTTGCCGAGCTGATGCGCAATGCCGAGCTGCGTTCACCCGAGCAGGTGCGCGTGATCAGCACGCGCACGTGGGCACTCGAGGTGCCGATCGACGACCTCCCCGAGATCACGTTCGCCAACGCAGAGCGGTTCGGCGTCACCGCCGAGCAACTGGTCGGCGACGACTACGGACCATGCCAGGAGCTAGCGGTGAGACTACGTGCGGACGTCGAGGGGCTGATCGTGCCCAGCGCGGCGCTGCCCGGCACCCGCAACGTGGTCCTGTTCGGACCGCGCGTCGCCGCGCCGTACCTGACGCACCCCGTCAGCACGCTCGACGTCCCAGCCAGCATCACCGCCGACGGCGCACGGCCGCCGACGTCGCTGGGGACGGTCGTCCGCTTCGCGGGCGACACGCACGCAGCACTCGACGCCTGGCGCAGCGGAATCGACTTCCGCTTCGCCGAGCCTGAATGGTCGCTGTGATCGGTCCCGAAGCCTGTAGCTATGGGTCTGGCAGCGGAGCCTGGCCGTTGTCGTCCGAGGGTCGAAGCAGGTCGAGCGGATCGATCTCGATCCTCCCGGCCATCCGCTCGAGGCTGCGCAGCGTCAGGTTGCGCTCGCCTCTCTCGACTCCGCCCATATACGTCCTGTGAACACCCATGATCTCGGCAAAGTTTTCCTGGCTGAGATCGTGCGCCTTCCGGTAAGCCCGGAGATTGCGGCCAAGGGCCCGCTGAAGCTCGCCCTCCATAAGTGACACCCTCGCGTCACGCTACTGCAGATTCCACAGACTCATAGATATCGCAATCCGACACCGATCGGGACTTTTTCGTACGTCCTGTTGGCTGCGAACGACTACGCCCGTGCGACGAGGATCGAGGCGAGCGTCTCGCCGTCGCCGTCGACAATCCACCGGCGCGACCCGTTGCGCACGATCCGCACCTCGCCGGGCTGGGCGGGAGTGCGGTATTCGATCTCGGCGTCGATCCGCTGCGGCTCGGGGCCGTCGAGCAGCTCCTCCTCGAGCGGCTGCCAGTAGGAAGCGTTGTTGACGTGGTCGGCGAGGTCGCATTCGGTCGCCCGAAAGCTCCAGTCGAACCCGTCGGCCGCGGCCGCGGTCACGTCGTCGGGTTGCGGATGCCGCAACCGCGCCGTCACCCGCCGCCCGGCGGCGCTGACGCCGTACGTCGCGAGTTCCTCGTCGGTGAGCGGCGTCGGGCGCCAGCGCTCTGGATCCAGGTGGACCCACAGCGACACCGCCTCGACGCACGGCTCGGGCTCCCCCACGCGGGTGACCGTCGTGCGGCGCTCGGCCCACATCCGCCCGAAGCCGCTGCAGAACGTCGCGATGTGAAAGCGCTCGGCGAAACGCGGGAAGCGCTGCACGCTGATCCGCGTGCGCCGCACCACCCAGACCGCCACTTGGGCCAGGCCCGCGTCCGCGACGTCGGCATACGCGACGTCCTGGAGCCATCGCGCGATCGCGTCTAGCCGAACGCGGCCCGAAGGCGCCGAGTCCGAGAATCCCGGGTCGACCTCGCGGCTGAAGATCCGACCGCCCCGCGCGGGAGCGACGAGCTCGGTGAACCCGTCGACGTGCACGCGCGCGTCAGGCAAACAGCCGGGGGTCGGCGGTAGCGACGCCGTGAATCCCGAGCGCTCGCAGCCGGTCGATCGCGGGGCGCTCGTTCACGGTCCAGGCGTACAGCAGGCCGCGTCTGTCGAGCACCTCCTCGAGCAGTCCACGGTCGACGAGCCGGTGCTGCGCCATCAACGCGTCCCAGCGCCGGCTTTCCAGCCCGGCGAGCACCTGCTCGCGCCAGTCGTTCCAGCGGCGGCTGAACCGGGCGACCCGGCCGCCGATCGAGATGCCGACCCGCGCGCGAGGCTCGAACGCGCGCACCCGGTCGAGCACGGCCGTCACCTGCGAGGAGATCAGGGTCCGTCCGAGCAGACCGGCGTCGCGGAGGCCGTCGAGCAGAGCCTGCTCGCAGCCGACGTGCTTGACGTCGACGTTGAGTCCAAGGTCGGCGAAGCGAGGCTGCGATAGGTACGCCAGCGCGTCCGCGAGCCGCACGTTGCCGCCACGGCGGGCGTGCAGCACGGTGTGCGCGAGCAGCAGCTCGCCATGCCAGGCCCGCACGTCGAACTCGACGACGTCGACGCCGACGTCGTGCGCGGCGTCAAATGACGCCAGCGTGTTGCCCGGAGCGAGCGCGCTCGCACCGCCGTGCCCGATGCGCTCAAATGCAGGCAATACCACGAGTGGTCCCTCACGTAAGTGCGGTCGCACCGAGCGCTGCCAGGGGCGCCTCGAATGCGAGCGTATTTGCGTGAGGGGCCACTAAGACGATGCTACCGGGCAGCAGCTACCGGGTAGCAGCGACCACCCCCGCCGAAGCGCACGTCACAAGCGCCAGCTGCAGATCTTCCGGGTCGATGCCGCGCAGGGCCGGATGCTCGAGGTCGACCTGGACCTGCGCGTGGTCGGCAGGATCCTCGGGCAGCCCGACGCTGCGGTAGCCGGTCCGGCATAGCTCCCGCCACAGGTCGCCGGTCGCCGCGAGCAGCCCGGAGCGCAACTCGCGCTCTCGCCGCGACAGGGTCTCGAGCTCGCGCGCCTCCTCGAATGGATCGATGCGCACCTGCGAGTCGCTGCCGATCGCGATCGGCACGCCGGCGGCGGCGTAGGTCATCGCGGGAAACACCCCGTCTCCGAGGTTGCCCTCGGTCAACGGGCACGAGACCACCGTAGTCCCCGACTCCGCCATCAGCCGCACGTCTTGCGCCGACACGTGGATTCCGTGAATCACGCTCGCACGCGGTGCCAGAAAGCCGGTCTGATCGAGCAGCTCGATCGGCGAACAGCCGTGCTCGGCGCGGCACTCGTCGAGCTCGCGTCGCTGCTCGTGAGCATGCACGTGGCGCACGATCCCGTGGCGCTCGGAGTACTCGGCGATCGCTTCGAGCCAGCCACGCGGGACGGCGCGAACGCTGTGCGCCGCGACACCCACGGAGACTCCATCGACGCCAGCAGCCCAGACCCGCAGCCCCTCGACGCGCTCAAGGAACGTCTCCACGTCGGGATCACAGAAGCGCCGCTGACCGGGAAGCGGCGGCAGGTCCTCGCCGTCCCAGCCCGCACGGTGGTACGCGGCGGGGAGCATCACGAGCTCCAGGCCCGCGGCGAGCCCCGCCTCCGCGACCGCCAGCGCCATCGCATTCACCTCGTCGTACGGAGTCCCGTCCGGCTGGTGGTGGACGTAGTGAAACTCCCCCACCGCGCCGTACCCCGCCCCCACTATCTCGCGATACGTCGACTCGGCGGCGGCACGCATCGAGTCGGGGTCGAGCTCGCCGGCCAGCCGGTACATCTCGGTGCGCCAGGACCAGAAGTCGTCGCGATCGGGAGCCAGCCGCTCGGCACGTCCGCGCAGTCCCCGCTGGAACGCGTGCGAGTGGGCGTTGGGCATGGCGGCGACGCTGGCGCGCTGCGCCGTCAACCGATCACCTCGATGTCGTCGATCGCGATCGCGACCACGCGCGCGGCGACGGCGGCGTCCTCGAGGCTGACGTGCTCCTGCGGGGAGTGGCTGACGCCCGTGGTGTTGCGAACCAGCACCATCGACGTAGGCAGCGTGTCGGCCAGCACGCCCGCATCGTGGCCGGCGAAGCACACGACCTGGGGCGCGCGGCCGGCAAGCAGCGCCTCGCCGGCCAGCGACAGGCGAGAGCGCAGGTCCTCGGAGAACGGCGTCGCATCGGAGTGCGACGCGATCCCAATCGTCAGTTCCACTCCCGAGCGTTCGGCGCGCTCGCGCGCGATCCGCGCGAACTCCGCCAGCCAGCGCTCGATCTCGCCGCCATCCAAAGCCCGCACGTCGACCCACATCTTCACGAGCGCGGGGATCGTGGTCGGGGCATTCGGCTCGATCAGCAGCCGCGACGTCGTCACGGTCACGCCGCGTGCGAGGTCCTCGGCCGCGACGATCAGCCTCGCCGCAGTGGCCAGCGCGTCCCGGCGCTCGTCCGGCGGCGTGGTGCCGGAGTGATCCGCGCGACCGCGAAGCTCGACCTCGAGACGGACGCGGGCCGCGAGCGCGCTGACGATCCCGACGGCGGTGCCGGCACGGGCCACGTCGGTGCTCTGGTCGATGTGGATCTCGAACAGGCCCGACAGCCGCGAGCGCCAGGCCGCCGCGTCGACCACGCCCCCAGGGTCGATACCCGCGCCGCGCATGGCATCGGCGACCGAGACCCCGTGGTCGTCGCGACGCGACAGGATCGCGGTCACGTCGAGCTTTCCGGCCAGCGCCTTGCTTCCGAACGTCGGCGTGTTGAAGCGCGCGCCTTCCTCGTCTGCGAACGAGATCACGGCGATCGGATGCGGCGAGGACGCGGCGATCTCAAACCCGCACGCGACCCCTAGCGGCCCGTCGTAGCGACCGCCGCCGCGGACGCTGTCCAGATGCGAGCCGACTCCCCACCAGGGCGGCTCCGCCTCCGGACACGCCCACAGGTTCCCGGCCGGATCGCGCGCTACGCGCAACCCGGTCCGGACCGCCTGATCCTCGAACCAGGCCCTGCAGGCCGAGTCCTCCTCGGTCCACGCCAGCCGCGTCACGCCGTGCTGGCCGGTGCCGACCCCGTCCAGGCGCGCCAGGCGCGCGGCGATCCCCTGGGAGGTGATCATCGGACGCTCCGCACGAAATCCGGCCGCACGTAGGCGAGCGAGCCGCCGACGATCACGACCGCCACGGGGTTTCGGCCGAGCTGGTAGGCGATGCGCTCGATCGGTCCGTCGAGCACGACGACGTCGGCGCGCTTGCCGACCTCGAGCGATCCGGTCGTGTCGGACATCCGCAGCACCCAGGCGGCGTTCAAGGTGCAGGCCAGCAACGCCTCCAGCGAGGACCAGCGATACCGGCGGACCGCCAGCCCGATCACCAGCGGCAGCGACAGGACCGGGGAGGTGCCGGGGTTGAGGTCGGTACCGAGCACGCAGATCGCCCCGGCGTCGGCCAGCGCCCGCCCCGGGGCCAGGCGCTCGTCGCCGAGGAATTCGGCGCCGGGCAAGAGCACAGCGGCGGTCTCTGACCGGGCAAGCTCGGGCACTCCGTCGTCGGGCAGGCAGGCCAGGTGGTCGACCGAGCGCGCGCCCATCTCGATCGCGACCGGAACCGAACCGTTCCAGTTGAACTGCTCGACGTGTGCGCGCAGATCGAGCCCGTGCTCGGCGGCGAGCTCACCCATCCGGCGCAGGTCCTCGTTTCGGAAAGCCACGCTCTCCACGTAGATGTCAAGCGCACTGACGTCACCGGCCGCCAGCACGTCAGGCAGCATCTCGGCGACCGAGCTCATCCACGAACCCGGGTCATATTCCTCGGGCACCGCGTGCGCGAGCAGCGCGGTCGATCGGGTCCGCTGCGTGACGCGCTCAGCTAACTCGGCCGCGAGCGCGACCGAGCGCACCTCGCCCTCGGGCGACAGGCCGTAGCCGCTCTTGCACTCGAACGTGGTGGTGCCGTGCGCGAGCATCTCGCGCGCCAGCCCCTGCGCCTGTGACAGCACCTGTTCGTCGCTGGCCTGCGCAAGCGATCGCGCTGACGAGCGGATCCCGCCGCCGGCGCGCGCGATCGTCTCATACGACTCGCCCGCGATCTTGAGCTCGTATTCGCGCTCGCGCCAGCCGGCGAACGGAAGGTGCGTATGGCAGTCGACGAAGCCCGGGATCACGGCGCATCCGGTCGCGTCGATCCGGACGTCGGCGGCCCCGGACTCCTCGAACCCCGCGATCGTCTCGCCTTCGATCCGAAGCGACCCGGGACCCGCCAGCTGCTCGTCGGCACAGTCGTGCCGGAGGTACTCGAGCCCATCGTTCTGGGGGCGCAGGACCTGCGCCGCGCCGTTGATCGCGATCGTGCTCACCCGCGTTCGGGGTCGAGCATCGGCATCCTCAGGTCCGAGCCCTTCGCGAACTCGACCGCCTGCTCGTAGCCGGCATCAGCGTGCCGAACGACTCCCAACCCCGGGTCGGCGACCAGCACGCGGCGCACCCGCTCCTCGCCGGCCTTGCTGCCGTCGGCCACGACGACCTGACCCGCGTGGATCGACTTGCCCATCCCGACGCCGCCGCCGTGGTGCACCGAAACCCAGCTCGCGCCGCAGGCGGTGTTCAGCAGCGCGTTGAGGATCGGCCAGTCCGCGACCGCGTCCGAGCCGTCGCGCATCGCCTCGGTCTCGCGCTGGGGGGAGGCCACCGAGCCCGAGTCCAGATGGTCGCGGCCGATCACGATCGGAGCCTTGAGCTCACCGCTGGCGACCATCTCGTTGAAGCGCAGCCCCGCCAGATGGCGCTCGCCGTAGCCCAGCCAGCAGATCCGCGCCGGGAGCCCCTGGAAGTGGACCTTCTCGCGGGCCAGGCGGATCCAGTTCGCCACGTGCTCCTGGTCGCCGAACAGGTCGAGGATCGCATCGTCGGTGCGATGGATGTCCTCGGGATCGCCCGACAGCGCGACCCATCGAAACGGCCCCTTGCCCTCGCAGAACAGCGGCCGGATGTACGCCGGCACGAAGCCGGGATATTCGAACGCGTCGGTGTCGCCGTGCTGCGCCGCCAGCCCGCGCAGCGCGTTGCCGTAGTCGAACGCCTCCGCTCCGCGGCGTCCCAGCTCACGGATGGCGCCGACGTGCGCCAGAACGGCCTCGCCCACGCGCGCCAGGTAATCGTCGGGGTCGCTGTGGCGCAGGGCGTCGGCCTGCTCAACGGTCAGGCCCGGTGGGACGTAGCCGTTGAGGGGGTCGTGGGCGGAGGTCTGGTCGGTGACGACGTCGACGGCGACGTTGCGCCGCACCAGTTCGGGCAGCACCTCGGCCGCGTTGCCCAGCAGTCCGATCGACAGAGCACGCCCTTGTGAGGCGGCGTTCGACAGCCGCGCCAGCGCGTCGTCGAGGTCGGCCGCGCGCTCGTCCAGGTAGCCGGTCGCAAGCCGGCGCTCGATGCGCTGCAGGTCGACCTCCACGCACAGGGCGGTGCCGCCGCACATCGTCACGGCGAGCGGCTGCGCGCCGCCCATCCCACCCAGTCCGGCGGTCACCACCAGCCGCCCCCGCAGGCTCCCGTCAAAGCGCTTGCGGGCGGCCGCGGCGAACGTCTCGTAGGTCCCCTGCAGGATCCCCTGGCTGCCGATGTAGATCCAGGAGCCGGCTGTCATCTGGCCGTACATGATCAGCCCGGCTTCGTCGAGCTTGCGGAAGTGCTCCCAGGTCGCCCACTCAGGCACGAGGTTTGTGTTCGCGATCAGCACCCGCGGCGCCTGCTCGTGCGTCGTGAAGACGCCGACGGGCTTGCCCGACTGCACCAGCAGCGTCTCGTCGTCGGCGAGCCGGGTCAGCTCACGGCGGATCGTCTGATAGCTGGCCTGGTCGCGCGCGGCCTTGCCGATGCCGCCGTAGACGATCAGCTCCGCGGGCTTCTCGGCGACATCGGGGTTCAGGTTGTTTTCGAGCATCAGCAACGCCGCCTCCTGCTGCCAGCCGCGCGCACGCTTCGGCGACGCCCTCATGGCTTGCCGAACCCCTGCTCGCGCAACCACCCGACCGTTCGCTCGAGCCCCACCTGCAGCCCGACCTGCGGCTCCCACCCCAGCACCTTCCGTGCTTTCTCGATCGAATAGGTCCCTCGTCGCAGCAGATAGCGCGCCGACGCCGGGTTGACCTCGTTGTCTCCCGGCTGCAGCCGCGCGACCCGCTGCACCACGGCCGCGGCCCCGAGCGCGACGCGGGTGGGCAGCAGCACCAGCCGTCGCCCGACCAGCTCGGCGTACGGGGCGAAGAACTCGCGGTACGGCACGCCGATCCCGTCAGACAGCGTGAACACCTGGCCGGCGGCGTCCGTCGACATGCCCGCGAGCACCACGCCGTCGACCAGATTGTCGATGTACACGGGCGAGTGGATCCCGCGGCCCCAGCCGGGCAGCATGAACCGACGCTGGCGCATCAGCTCGGCCGGGACGATCGCCCAGGCGCGCGAGCGCGGGCCGTAGACGTCGCCCGGGCGTACCACGGTGCACTCCACCTTCCCGTCGAGGTGCGCCTGCAGGACCACCTGCTCAGAGGCGATCTTCGAATCCGGGTACGGGATGAACGAGTTGTGCACCGGGTAGCCCTCGTCGACCCCGTCGGGGAATTCGAGCCCGAACACCGTGACCGAGGAGAAATGCACGAACCGCCGCGCGCCGGCGCGACGCGCCGCCTCGATCGCATTCGACGTACCGAGCACGTTGGAGCGCCACATCGCGTCGCGGCGCTCGAGGCGCAGCGTGACCGCGGCGGCGGTGTGAATCACCACCTCGCTGCCGGCCGCAAACTCCTGCCATGACCCCGGCACGGCCACGTCTCCGGCCACCACGTGCCGCTCCGGGTCGCCGACCAGGTCACAACCGCGCACCTCGTGACCGTCGGCCGCGTAGCGCTCGCAGAGCGCCCGGCCGATGAACCCGGATGCCCCGGTGATGAACACGCGCATGCGCGCAGAATCTATGCCCTACGCGGGTACGACGTCGTGAATCCGGCCCCGCGCCTCGATCAGCCGCCCGCCGACGCGGCCGTGGCGCAGGGCGACGATCTCCGACATGATCGAAAGCGCGGTCTCGGCCGCCGTCAGCGCGCCGAGGTCGAGCCCGATCGGGGCCGCCACACGGTCCAGGAGGTTGGCGTCCAGGCCGGCGGCCAGCAACCGCTCGCGCCGTCGCGCCTGCGCCCTGCGGCTGCCCATCGCGCCGATGTAGAAGGCCTCGGAGTCCAGCGCGGCACGCAGCGCCGCGTCGTCGAGCTTGGGATCGTGCGTCAGTACCGCGATCGCCGTCGCCGGGTCGATCGGGTCGAGCTGGGCGAAGCCCTCGTCCGGCCACGCGACGATCACGCGCTCGGCGGCCGGGAACCGCGCGGTGGTCGCAAACCGCGCCCGCGGGTCGATCACGAACGGGCGCCAGCCGGCGATCTTGGCGACTTCGCAAAGCTGCGCGGCGAAGTCCACGGCGCCGACGACGAACAGGCGCGGCGGCGGCGCCACGACGTCGACGAACAGCTTCGACTCGCCGACCTCGTGCAGCTCCGAGCGCTCGGTCCACAACGCCTCGCGCGCGAGTCCGACGGCGGCCGAATCGAGGCCGGAATCGCCCAGCGTGCCCTCGGGCTCGCCGTCAGGCAGCACCAGCATGCGCGCCCCGGTCGCCCGCGCGTCCTGCACGACGGTCACAAGCGCCGCCCGGGCGCCACTCTGCGCAAGCTCGGTGAAGCGCGCCTGCGCCTCGCCGGAGATGTAGTTCTGCACCCAGACGCTGATCTCGCCGCCACACGGCAGCCCCACGTCCCAGGCGTCGTCGTCAGCGATGCCGTAGTGCAGCAGCTGCGGGTCGGCGCCGTCGATGATCCGCTCGGCGACCTCGACGACCGCGCCCTCGACGCATCCGCCCGAGACGGCGCCGACGACTTCGCCGAGCTCGTTGATGCCCATCTTGGTGCCCGCCGGCTGCGGCGCTGACTTCTTGGTGTCCACCACGGTCGCGACGGCGACGCGATCGCCCCGCTTGATCCAGTTCTCAATCGTGTCCAGTACCGAATTCATGACGCAAGCAACGCTTCGTAGTCCTCCCAGGTATCCACATCTCGGGGGATCGGACCCGCGACCGCGACGTCAACCGCCTCGTCCGCGAATCGATCGAGGAGCTTCCAGACTCCTTTGTCTCCATGGAGGTTAGACAGGGCCTCGAACATGCCCCGCGCAAACGCCAGCGGATGGCCGCGGCCGTCGTCGTAGGCGCAGACCGCCAGCGGGGCGTCTCCGCGTCCGGCCAACAGCGCCGCGACCGTGTCGGCGGTCACGCCGGGCTGATCTCCGAGCATCAGCACCAGCACGTCGGCGCGGGGGTCCACCGCGCCCAGCGCGGCCGCGATCGACGACGAGCAACCGTCGCCGAACTCGCGGTTCTCGACCACTCCAACCCCGTCGAATTGCACGCCGTCTCGAACCTCGCCCGCAGCCCCGCCCAGCACGCACAGGGTCTGATCGAAGCCGCACGCCCGCGCGGTGTCGAGCACGTGCCCCAGCAGCGTGCCCGTCCCGTAGCGCAACAGCTGCTTGGGCCGGCCCAGCCGCTTGGAGCCGCCCGCCGCCAGCACCAGGCCCGCGACGAACGGCTCACCGTCCGCCGACATCACCGGGCGACTCGCTCGGCGTACTTGTCGCGGCATCCCGTACAGCAGAAGTACACCCGCCCGCCGGGGGCATCAAGATGCGGGGTCGCATCCGTGACCGCCACCTCCATCCCGCAGATCGGATCGGTCGCCGTAGCAGCCCTGACGGTGACCGGCGGAGCGGGAACTGGGTGCGCATGGTGCTCGGCCACCAGCTGGGCCAGGATCGCAACCGCGATCTCAGCTGGTGTCCGCGCGCCTATGTCCAACCCGGCGGGCGTGTGTAGCTGTAGACGGAGCTCGTCCGGCACGTCGAGTGCCGCCGCAACGGCGGCTCCGCGTACCCGACTGGCGACGAGCGCGACGTATGGGACGCCGGCGCTCAGGGCCATTTCGAGCACCCTCTCCTCCCCCGTGCCATGCGACGCGACGATCACCGCCGCGTCGCTGGACTTGGGTTCGGCTTGATCGGCGGACGCCACGCACACGTCGTAGCCGGCCGCCCCGGCAATCTCTGAAAAGGCTTGCGCGATCGGGGTCTCACCGACCACCACAAACCGCGCGGCGGGCAGCTGAGGCTCGAGGAAGATCTCCAACGCGCCGCCGCTCAAGCAGGGGTTGTGCTCGACGACGACGGTGCCGTCGGCCGTCTCGGGATCGAACCCGGTCTCGTCCGGCACCAGCCTCAGCAACACAGCATCCCCGGTTTCGAGCGCGCGCAACGAGTGCAGACGCACGGACGAGGTCGCGCAGGTGCCACCCACGAACCCCTCGATCGCCCCGTCGCCGAGCACGATCGCGCTGTCGCCGGCGCGCACGCTGGTGGGCTGGCGGGCCCGGACGACGGTCGCCAGCACGAACGGAACGCGGTCCGCGGTGAGCCGCTGGGCTCGCTGGGCCAGCTCTCCTCTGATCATTGCGGTGAGCCTCCTGAATGCTCGGAGTGCATCGCGTCCCACACCCGCGATGGAGTGCACGGCATGTCGACGTGCCTGACGTCATAAGGCGCCAGCGCGTCGCAGATCGCATTGACGATCGTAGGCGGCGACCCGACCGTGGCCGATTCGCCGATTCCCTTGGCGCCGATCGGATGGTGCGGTGACGGCGTGACGGTGTAGTCGGTCTCCCAGTCGGGCACCTCGAGCGACGTCGGGATCAGGTAATCCATCAGCGACCCGTTGAGGCAGTTGCCCTCCTCGTCGAAGGAGATCTGTTCCATCAGCGCCATGCCCACGCCGTCGGTCAGCCCGCCGTGCACCTGCCCTTCGACGATCATCGGGTTGATCCGCACACCGCAGTCGTCGACGGCGACGAACCGCCGGACCTTTACCTTGGCGGTGCCCGGATCGACATCGACCACGCAGACGTAGGCGCCGAACGGGAACGTCAGGTTCGGCGGGTCGTACACGGTCTCGGCGTCGAGCCCGGATTCGACGCCCTCGGGCAGCTCGATCGATCCCCGCGCGGCCATCGCGATCTCCTGGATCGTGGCGCCCTGCTCCGGGTCTCCCTTCACGTACCAGCGGGCGGGCGGGCCTTTTTGCCACGCGAGGTCCTCGGCGGCCACCTCGAGCATCGCCGAGGCGACGATCCGGGCGCGGTCGCGGACCTTGCGGGCCACGATCGCGGTAGCGGCGCCGCTGACGGGGGTGGAACGCGACCCGTACGTGCCCAGGCCATACGGCGTGGTGTCGGTGTCGCCGTGGATCACGTCGACGTCCTGCGGCGGGATCCCGAGCTCCTCGGCGACGATCTGCGCGAACGTCGTCTCATGTCCCTGGCCCTGGGTCTGGACGCTGATCCCGAGCTGGGCCTTGCCGGTCGGATGCACGCGCAGCGAGGCGCCGTCGTTCATCCCCAGGCCCATGATGTCCATGTGCCGGCGAGGTCCCGCGCCGACCGCCTCGGTGAAGAACGCGACGCCGATCCCCATCAGCTCGCCGCGCTCGCGCAGCCGCGCCTGCTCGGCGCGCAGTTCGTCGTAGCCGATCAGGTCCATCGCCTTGCGCAGGGTCACCTCATAGTCACCTGAGTCATACACCCAGCCGGTCTTGCACCGGTAAGGGAACTGCTCGGGTGCAAGCAGATTTGCAAGCCGTAGCTGGGCGGGATCGACGTCGAGCTCACGCGCCAGGCAGTCGACCATCCGCTCGACCAGGTACACCGCCTCGGCGATCCGGAACGAGCATGCGTACGCGACGCCCCCGGGGGCCTTGTTGGTGTAGACGCCGCGCACGCGGCAGTGGGCGGCCTCCAGGTCGTAGGAGCCGGTAAATACGTGAAAGAAACCGGCCGGGTAGTTGGTGGGCTGCGCGGTCGTGTTGAACGCGCCGTGGTCGGCCAGCACCTCCACGCGCACGCCGAGGATCTTGCCCCGCGCCATGGCCGCGATCGCGCCCTTCATCGCGTAGTCGCGCGCGAACCCGGTGGACATCAGGTTCTCCGAGCGGTCCTCCATCCACTTCACGGGCTTGCCAGTCACGATCGAGCCCACCAGCGCGCACACGTAGCCCGGATACACCGGCACCTTGTTGCCAAAGCCGCCGCCGATGTCGGGCGAGATCACGCGGATCTTGTGCTCGGGCATCCCGGTTAGCAGCGCGTACACCGTCCGGTGCGCGTGCGGCGCCTGCGTCGTGCACCACAGCGTCATCTTCTCGGACACCTTGTCGTATGACGCGACCGCGCCGCACGTCTCCATCGGCGCCGGGTGCGAGCGCGGGAAGCGCATCTCCTGCTCGACGACCACGTCGGCGCGCGCGAATACATCGTCGGTGGCCGCCTCGTCGCCGGCCTCCCAGTCGAAGATGTGGTTGTCGACCTGTCCCTCGCGATCGTCGCGGATCACCGGCGCGCCAGGCTCGAGCGCGGCGGCTGCGTCGACCACCACCGGCAGCGGCTCGTACTCGACGTCGATCAGCTCCAGCGCGTCGCGCGCGCAGTAGCGGTCGTCGGCGATCACGAACGCGACCTCCTGCCCCTGGTAGCGCACCTTGTCGGTGGCCAGCACGGCCTGCGTGTCCTGGGACATCGTCGGCATCCACGCAAGCCCGCGCGCCGCAAGCTCCCTGCCGGTGATCACCGCGTGGACGCGCGGGTGCTGGAGCGCGGCGGTCGCGTCGATCGAGACGATCCGGGCGTGCGCGTACGGGCTTCGCAGGATCGCGCCGTGCAACATCTCGGGCAGCTGCACGTCGTCGACGTACGTGCCCTGACCGCGGATGAAGCGGGCGTCCTCCTTGCGGATCATGCGACCAAAGCCCATCAACTCACCGGCTTTCGCTTCCATACCGAGGCGTAGTCCACGCCCTCGATCTCGACGGCGACGTTGACCGTGTTGCAGCGCCCGCAGCGCACCCGCACCTTGCGGTTCATGTACTCCGGCGGCATTGACGCCGCCAGCACGTTGCCGCACTCCACGCACACGTGGTCGTCAGGTCCGTTGCCGCGGAACACCGGACGGTCGGGGTTCTCCTGGACGGCGGTGCCGCCGTCGATCGGGATCTCCCCGGGCTTGACGCGTCGCATCGTCTTAACAGCCATGGCTAAATGTTGGCGAGCTTCTCCGTGAAGTCCTTGATCAGCGCGTCGAGCACGCTGGTCACGACCCCCTCGCCCATCGACGCGGCCTTGCCGGTGATCTGCGCCGCGGTGTGGATCGTGCCGCCGCCGTCAGACAGCGAGAACGTGACGTCCGCGTTGGCGTGGCCCTGGCCGCCGGCCTCCTTGGACTTGACCCGCAACACCGCGCGGTGCGCTTCGGGGTCCTGCTCGACGACCGCGACCGTGCCCTTGAACTTCAAGGACATCGCGCCCATCTTGATCTTGATCTCCGCCTTGACCTGCTCGGGATCGACCTTCTCGATCACGCTGCCGCCTTCGACGCACGGGACCAGGCGCTCCAGGTCCAGGATCGCCTCCCAGTTCTCGTCGATCGGCTTCCCGGTCTGAAACGGGTGATCCAGTTCAACCATGTATCAGTCTCCTTCTGTCCGAGGTCCGTCGAGACGTGCATCCACGGCGACCTGGACCTCGTCGAGGACCTTGAGCGTTCCGAACAATGCGGAGTAAGGCTTCATCCCGAAGTCGGTCTGCTTGACCGTCGCGGACCCGCTGAGACGACCGCCTTCAACCAGCAGCTCGAACGTGACCGGCGCCCGGCGCCCGGCCAGCTCGAGCTCGCCCGAGACCGTCAGACGGTCGCCCTCCGGACTGACCTCGCACGCCGTCGAGCGAAATTCGATCGGCGTGCCCTTGAGCACCTCGTCGTCGATCGTCTGCTCGATGTTCTCCTTGTCGCCGTCGCCGAGCGAGGTCATGCCACCGCTGCCCTCGCGCACGCGCATCGACCGCGCGTCGGCGCGCAGCGTGACGGTCGTCTCGTCGCCGACGTGGAGCGCGCCCTGCCACGAGGTGACCTCGATCACGAGGTTGTGTCCGGCCTTGGCGGCCGCCCCGCCCTTCATCGTGTGGACCGTCAGCCTCCCGTTCTCGGGACCGACGGCGTGCCTTCCCGGAGTTAGTGGCATCGCGTCAGTCGCGGTAGACGGTCTGCGCGTCGAGGCCGCCCTCGACGCCGGGAGGAAGGGCACCGCTTCCGTGCGCGTACAGGGCGATGTCGGCGATCGTCCTGCCCTCGCCGCCGTCGCCCGCCGCAACGAACGCGCCGTTGTCCCACTGCAGGCTGTCGGCCGGCGCGTCGAGCGCCGCGCCCGCCAGCAGCCGTGCCTTGTCGAGGATCTTGGTGCTGGCGCTGGTGACCGCCGCCGACGTCCCATCCGAAGGGGCGGTGTTGAAGCCGTGCCCGGTGCCGAAGCGGTTGGTGTCGGCGGGCACGACCTTGACGTCGAGCGCGGGCACGCCGAGCTCGTCGGCGACAAGCTGCGCGTACTTGGACTCCTGCCCATCTGACTCGGTGGTCAGGCTGAGCACCATCTTGCCGGTCGGGTGCACGCGCAGGAACACCGCCCGGTACGCCTCATTGGCCACGACTGAACCTCCTCACTGTTTGTGCTCCTCCTCGGCCGCCTCGCGCGCGCGGCGCTGGCGTTCCTGGTGGGCGGTCAACGCGTTGTGCTGCTCGAGATCGCAGAAGCTGGGCTGCGGTCCCCCAAGCGGATGCGGCGGGACCGCGGGGCGTTCGCACCCCGGGTAGATGCAGCGCTTACCGGTGGTCGGCTCAGCGGCCATCGGGCCCCCATCCCGGCGTGGTGCGCCCTCTGCTCGGTCCGTAGCCGCTGGGCATCGCGACCGAGCTGCCCTGCACCGGCGTGGCGCTGGCCCACGCCTCCTCCTCGTGCTCGGCGGTCGCGGTCTCGTCGGGCTTCCAGCTCGTCGCCAGCGGCCGCCCTGCACCGCGCGGCGCCGAGATCGCGGTCGCGACCTCCTCCAGCGCCCGCAGGCTGTGGCCGCTGACGAGCGCGTCGCAATGGGGCAGCGCCGCCGCCATGCCGCCGGCGCGCGGATGAAAGCCGCTCGCCGCCACGCGCGGGTTGACCCACACGATGCGGTGCGCCAGCCGCGCCAGCCGCTCCATCTGCCGGCCGACCTGCTCGGGCGCGCCCCGCTCCCAGCCGTCGGACAGGATCACGATCACCGCGCCGCGGGCCATCCCCCGGCGGCCATGGCGGTCGTTGAACTGCTTGAGCGCGTCCCCGATCCGCGTCCCGCTGGACCAGTCGGGCGCGGCCGCGGCCGCGCGCTGGATCGCGCGCTCGGGGCTGCGCGACTGCAGCGCCCGGGTCACCCGCGTCAGCCGCGTAGCGAACACGAACGCCTCGGACCTGGTTGCACCGGCGCGTCCAGGGCCGCCCGCGGCGCTCGTCAGGAACTGCAGGTATGCGCGCGCGTACGGCTCCATCGAGCCCGAGATGTCGCACAGCATCACCATCCGCCTGCGGACGACGCGGCGCCGACGACGGGCAAGCCGGATCGGGTCGCCTCCGCTCCGCAGGCTCCCGCGCAGCGTGCGGCGCATGTCGATCCGCTCGCCGTGGCGGTCGCGGCGGGCGCGCCGCGTGCGGCGCACGGGCGTGGCCACGCGCAGGCGCGCCATCAGGCGGTAGATCTGGGCGAGCTCGTCGGGCTCGAGCGCGTCGAAGCGCTTGTCGCGCAGCAGCTCCTCGTCTGAGGCGGCCATCGGGACCGCCACCTCCCGGTCGGGATCGACGTCGCGGTCGCCGGCGGGCGGCGTCGAGCTCGCGATCGCGCCGAGCGGCACCGGGCCGACGAGATTGGTCTTGTGGTCGGAGTGCGGTCGCTCGTTCGGGTCGGCCGGCGCCGACTGCATGTCGTCGGCAGCGGGCTCGTCGGCGGCGATGCGCGCCCCGAACACCGCGAAGAACACCGCGTCGAACGCCTTGACCTGTGAGGGGTCGGACACGAACACCGCCCGCGCGGTCCAGTACAGGCGGCGGCGCGAGATCGGCTGCACGAGTGCGAGCGCCTGCGCGAACCCCGTGGTGCGCTCGACCGTCACCGGCACGCCCGCGTCGTGAAGCCGCCGGCTGAACGCGGCGGCCACCTCGGGGAGGTCGAGGCCGACCGTCTGCACGGTGAACTCAGCCATCGCCACCTCCCCGCACGCCCGCGACCAGCTCCGCAAGACCGCCACCCCGCACAACCTCCTGGTCTTCTGCGTACTTGAGCACCGAGCCCAGCGTCCGCTCGAGCGCATGCTCGTCGAGCTCGCCGACGCCGAGCACGGTCAGCGCCGACAGCCAGTCGATCGCCTCGGCGATCCCTGGCGGCTTCTGCACGTCGGAGTTGCGCATCCGGGCCACCGCGCCCACGACCTGAACCGCGAGCGTGTCGGACGCGCCCCTGACGCGGCGGCGCACGATGTCGATCTCGCGTTGCGGCGTCGGGTAGTCGATCCAGTGATACAGGCACCGCCGCTTGACCGCGTCGTGCAGGTCGCGGGTGCGGTTAGAGGTCAGCACGATGATCGGCGGATGCGTCGCCCGCACCGTGCCGAGCTCGGGGATCGTGACCGCCGCCTCGGCCAGCAGCTCCAGCAGGAACGCCTCGAAGTCGTCGTCGGCGCGGTCGATCTCGTCGATCAGCAGCACCGCCGGTCGGGGCCCCGGATGCTCCAGCGCGCGCAGCAGCGGCCTGCGGATCAGGTAGTCGGGACCGAACAGGTCCTCCTCGCGCAACTCGGTCCCGCGCGCCTCCGCCAGCCGGATGCTGAGCAGCTGCCGCGGGTAGTTCCACTCATACAGCGACTCGGCGGCGTCGATCCCCTCGTAGCACTGCAGGCGGATCAGCGGCGTGTCGAGCACCGCCGCCAGCGACTTGCCGGCCTCGGTCTTGCCGACGCCGGCCTCGCCTTCGAGCAGCAGCGGCTGCGGCAGCCGGAGGCTGAGGAACATCGACGTGGCCAGGCCCTCGTCGACCAGGTAGTCGACGCCCGCCAGCCGCTGCCCCAACGTCTCGATGTCGGGCACCAGCCGGCGGACCTCGTCTGCAGCCCCTCCGGTTACCGGCAGCTCGCTCATCTCACTGCGGCGGCGTGGCGCGGCCCTGCATCGCCTCCCACACCCGCGACGGCGTGCACGGCATGTCGATGTGATCGACGCCGTGGGTCTGATGCAGCGCGTCGATCACCGCGTTGACGATCGCCGGCGGCGAGCCCACGTTCGGCGACTCACCGACGCCCTTGGCGCCGAGCGGATGGTGCGGGCACGGCGTGACCGTCGCGCCGAGCTCGTAGTCCGGGCACTCCAGCGCGGTCGGGATCAGGTAGTCCATGAAGGAGCCGTTGAGGCAGTTGCCCTCCTCGTCGAACGTGATCACCTCCATCAGCGCGATCCCGATGCCCTCGGCAAGGCCGCCGTGGATCTGGCCGTCCACGATCATCGGGTTGATCCGCACGCCGCAGTCGTCGACCGCGATGAACCGGCGGACCTTGACCGCGGCCGTCTCGGCGTCGATGTCGACGACCGCGATGTACGCGCCGTACGGGTAGGTCAGGTTGGGCGGGTCGTAGATCACCTGCGCATCGAGGCCGCCCTCCATGCCCTCGGGCATCGGCTCGCCGCTGTATGCGCGTGCTGCGATCTCCTCGATCATTGCCCCCTTCTCGGGATCGCCCTTGACGAACCAGCGGCCCTTCTCCCAGGCCAAGTCCTCGGGCCGGGTCTCGAGCATCGTCGCGGCGATCGCGCGCGCCTTGTCGCGCACCTTGCGCGAGACGACGGCCACCGCGGCGCCGCTGACCGGGGTCGAGCGCGAGCCGTAGGTCCCCAGACCGTAGGGCGACTTGTCGGTGTCGCCGTGGCGCACCTCGACGTCCTCGGGCGGGATCCCCAGCTCCTCGGCGACGATCTGCGCGAACGTCGTCTCGTGCCCCTGTCCCTGGGTCTGCGCCGACAGGCTGACGACCGCCTTCCCGGACGGGTGCACGCGCAGGTCGGCGCCGTCGTTCATCGCCAGCCCGAGGATGTCCATGTGCTTGCGCGGGCCGGCGCCCACGCCCTCGGTGAAGAACGACACGCCGATTCCCATCAGCTCGCCGCGCTCGCGCTTCTCTGCCTGCTCGCGCAGCAGGTCGTCGTAGCCCGCGATGTCCATCGCGACCTTCATCGTCTGCGCGTAGTTGCCCGAGTCGTACGTCCAGCCGGTCGTCGTCTCGAACGGGAACTGCTCGGGCTTGATGAAGCTGCGCATCCGCAGGTCGATCTGGTCGACGCCCATCTCGAGCGCCAGCGCGCCGACCATCCGCTCGACCAGGTACACCGCCTCGGTGATCCGAAACGAGCAGCGGTAGGCGACGCCGCCGGGCGCCTTGTTGGTGTAGACCGCCTTGACCTTCACGTGCGAGGCCTGCAGGTCGTATGACCCGCAGCAGATGTGGAAGAAGCCGGCGGGGAACTTGGTCGGTTGCGCGGTCGAGTCAAACGCCCCGTGGTCGGCGATCACGTCGACGCGCAGGCCGGTGATCTTGCCGTCCTTGGCGCACATCTCCGCGTGCATCACGTAGTCGCGCGCGAACCCCGTGGACATCAGGTTCTCCGAACGGTCCTCGATCCACTTGACCGGCGCGCCGCCGACGATCGAGCCGGCGATCGCGCACACGTATCCGGGGTACACCGGCACCTTGTTGCCAAAGCCGCCGCCGATGTCGTTGCAGCGGATCCGGATCATGTGCTCGGCCAGGCCGGCGACGTGCGCGTATACGGTGCGGTGGGCGTGCGGCGCCTGGTTGCCGTTGTAGATGTCGAGCTGACCGGTCTGTGCGTTGAAGTCCGCGATCATCCCGCACGTCTCCAGCGGCGCCGGATGACAGCGGGGATAGATGATGTCGCGGGTCACGATCGTGTCGGCCTCGGCGAACACGCGGTCGGTGGCCTCGGCGTCGCCGGCCTCCCAGGTCGGGCTGGCCAGGTTGTCCTCCTGGCCGTCCTTGTCGTCGCGGATCAGCGGTGCGTCGGGATCGAGCGCCTTGCGCGCGTTGACCACCGCCGGCAGCGGCTCGTACTCGACGTCGATCAGCGGCAGGGCGTCGCGCGCCGAGTACTCGTCGGTCGCGATCACGAACGCGACCTCCTGGCCCTGGAAGCGCACCTTGTCGCCAGCGAGCACGGCCTGCGTGTCGTAGGAGATCGTCGGCATCCAGGCCAGCCCGAGCGTCTCCAGGTCCTTGGCCGTGATCACCGCGACCACGTTCGGCGCCGCCAGCGCCTCGGTCGTGTCGATCGAGACGATCTTGGCGTGCGCGTAGGGGCTGCGGAGCATCGCCCCGTGCAGCATCCTGGGCAGGCGGATGTCGTCGAGGTAGGTGCCCTTGCCGCGAATGAAGCGCGCGTCCTCCTTGCGCTTCAGCGGCCCGAATCCGATGATCCTTCCCGTGGCCGGGCTGGGCGGGTTTTCAATCGTGGCCATGTGGTTTCAGACCTCCTGCCTAGTCGAGGCTTCGTGCTCGGCCGCCCACTGGACCGCGGCGACGATGTTCTTGTAGCCCGTACAGCGACAGATCGCGCCCGAGATCGCGGTGCGGATCTCGTGCTCGGTGGGGTTCGGGTTCTCGTTGAGCAACGCGCGTGTCGTCATCAGCATTCCGGGCGTGCAGAAGCCGCAGTGGAGCGCGTGCTTCTCGTGGAAGCCCTCCTGGATCGGATCGAGGTGACCATCGACCTCGAGCGACTCAACCGTGCTGATCTCATGCCCCTGCGCCATCGCGGCGAGCATCGTGCACGACTTCACTGGCTTGCCGTCCATCAGCACCACGCAGGCGCCGCAGTTGGAGGTGTCACAGCCCCAGTGCGTCCCGGTCAGGCCGGGCGTCTCGCGGATGTAGTGAACGAGCAACTGTCGCGGCTCGACGTCGCGCGCGACCTCTTGCCCGTTGATCGTGATCGTGACGTCCATGACTACGAAACCTCCTGGTGCAGGGCGCGCGCGGTGGCACGTCGCAGTGCGCGTTTGCTGAGCACGCCCGCGAGGTGGCGCTTGTACTCGACCGTGCCGCGGCCGTCGGCCAGCGGCGCGCAGTCCTCGGCGGCGATCGCCCCGGCCTGCTCGAACAGCTCCTCGGATGGCTGCTTGCCACGCAGCAGCTCCTCAGCGCGGGTCACCTGGATGGTGATCGGCCCGACGGCGCTGAGCGCGACGCCCGCGTCGGAGATCGTGCCGCCGTCGACCCACACAGCCGCCGAAGCGGCCGCGATCGCGAAGTCGCCGGCCCGCCGTTCGACCTTCTCGTGCGCGCTGCCGCCGTGCGGACGCAACGGGAGGCGGATCTCGGTCAGGAGCTCGTCGGCGCCCACCGTAGTCGTGAACGGCCCGGTGTAGAACCCGTCCATCCCGACCACCCGCTCGCCCTCGGGGCCACGGATCACGAGCTGAGCCTTCAGCGCGGCGCACACCGCACTCAGGTCCTCGGCCGCATCGGCTTGGCACAGCGACCCGCCGATCGTTCCGCGGTTTCGCACCACCGGGTCGGCGATCACCTCCTCGGCGTCGCGGAACACCGGCAGGTGCTCTGCGAGCAACTCGGACTTCTCGAGCTCTGAGTGGCGCGTGAGCGCCCCGATCCGGACCACGTCCCCCTCCTGGCGGATGTAGGCGAGATCCTCGAGATCGTTGATGTCGATCAGGTGCTCGGGGGTCGCGAGCCGCAGCTTCATCATCGGCAGCAGGCTGTGCCCGCCGGCGATGATCCGGGCGTCCCCGTCGTGCTTGACCAGCGACGCGATCGCTCCCTCGACGCTGGTCGCGCGTTCGTATTCAAATGGCGCTGGAGTCTGCATCAGTCCCGCTCCCTTTTCAGACGGCGAAGGAACGCCAATCCCGAGGACGGGAGCTCGCTCCCGCGCTGCTCCTCCTGCTGACCGGGCGGCTCCGCCATGCCCGCCGCGACGGGCATCCGCGTGCGGATTCCCGGCGTCTGGGATGGCTCGTACTGCACCGGTGAGTCTGTGCCGATCACCGGCGATCGGTCCAGGCTTGCCGGCCTGCTCTGGCGAACCTCGGGATACAGCAAACGCGCCGCGAGGCTTCCGTAAGCCGGGTTGCGCAGCGCCGGCCCGGCAGGGCTTGCAGCCGCGATCGGGGCCTCACGGCCCAGGCGGGCGAGCGTCAGCGTCCCGCGCGTGTACACCTCGGAGATGCGCGGCGCCCTCGTCGTCTTGCTCTCTGGGAAGTTGCGGAACCCGTCCGCCGCGGCGCCCGGGTAGAGACCGTCGACCAGGCCGACCGCGTCCGCCATGCCCGCCTTCTTGACGAGCAGTCCCTCGAGCAGGTCAACGCCGGCGTCGAGGTTGGCGTTGATCGTCTCAACGACTTCGTTGACGGGCTCGGTCTTCTGGATGATCTCGCCGACGCCCGCAATCGCGTCGTCGAGTCCCTTGGTGATCTTCTGCAGCGCCACGATCGTCGAGACCAGGTAGTAGACGAGCGCGACGACGATCAGGAGCACCCCGATGATCATCACTACACCAGCTGCTGGCATCGCTCCTCCTCCTCTCAGGCGTCGTCGACGATCGCGTCGAGCGAGCCGCCATAGTCAGCGGCCGACTCGATCGTTTTTATTACCTGGTCCTGCGTCGTCAGCAGGAGCGGCACCGCGTCGAGGTCGGCGGACCCGGCGTGCGCGACGGCCGCGATCTGGTGGACGCTCGGCACGATGCTGTTCGCCGCGTTCAGCACGCCTCGCAGCAGGTACACGACGGCCGGCAGGACGACGAGCAGCACGATCAAAGCTCCGATCCACTCGAGGATCATCGCGGCCTCCTTTCTGCGACGACCGCGGCCTTCTTGGCGATCCCCGGCAGTGCGCCGGTGATCACCTCGAACTGGGCGTTGATCGCCTTGACGGCGGGTTCCAACGGGCGAAGGTGCTCGGACTCCACGCCCTCGAGGGCCGTGGCGAGCGTCGCCAGTCCGCGGGAGGCCTCCTCGAGGTCGGTGCGGATCTTGGTCAGCGCGCCGGCGAGCACGATCACGACCACGATCGCCAGCAGCACGGTGAGGATCACGAGAATTGTCATGCCGCATCACCGAACCCGTCGGTGAGTGCGTTCATGTAGCCGTCCTGGACCACCGCTTCGTCCACGATCAGGCTCAGCACCGGCGCCGTGGCCTCGAGCTGGGGGATGTTTGCGGTGTTGGTGGCGACCTTGCCCGCCACGTCCAGCAGGCCGTTGACGGACTGCTTGATGTCCTGGACGGCGCCGACGAGCACCGCCAACAGGGCCGTTACTGCGAGCGCGGCGACCAAGCCGATCGCCAACGCGATCCACCAGGCGCCGTGATTTGAAAGCGCTGCGACGGAGATCATTTTCCGACCGCCACCTTTCGAAGCGCCCGGGCGGAGTGCAGGATCCTCACGCCCGAGTCGTTGATCCGGCCGATGCCGGCGAGCCCGGTCGTCTGCTCGCGGACCTGCTCCACTCCCGCGACGGCCGTCCTGGCCTGCTTGGAGATCCTGGTCGCGAGCATCACGATCGTGATCACGATCGCAGCGGCCACAGCGACCACCACGATGCCGAGCCCGAGACCGATGTACCAGCCGGTGGATGCACCAACCACCGTCACGTCACACCTCCTTGATCGCAGAGGGTGCCGGAGCCGCCCATGTGGGCGGCGGAGGCGGGCCCCTCTTCTGTCTCAAAGATCAACTGTCCACCTCCGGATTGGAATGCTCAGCCGCCCAGCGGATCGAGCGGACGATCGTCGCGTAGCCGGTGCACCGGCAGATCTGGCCCGAGATCGCCTCGCGAATCTCGGCGTCCGTGGGGTCCGGGTTGCGGTCTAACAGAGCGCGGGCGGTGAGCATCATCCCGGGCGTGCAGAAGCCGCATTGCAGCCCGTGCTCCTCGGTGAACCCACGCTGCACCGGATCGAGCCGGCCGTCCACCTCCATGCCCTCCACCGTGCGCACCGCGTACCTCGACGCCGTCGCCGCCAGCACCGTGCACGACTTCACAGGCTCTCCGTCCATCAGTACGACGCAAGTGCCGCAGTTGGACGTGTCGCAACCCCAGTGGGTGCCGGTCAGCCCGAGCTCGTCGCGCAGGAAGTGCACCAGCAGCATCCGCGGCTCGACGTCGCGCGTGTACTCCGTGTCGTTGACCGTGACCGTCACCTGCATCACCCCTGCTCCGCGCGTGCGCGCGCTGTCGCGCGCCGCAGCGTTCGCTCGATCAGGACACCGGAGACGTGGCGCTTGTACTCGGCCGACCCGCGCTGGTCGGTGACCGGATCACACGCCGCCTGCGCGGCGAGAGCAGCGCGTGCGAACAACGCGTCAGAAGGGGCCTGGCCGACCAGCGCTTCCTCGGCGTCGGAGCAGGTGACCTCGCGGGCTCCGACCGCCGCCAGCGCCAGGCCGGCGGTTGCGATCTCGCCGGCCGCCAGCGTGATCGCCGCCCCGGCCGCGGCGACGGCCCAGTCGCCCACGCGGCGATCGACCTTCTCATACGCGCTGCCCGAGTCCTCGCGCAGCGGGACACGGATCTCGACGAGCATCTCCGCGGCACCCACCGCCGTGCGATACGGGCCCCGATAGAACTCGCGCATCCCGATCACGCGATCGCCTGCAAGCCCGCGGATCACGATCTGCGCGCCGACGGCCGCGCATACGGCGACGAGATCCTCGGAAGGGTCGGCCTGGCACAGAGCTCCGCCGATCGTGCCCCGGTTTCGCACCACCGGGTCGGCGATCACGCGCTCGGCGTCGGTGAAGATCGCCAGCCGGCCGCCCAGGAGGTCGGATTCGAGGAGGTCGCGGTGACGGGTCATCGCCCCGATGCGAACCTCGTCGCCGCACTCGGTCACGTAGCCGAGCTCGTCGGCGAGCGGGTCTATGTCGATCAGGTACTCCGGCGACGCCAGCCGCAGCTTCATCATCGGCAGCAGGCTGTGCCCGCCGGCCAGGAGGCGCGCCTCGGGGCCCAGCTGTGACAGCAGCTCGATCGCGTTGTCGACGCTCGTGGCCCGGGCGTATTCAAAAGGTGCTGGAACTTGCAAAAGGCTGCTTCCGTGAGGCCTGAAAGCGGGGCCCTTCGCGTCCTGCGGGCCCCTTGATCTCTCCTCTCGGACGGCAACTCTTGCGCTTGCGGCGCGGGCCGTCAAGGGAGACCTAAGCGATCGCTTAGGCTTTGTTGTCGATGACCCTCGCCCAGCTGCAGTCGTTTGTGCTCGTCGCGCGCCACGGGTCGGTGAAGGCGGCGGCAGCGGAGCTCGAAGTCACCGAGCCCGCGGTCTCGGTTGCCGTCGCGGCGCTGCGCAAGGAGCTCGGCGACGAACTGTTCGTGCGAAGCGGCCGCGGCATCGCGCTCACGCCCGGCGGCCGACGGCTAGCGGCGCTGGCGAGCGAGATTCTCAGCCTCGCCGAGCAGGCGCGACGCTCGGTGCAGGAGACCCCCGGCCAGGCCCGGCAGCTTCAGATCGCCGCGACCAGCATCGTCGCCGAGCACATCGGGCCGCTGATCGATGCGTTCACCGCCCGCAGCGGCTCGGAGCTCGAGATCTCCGTGCAGGACGTCCAGGGTGGGTCGTTCGCCGACTCGCTCGAGCACCGCCGCGCCGACATCGCCTTGGGACCGCATCCCGGCATCGACCGCTCGACCACGATCGCGTCGGTCCCGTTCCTGCGCTCGCGGCTGATGATCGTTGCGGCTCCCGGTCACGAGCTCGCGGGCGTGCGCGACATCGCACCCTCGGCGCTGGCCGGCGAGCGATGGGTGATCGGGCCCCAGGACGTCGACCCGACCACGACCGTCGGCCTGTTCTTCGCGCGCACCGGCCTGGCGCCGCGCGACATCGCTCCCTACACCAGCCACGCCGCGGCGATCGCGGCCGCGGCCGCCGGCGAGGGGATCATCCTCGCGCTCGCCCACTCGGTGATCGACGCGGTGCGCCGGCGCTCGCTGGTGCGACTCGACGTCCGCGGGACGCCGATCGACGAGATGTGGCACGCCAGCACGCTGGGTCTCGGGCGAGCGCTGCCGGCCGCGCTCGCGCTGCAGCGGTTTGCGACCACGCCGGAGGCGACGCAGGCGATGTCGACCGGGCGCGCCGGCACCGCGTCGACGCGCTCGCGCCCGGCCGTGCACGTGACCCTGTGGCGGTCGGTGGCCGAGGAGCTCGACGCGGGAGCTCGTCGCTGATCGAGGAGCAGCTCGCGCTCGCGGCAGCGAGGCCCGCGCCATGGAGCTGGTCGGGCGGGCCGCTCGCGGTGGGCGCGTGTGCGATCTGCTTTGAGCACGGGCTCACCGGGCCGGGCGCGCACGGTGATCCGTGCTGGGCGGCGGCCGCCGTGATCTGCGGCGGACGCGTGACAGCCAGCGCGGCGGTTTCCGGCGAGGCGGGCGCGCCATACGTCCCGGGGCTGCTGGCGATGCGGGAGGCCCTGGTGCTCGAGGCGGCCGTGCGGGCGCTGCCCACGGCTCCCGAGGTTCTGCTCGTGGATGCAACCGGCCGCGATCATCCACGCCGCGCAGGAATGGCCATCCAACTCGGGGCCGCGCTCGGTGTTCCAACGGTGGGCGTGACCCACCGGCCTCTGCTGGCGGCCGGCGACTGGCCCGACGATGTCGTGGGTGCCTCGTCGCCGTTGGTGCTCGAGGCAGAGGTCGTCGGCGTGTGGCTGCGCACGCGCCGTGGGGCCCGCCCGCTGGCGATCCATCCGGGCTGGCGAACCGATGTGTCGGTTGCCGTCTCGATCGTCCTGGCCGTGTGTGGGCCGCGACGCACCCCCGAGCCGCTGCGGGTCGCGCGGCGGCTCGCGCGGGAGCAGCGGGCGACGGCTTAGCTGACTTCGGCGGCGAGCTTGTCGAGCATCTGCGAGTAGATCCGCCGCAACCCCATCGGCGCGAACGTCCGCTCGAAGAACCCACCGATCCCGCTGGCGCCGTCCCAGGAGGACTCGATCGTGACGCTCGAGCCGGCGCCCGCGGGCTGGACGCTCCACGTGGACACGAACGACGACAGCTCGTCGCGTTCGCGCAGCTCGCCGGTGGATTCCTCTACGCGCAGGCGGTAGTCGCGCTCCCGGCCGCCCGCGGCGAAGTGGAAGCCGATCACGGTGCCGTCGCCCTGACCGCCCTGCTCGACCCGGTAGGCCGTGTAGTTGTCGGTGAGGATGCGCGGCCGGGCGTCGCGGTAGTCGCGAAGCGTCTCGAGCACCTTCTCGGGGGAAGCGTCGACGGTCCGCGTTGCCTGAGCTTTGACCCTGGCCATGGGCTGATTCTGGCAGGGGCGGCCGGCCGGCGGCCCGCGGCGCGGTTCGGCATGATGCACCGATGCTCGCGGTCTACGCATCCAGGATCGACTCCAAGGACCCGCTTTCCGGACTGGAGGTCGGGGAGCGCCCCGACCCGGAGGTGCCCGACGGCTGGACCACGGTGACGGTCAAAGCCGCCTCGCTTAACCACCACGATCTGTGGTCGCTTCGCGGCGTCGGCCTGGGCGAGGACAAGCTACCGATGATCCTCGGCTGCGACGCGGCGGGCCTCGACGAGGACGGCAACGAGGTGGTCGTCCATGCGGTGATCTCGTCGGAGGGCTGGCGCGGCGACGAGACGTTCGACCCGCGCCGCTCGCTGCTGTCCGAGCGCTACCAGGGCGCGCTCGCCGAGCGGGTCGCGGTCCCGCGCGCGAACGTGCTCCCCAAGCCACCCGAGCTTTCGTTCGAGCAGGCGGCGTGCCTGCCGACCGCGTGGCTGACCGCGTACCGGATGCTGTTCACGCGCGGCAGGGTCGTCCCGGGTCAGACGATCCTCGTTCAGGGCGCGAGCGGCGGCGTGGCCACCGCGCTGACCGTGCTGGCGAGCGCGGCGGGTGTCCGCGTGTGGGTCACCGGGCGCTCGGCACAAAAGCGCGAGCAGGCGCTCAAGCTCGGCGCCGACCAGGTGTTCGAGTCCGGCGAACGGCTGCCCGAGCGCGTCGACGCGGTGTTCGAGACGACCGGCAAGGCGACCTGGGGGCACTCGATCCGATCGCTCAAACCCGGCGGGACGGTGGTCGTCTCCGGAGCCACGACCGGCGATCCGGAGCCGGCCGAGCTGGCCCGGATCTTCTTCCTGCAGCTATCGGTCGTCGGCTCGACGATGGGCACGCGCGAAGAGCTCGAGCGGCTGATGCGCCTATGCGTGGACCGCGACGTGCGTCCCGTGATCCACTCGACGCTGCCGCTCGCCGACGCGCGTCAGGGGTTTGAGGCGATGCTCGCCGGCGACGTCGTCGGCAAGATCGTGTTCACGGTCTGACCGCCCCTGATTCGAGGTCGAGCTCGGTCCGCACGCCGAGCGCGTTCAGCGCCGCGTTTGCCTGTTGGAGGGTTGAGGCGTCGTTCAGCGCGGTGGCGAGCCTGCCTGAGGTGCGCATCGTCACGTCGACATCCAGGTAGAACGTCAGCGCCGCCACGGGACTCAGCTCGAGCGTTCGCGTCCCGCCGCGGATCGTTGCGCGACCGGACGCGCCCCGGTAGGCCCGCACGGCCTGCGCGCTCGCCTCCGTGGGCACCAGCTCGATCGCCTGCTCGAGCCGTCGCGCGACCGGCTCGGTCAGCCCGCGAGCGCCGGCAAAGCCGCCCGCCCCGGCGACGTCCGACAGTCGCGCGAGCACCTCATCCGGCGTGAGCTCGGCGTCGCAGCCGATCCCGAAGATCGCCGCCAGCACCGGCCGGCCGGCGTCGCTCAGGCGTGCGGCCGCCGCCAGCATCAGCGCGTCGCACAGGGGGCTGCGCAGCCCCGGCTCGTCGCCCTGCGCCAGCAGGTCGCCGCCGACGTCGACGAACACGATCAGGTCGCGGTCGAGCTTGTCGGCGGCGGTTGCGAGACCGTCAGCGACGGCTTGCGGGCCGTCGTTGATGTCGACCAGCACGGTGGGCTCGCCGAGCACCTGCGCCATTCGTGACTCCGCGAAGTACACGTCGCGGTCGCGGACTCTGGTTTCGGGGCGGGCGAGCATGACGACCGGCGCGAGATGGTCGGCGTCGACGATCTCTGCCGCCGCGCGAGGGCCGGGGACGGGGTCGATCGGCCGTCGCTCCCAGGTGACGCCGCCGAGCATGGGCTGGGCGCCGTCGTAGATCCGCGCGTGTTCGGCGGTGGCCAGCGCGCCGACGACGTCACCGCCGCCGCCCATGCCGAGCACCAGCGGCCGCCGCGCGCGGCGAAGCACCAGCTCGGCGTCTGACATGGATTGAGTTCTATCGGCCGGTCTGGTCCAACCGCTGTGCCAACTCGTGAATCGTGCGCCGCGCGTCGGCGCCGAGCTCGCGGACGATCTCACCCGCCGGGCGGGCCTGGGCGAGCTCGTGGGCCTGGCCGGCCCACAGGTTGAAGCTGTGCGCGTCCCCGTTCCTGCGAGCCGCCGCGCGCAACGGCGAGGTGGCGTGATGGATCTCGGGATACGCGATCGGAGCCGAGTCGCTGTGCTCGAGCATGAACCTGTTGACCATCCCGCGGGCGAGCCGGCCCGAGAACGCACGGGTGAGCCGCGTCGGGATCGGCTCGTTCAGGATCTCGCGCTGGGCCTGCTCGGTCCCGGCCTCCGGCGTGAGCATCAGGGCCGTGCCGATCTGGGCGGCCGCGGCGCCGGCGCACAGGACGGCGGCGACGGCGGCGCCCTGTGCGATGCCGCCGCTCGCGATCAGCGGTAGCGAGGTGGTCGGGCGGACGAGCTGGAGGAGCGCCAGCAGGCCGATGCCGCCGGCGTCTTCGTTGTCGACGAACGCGCCACGGTGCCCGCCCGCCTCGGTTCCCTGGAGGACCAGTCCGTCGGCGCCGGCGGCCAGCGCGGTGGCGGCTTCGGCGCCGCTGGTGACCGTCACCCAGGCGGCGATGTCGTGCTCGTGGAGTTCACTGAACACCTGGGTCGCAGGGCAGCCGAACGTGAACGAGACGACCGCGGGGCGCGTATCGCAGACTGCTTTGAGCTTGGCGTCGAAGTGATCGTCCTCGAAGCGCGGCTCCCCGACCTCGGCGCCCTGGCGCCCGGCCTCAGGCTCGAGCCTGCTCAGGTAGGGGGCGAGTGCCTCCGGGTCGGCTGGCTCGGGGGTGGGCACGAAGATGTTGACGCCGAAGGGCCGGTCGGTCCTGGTTTGGGCCGCCTCGATCTGCTCGCGCAGTGCGTCGGGCGTCTTGTAGCCCGCAGCGATGAACCCGAGGCCGCCCGCCTCGCAGACCGCGATCGCCAGCTCGGGCGTCGAAGGACCGCCGGCGAGGGGTGCCTGGACGATCGGCTCCGCCAGTGTGGCCGGGTCAAACACGGTGGCCGATTGCTTGCAGGTGGGCGGCGGCGTCCTCGAGCCGGTCGTCGCCCCAGAACAGCTCCTTGCCGATTGCGATCGTGGGCACGCCGAACACGCCGCGATCGTACGCCGCGTCGGTGGCGTCGCGCAGCGCCTGCTTGATCTGCGGGTCACTCGCACCCGCGCGGACCGCGTCCGGATCAAGACCGGCGCGTGCCGCGGACTCGAACACGGTCTCGGCGACGCTCAGCTCCGATCCGCGCTGGAACGCGTCGCGGTAGGCCTGCATCGCAAACTCGCGGCCCCGGCCGACGGAGAACGCGTACGTGGTCGCGCGCATCGCGGTCAGGTAGTCCGCCGGCCAGGGGTCCGGCCAGCGCATCGGCGCCAGGCCGTACGCGAGTGCGCGGCGCTCGATGTCGGCCATGCCCGCCTGACGACGCTGGAAGTCACCGAGCGCCCAGGAGCTGCGGCCGGTCAGCCTGAACAGACCTCCCAACAACACCGGCTGCCAATGCACCGGCTCGGGCAACACCGTGTGCAGGCGCTCTGCGGCCAGATACGCGAAGGGCGAGCCGAGGTCGAAGTAGAAGGTGATCGGCGGCATCGTTCGATAAACTGAACGCTTCGTTTTCTATGGTAGACCATCAGGCTGTCCAGGGCGTGCTCGCCGCAAACCTCCGCCGTCTGCGGATCGCCCGTCATCTGTCGCTGTCGGAGCTTGCCCGCGCCACCAGGATCAGCAAGGCCACGCTGTCGAGCATCGAGAACGGCCGCGCGAACCCCACCGTCGACACGCTGGCCGGGCTCGCCGGCGCGTTGCGCGTCTCGATTGGCGAGCTGCTCGAGCAGCTGCCGCTCGGCGAAGTCCGCATCATGCGCGGCGCACAGGCCCGGGTCAGCCAGGTCGACGGCATCCCGCAGCGAGCGCTCGACGAGCTGGTGGTGGACGGCGAGCTGCGCCTGGCCGAGATCTCACTCAGCGCCCGTCAGGCCCGGGAGCTCGACCCCAAGCCTGTCGGCTCCCGCGCGCACCTGTTCGTGCTCGAGGGCAAGCTGATCGCCGGTCCGGTCGAGCGGATCACCGAGCTGGCCGGCGGCGACTACGCGTCGTTTCCGACCGACGTCCCGCACGTGTATGAGGCCGGGCGGCAGCCGGCGCGGGCGCTGCTGCTGTCGCAGTCGCCCGCCTAAGAGCCCGTCTCTAAGCGGCCTTGTCGGAGGCGCGGCGGGCGCGCAGCATCACCATCGCGTCGACGACGTCCGGGTCGAACTGCGTACCGCGGTGGGCGATCAGCTCGGCGAGCGCGACGTCGGCGGGGAGCGCCCGACGGTACGGGCGGTTTTCGGTCATCGCCATGTACGCGTCGGTCACGTGGATGATCCGGGCCTCGATGCTGATCGCGTCGCCGCTCAGCCCGGCGGGGTAGCCGCTGCCGTCGATGCGCTCGTGATGCTGGGCCACAATCACAACGATCTTCTCGTCGACGCCCCACGAGCGCAGGATCTGGGCGCCGACCGTCGGATGCGTCTCGATCACCCGGAACTCGTCGTCGTCGAGTCGGCCTGGCTTGTTCAGGATCGCGTCCGGGACGCCGACCTTGCCGGCGTCGTGCAGCGTGGCTGCCCGGCGCAGGTCCGACACGTCCTCGTCGGAAAGCCCGAGCAGACGGCCGACCTCGACAGACAGTTGCGCGACCTCGACGCCGTGCGTGGCGGCGCCCGGAGCCATCCGCTCCAGGAACGCAAGCGCCGGCTCGGACCCGATCGGCATGACCTCGGCGACGTCGTCGCCGCCGGCGATCGTCGCGCAGTTCTTGCCGCGACGCTTGGACGCGTACAGGCCGGCGTCAGCGTGGGCAATCAGGTCCTGGCGCGTGCCGGCGTGGACCGGGAACGTCGCGACGCCGAGGCTGACGGTGATCCGCGGTGGTCCGACCGTCGTCTCAACGAGCCGCCGCAGCCGCTCGGCGCTGGCCAGCGCGTCGTCGGAGTCGGCGTCGAACAGCACCGCGCAGAACTCCTCACCACCGACGCGGAACACGTGGTCGCCGTCGCGCACGCCTGCGCGCAACGCCGTCGCCACACCCTGTAGCGCTTCGTCACCGGCCTGGTGACCCTTCGTGTCGTTGATCTGCTTGAAGTCGTCGATGTCGATCAACACGATGCTGAACTGCTTGCCCGAGGCGCAGCACGCGTCGAGCGTTTCGAAGAAAACTCGGTGGCCGAGCAGGCCGGTCAATGCGTCGTGGCGGGCCTGGTCAAGGATCTGCTCGTGAAGCAGCGCCTTGTCCAGCGCCAGCGCCGCGAGGCGAAGGATGTGGGTCAGCAGCTCATGCTCGTCCGAGCCTCGGGCGGGCGTTCCGACGACCGTTACCGACCCTAGCACCGTCCCGCCGGCGCGCAGTGCAAAGCAGGTCGCGCCGTCGGCCGAGTCCGGCGTCCCAAGGTCGAACAGCTTGACGTCGGCCCCGTTGCGGCGGACCGAGATCGAGGCGGCGGGGACCGGCACGACCGAGATCAGCGTCTCGGCCACTCGTCGCCCGATCTCGTCGAGCTCGAGCGTGCCGGCGAGCTCTGTCGTGAGCTGGTGCAGACGCTGGAGCTGCTGCACTCGCCGCGTCACGCGGTCGTTCAAGCGCCCGTTCTCCACCGCAAGCGCGATCCGGTAGGCGATCGCGCGAAGCTCCTTGCGGTCGGAGTCCTCGAACGGCGCGTCGGCACAGCGGACGAGCAACAACGCCCCGAGCGACTCCTCACCCGTCACTAGCTGCGCCCAGGCGACGTGCTCGGCGCCGTAGCGCGACAGCCACGCCGGCGCGGAGACCTCTGCGGCGGGCCCGGTCAGGACCGGGTCCTCCGGCGTCAGCGGTGCGAGCTCGTGCAGCTCGGGCAGCTGTGCCGGGACGTCCACGCCGCGCACGCCGCAGTGGCCCTCGACCGCGAGCCGCCCGTCCTGGCACAGCATCAGCACCGCGATGTCGGCGCAGAACAGCTCTGCCAGCTCGACCGCGGCGCGGTCGATGACCGCGTCGAGGTCGCCCTGATGCGCAAGCAGGGAGATCACCTGGTTCAGGCGCGTGGCCCGCAGCAGCGTCTCGGCCGTGTACCGCTCCGCGGTCTCGACCCGTTCCTGCAGCTCGGCGTTCTCCGCCTCGAGCTCAGTCAGGCGCGACATCGGGGCTACAGCGCGAGAATCGCGACGCTCGAGTTGTGCACGCCCGACGACCCCTTCAGGCGAGCGAACTCCCCGAAGGTGAAGAACCCGGCGATCGGCGCGCCGCCGAGCTCCTTGGAGATCAGCTCCGCCTCCTCGGCAACTCGGTCGCCCAGCAGCGCCACACGTGCGGCGCAGGAGAACACGAGCGCCAGGCGGATTGGTGCGTCGAGTTCGCGTGCCACCGTTGCGGCGGCTGAGCCGGCGCCGCGCAGCAACGAGTCCGAGTCGCCGGTCATCACCTGCATCACGGTCTGCTCGGGAATCGCCGTCGTGAACTCGAGCGACCCGTCCCCGTGCGCGTCGAGGACCTGGCGCGCCTCGTAGCGGCCCTGTGCGTTGGGCAGCCCAACCGGGCGCGCGAGCGCCTTCTCGTTGAACGTGTCGGCGCTCTCGTTGAGCGGGGCGCCGGGACCGGAGACGAACATCTCGTAGGCGGGACGGCCGTCGAGCTCGTGGACGACGCAGCGGTCGGCGCGGGTGACGAGCATCGGCTTGCCGACCGGCCGCCAGCCGTGGTCGACGGAGAACGCCATCTGGCGCTCGGACGTGATCCACACCGACACGATCCCGTCGCGGACGACGCGCCCCTCGCCGAACGTACGCACACCGTTGCGACTCATGTCGTCGCCGGCCACGCCGCCGACGAATGGGATCAGAGCGCTCGTGACCTCGTACGCGCCGCGTGCCGTCTCCCGCTGGTCGGAGATCTTCCCGTCGGCGAGCATCAGCAGCACCGAGTGCTCGCGCTCCTCGCCGGCCCGCTCACGAGCGAGCTCGGCAGCGCGGCGCGCGGCGCCCGCGATGTCCGAGTCGACATCGGTGTGGCAGATGCCGAACGAAGCGTTGTCGGCGGGCAGGAACGCGGCGACGGCGCCGGCCGGGATCTGCGACACGTCGCAGAAGCTCCCGTTTGAGGTGCAGC